>JBAXTX010000034.1:0-21451 GCA_037129975.1 Verrucomicrobiia bacterium | reverse complement strand
TGAGGATGCCGCCGGCAAAAATCCCCGGCATGATCAGGGGCAGCGTGATTTTCCGAAATCTCCGGAAGCCGGTGCAGCCGAGGTTTTCCGCCGCCTCCTCCATCGCCGGGTCCACGTTTGCGAGCGCGGCGAGCACGTTGAGGTAGAGGATCGGGTAGAGGTGCAGGGCATTCATGATGATGACGCCCCACAGCCGGCTGTCGCCGAGCCAGTCCGCCGGCTGCGCGGAGTCCATGAAGCCGAGGGATTCGAGCAGGGCATTCAACGCCCCCTGCTGCCCGAGGATCTGCTTCATCCCGATGGCGCCGACAAACGGCGGCAGGATCATCGGAATCAGGATCGCCGCGCCGAGCAGGGACCTGCCGGGAAAAAGATAACGGTCGCAGATCACCGCCAGCGGGATCGCAAGGAGCGCGGCCAGCAGCGTGCTTCCCACGCCCATGAGCAACGAGTTCCACAGGCCCTCGAGATAAATCGGATTCCGGAAAACCTCCGCGATGTAGCCGCAGGTGAACCTCCCGTCCGCCCCCACAAACGCGCCTCTCAACGCCTCGAAAACCGGCCACGCGAAGAAGAGCGCGAAGAAAGCGGACGTTAATAAGAAGACGAGCTTTGCGAGGGCGGATGACATGGGATTATTTCCCCTCCTTCGCCAGCCGCTCGGCTTCCTGGTATTGCGCGCGGAACCGGCCGCCGAGTTCCTTCGCGAGCCGCACCTCGTCGATCCGGTCGGGCGACGCGAGCACATGCGCGATTTGATTCCGGGCGGTTTCGTAATCCACGGCGGATACGTCGGAAAACTTTTTCAGCGCTCCGCTTGGGAACCCGGCCGCCGCGAGCGCCTTCCAGGCGGACGCCTGCTCGTCGTGCGGGTCGAGGCACATCACCCGGATGATGAAGCTCATGGTTTTGAAAAGCGGTGCCGTCCAGTCCGGATGGTAGGTGAAAAGCCCGGCCGCCTGATACGGCATGACATCGGGATCCGAGCGGAAGCCGGAGAACTCCGGCGCATAAAGTTCCCCGCGCACCGGCAGCCTGCGGAGCGCATACTTCCTTGGTCCGCCGGGAGTCCCCACCCGGAAGTTCCAGAGTTTCTGGCCTTCGGGCGAGAGGACGAACGCGATGAACTCCTCCGCGACCGCGCGGTTGGGCGCTCCCCGGAGCAGGCCGATCGGATCCACTCCGACCGACGATCCGCCGGCCGGCGTGAAGTATTGCAGTCTCGAGGGTGCGGTCCCGATTTTCACCGACTCGCTCTGGAACCTCCCATAGAAATCAATGCACATCCCGATGGCGGCATCGCCGAGTGAAACATCCATCGGGACCTTGCCGGCGGCGTCGGTGAAATACCGCGCGTTCGCGGAAGCCGCCTGGATGATTTCGAGCCCGCGCTTCCACCCGATCGCCAGGATGGCCGGATCCTCGGAGCCCGCTGCACGCACGAGATCCTGCATCTGTTGCTGGATGAGCATTTCGAAGGCTTTTGCGGCGGACCCGCTCTTGGTCGGGTCCGCGAGGGCGACCTGTTTGAAGAGGATGGGATTGGTGAGGTCGTGCCACGAGGCCGGAAGTTCCCTGACCCCGAGGCGGCGCAGAGAGTCGGTGTTGTAACAAATTCCGAACGAGGCCAGGCACGCTCCGATCCAGCGGCCGCCGGCATCATAAAAAATTTCCCCCGAGACCTTTTCCGGAATCGAGGCGTCGGTGAACCAGTCCGGGTGGGCGCGGATCACATCGCACGGGACGAGTCGCCCGGCCGAGGCCTGCTGCTCGAAGTCAAACGCGCCGCCGCCGAAAAAAACATCCATCCCGATCCCGCGTTGCGAGGCGAGGAACCCCCGCCGCGCGGCCTGCGCGGGCGTGTCCAGCGCGGCGGCATCCGCGGGCCGGACCTTCGGATTGTCAAACGCGGCCGCCACGGCCGGCGTCCAGGCGTGCCCGCCGAGCGTCCATTCCCGCTCGAACGACGCATAATACTCGCCCTTCAAATACCGGGCGATTTCACTGGTTCCTCCCGGCAGCCGCCAATCCAGCCGCACCGAGCGGCCGGTCTTGTCCTTGTAATAGTCCGCAAACGCCCGGCTGAACTCGTAACGGATCGCCTCGTTGTGCGGCGACACGATCACCAGCGAGTCGTCCGCCGCGGCAAGCAGGTTGTCCTTCGGCTTCAAGGCGAACGGAACGGCGATGACGACCGCCATCGCGGCCAGCACAGCCATGATGCGGCGGCTGGCGCTGGCGCGCAGAGCATGGGCATCCTGCCCATGCGTGGGAAAAGCCGCGCATTTGCCCGTTCTTTTTTTCATCTCAGAGACCCCATGGAAAAAGTCAGCGAAAAAATTTCCGAACGATTTCGCGGGGTGTGGCAACGATTGGCGCGGCGACGTGAAAATCTTGGAGAAGCAATTTAAGACGCTGATAATCCATTCCTCGCAGGTGGGCGTCGCTACTCAAAAGGAATGAGCACCCAAGCAGCGCGGATTCAGCCAGGATGAGGGCATCGTGGTGCTCTTCATCGGGCAATAGATCGTCCGCGCACAGTTTGGATCCAATCGTGGCAACAATCCCATGTCCCACCGGCACGAGATTCGCCGGCTGAATTTTCCACTTTGAAGCGAGGGAACGCAGCGCGGTCTGCGCGTTGGCGCGCACCATTTCTTCCTCCGCAAACTGGCTGAGGAAAGCCAACTCGAGATTCACTGTCGGCGGAGCAATCAGGCGGGCGGATTTGATGCGTTGCCGAATGACGGCGAGCGCATCCACCACGTCTTCAACTCCCCCTGCAAGATCAAGCGGGACGTTTGTGTCAACGGCGATCAGCATTTGCGGTCTGGCCGTAGATCGTTACCATTGCCAGAGCAAGAAGCTTCTCGCGTTCCGTATCCGTGAGTTTGTTCATTCTGGGACGATACTTCTCGACCGCAATCGTTCCCGGCGTCTTCTTTTCCTTCGGAACAGTCGTCGTGGTTTTGCGCTTGCTCACGCTGGCAAAATGCACCCGATTCGCCCGTGCGTCAATGTCCCATCGAGAGGATCGAGACGGCAGGAATTCGATAATTTCAGAACCCGAACAAATTATTTTCCGTATTTCCCCTGCTACTCTTTGAATCCCAGAAGCCGGAGGTCGGACTCGAATCGGGATGCACTCCTGCTTCCCGTCGCCCGGGCTTTTTCCACGAGGGCCATTGCGCCCTGAGCGTCCCCGCTGTGCGTGGCAATGGCCGCACGTGCGTAGAGGCCGGGCACGGAATCCTCCGGCAGGGCTGACAGTCGGGCGAGGCAGTCGCGGGGGTTGAGGATGGGGATGCCGTGAAAGCTTTTCAACACCAGCAAATCCCGATCGCCGGTCACAATGGCGTCGGCATTCGCAGCAAGCGCAGCCGCGAGGACAAGATCCGGATCGCGGCAGACAGGCTCGGGCAAAGGAATTGCCGTGACCATCCCGGCATCGGCTCGCACGGCACGGATGACTTCGCGGGACTCTGCGGCGGATAATTTTTCCCCCAGTCCGCCGTCCTTCGCACGTTTGTAGGCAAGGTCGTAGGGGCTGAGTATGTCGGTCTGCTTGATGGTTCCTGCATTCTTGAGCGGACTGCCCGTGTCCCCGTCAGTCGAACAACTCGCTGTGGCTGCCGAGCCTGATCAGGCGGAGTTCTTCCTGCGTCAGAACATAGATCAAAAGCAAATCCGGTTTCAGGTGGCATTCGCGGCATCCCGCATAGCCGCCCTTGAGCGGATGGTCCCGGAGTTTTGCGGGCAACGGTTCGCCCGGCGCGAGCCGACCGATGACTTCCGAAAGCAATCCATCGAGCCCTTTCTCGCGGGATCGCCTTTTGTAATCCCGCTTGAACTGACTGGAGTGGACGATTTGGCGCATCAGGACTTGAGGGCTTGGAGCAACTGCGCCGCGGACTTGTAGCGGCGGGCTTTCACGGTGTTCTCCTTCAACGCGGCCCGGGTTATAGCGTTGGGAGAGCGGTCCGCATAGCGCCGTTCGATTTCCTCGATGTCCGCGTTGCTCAAATCGAGATGGGGGCGCGTGGTCAAGGCGAAGGGAATTCCCTTCTGGATGCTGACCTGACCCAAAAACAGATTGATCGCATCGCCCAACGAGATGCCCAGCTTGGAAAAAACCAGTTCGGCGGCGGTCTTTTTATCGGAATCAACACGGGCGCGGAGTATCGCTGCTTTTGCCATGACACAAACCTGCCACATTCGTGCTACCATCGTCAAGCGGGAAACCGGGGCGGGCAGGAAGAGGAACGCATCAAGCCCGTTTCCCTTATTTTCTGAGCACGACCACATCCTCCGCGTTCACCGACGCGAGGAGATCGCGGTCGGGCGGGCGGGCGGACAGGCGCGGGTTGAGCTCGAAGATTTTCAGCGGCCCGCCCGATGTGGCGAACCGGTATTGGGCGATCTCGCCGAGATAGACGGCCGCGCCGATGCGGCCGCGCACGGAGTTCGTCCGCGCCTCCGCATCGTGGATCGTCCAGCACTCGGGGCGGATCGAAAGCGTCGCCTCCTCGCCCGACCTAGGCAGCCAGTTCGGATCACCAACCACGCACTCGAAATTCCCGAAGGCACCCGCCTCCACGACCGCACGACCCGCGGCGGAGGAGCGGATTTTGCCCGGCAGAAAATTTGTTTCTCCGATAAAATCCGCGACGCTCCTCGTGTGCGGACGCCGGTAAACGCCCTCCGGCGAGCCGACCTGCGCGATCCGCCCGCCCTCCATGATGGCGATCCGGTCGGAGATCGAAAGCGCTTCCTTCTGGTCGTGGGTCACGTAGATCGTCGTGAGTCCGAATTCCTTGCAGACCCGCCGGATCTCGGCGCGCATCTCGAGGCGGAGTTTTGCGTCGAGATTCGAGAGCGGCTCGTCAAGGAGCAGGCAGCGCGGGCGGATGACAAGCGCGCGGGCGAGTGCGACGCGCTGCTGCTGCCCGCCCGAGAGCTGGGCGATCTTCCTCTCCGCATACGGCTCCATCCGCACGGATTCCAGCGCCTTGGCGACGCGTTGCTTCAACTCGGCGGCGGGAACTCTCCGCTCCTCGAGCCCGAAGGCCACATTCTTCGCGACCGTCATGTGCGGCCACAGCGCGTAGCTCTGGAACATCATGCCCGTGTTCCGCCTGTGCGGCGCAAGCCGCGTCACCTCATCCTGCCCGAAAAGGATCCGTCCCGCCTCGGGAAGATAAAACCCGGCGACGCTCCGCAGCAGCGTCGTCTTCCCGCACCCGCTCGGACCCAGCAAAAAAAACATCTCGCCCGGCTCGACGCGGAGATGGATCCCGTTGAGCGCGACGGTCTCCCCGAACTTCTTGACCAGGTTTTCAATCGTGATGGCGATCATGACACTTGCCGAAGGGAAGGTCGGCGGATTGTTCCTTCACATGAGCCGCCTCAAATTCCAGATCCCGCGCCGGCTTCGCGCGTGTCGGGGAGGCCTTTGGCGATTTGTGTTGCGAAGTGGAGGAGGGTCGCGAGCGAGGATTCCATCGGGAATTCCCCGGTGCGGATTTCGAGCTCGGGGGATTCCGGCGGCTCGTAAGGCGAGGTGATGCCGGTGAAGTCGGAAATTTCGCCGGCGCGGGCGCGCTTGTAGAGGCCGCGCGGGTCGCGGGCTTCGCAGACCTCGATCGGGGCGTTGATGAAGACCTCGGCGAAGGGGATGCCGTCGCTCTGGCAGATTTCCCGTGCGCGGGCGCGGTCGGCGCGGTAGGGCGAGATGAGCGAGCAGATGACGATGAGCCCGGCCTCGGCCATGAGCTTCGCGGTTTCTCCGGCGCGCCGGATGTTCTCCGAGCGGTCCTGCGGCGAGAATTTCAGATTCGAGCAGAGCCCGTGGCGGAGGTTGTCTCCGTCGAGGATGAACGCGGCCATCCCGCGCCGGTGGAGCTGGTATTCCAACCCGGTGGCCAGGGTGGATTTTCCCGAGCCCGAGAGCCCGGTGAGCCAGATCACCGAGCCTGCGTGGCCGAGGAGCTCGGAGCGGTTCTCCCGCGTCACCGGGCTGACCGTCCAGGTGAGGTTGTCGCTCGCGACTCCGGTCTGGGCCTGGTCGTAGTCGGCCTCGCGAACAATCCCGCCGCCGCCGATCCGCTTTCCCCAGAGGATGACAAAACGCCCGGTGTCGCTCACCCGGTCGTGGCTGTCGAAGGCGAGCGGCTTGCGCGCCCGGATCCTGACATCCGCCACCTCGTTTTTTTGAAGGATCGCGCGCGAGCCGGTGATCGGTTCGAGCGTCGAGGAATCGAGCACGCGCTGGATCTCGACGAGCCGCGCCTCGACCTCCTGCGTTCCGATCCGGAGCGTGAACGGTTGGTTGAGCGGCAGCGGATCGTTGCCCAGCCAGAACAGGCTCGCGTGGATCTCGCGGCCCTCGACCGGGCCGACGCCCGGATGGCTCGCGATTTGGCCGCGCTCGACGAAAATCTGCTCTTCGAGCGTGATGGCGACCGACTCGCCGACCCCGGCGGATTTCGGCGCGTGCGCGGCGCCCCAGTCCTCGATGCTCCTGACCCGGCTGCGCTTGCGGTCCGGCCAGAAGACGAGTTCTTCGCCGACAGCCAGGCGTCCGGCTTCGATCCGGCCGGCGAGGATCCGCCGCTCGTCGAACCGGTAAACATCCTGAAGCACGAGGCGCAGGGGAAGCCCCTCCGGCGGCACGGGAATTTCAAACCCGTCGAGCGCCTGCAGGATCGAGGGGCCGTTGAACCACGGCATCTCCGGGCAGGCGGCGGTGATGTTGTGGCCGAGCTTTGCGGAGATCGGAAGGAAATGCCGCGGGGTGACGCCGAGCTTTTGCAGGAAGACCGTGTAGTCCGCCCGGATCGCCTCGAAGGTTTCCTGCCTGTAGCCGACGAGATCCATCTTGTTGACCGCGACGACAACCTGCCTGATGCCGAGCAGGGAGAGCAGGTAGGCATGGCGCTTCGACTGCTCCTGGATCCCCTCGTGGGCGTCAATGAGCAGGATCGCGGCGTCCGCGCTCGCCGCGCCGGTGATCATGTTCTTCAGGAATTCCTTGTGCCCGGGCGCGTCGATGATCACGTATTCCCGCTGCGCCGTGCGGAACGGAAGCTGGGTCGTGTCGATCGTGATGTTCTGCTCCTGCTCCTCGAGCAGCGCGTCCAGAAGGAACGCGAACTCGAACTCCATCCCCTCCGCCTCGCTTGCCTTGCGGATCTGCTCGATCTTCCCCTCCGGCAGCGAGTTCGTGTCATGAAAAAGCCGCCCGATCAACGTGGACTTCCCGTGGTCCACATGGCCGACGATGACGATGCGAAGCTTTGGCGATTGCGGATTGCGGATTGCGGATTGCGGATTGGCGCTCATATCACATGAACCCCTTCGCGCGGAGTTTCTGCATGGCGTTGCGCTCGTGGTGGTCCTGGGCGCGTCCGGCGCGCTCGCTCGTTTTCGTGACGAGCAGCTCGGCGATGATTTCGCGGATGTTAGACGCCGGGCTCACGACCGGCTTGGTGATCGGCCAGCAGCCGAGCGAGCGGAACCGGTAGAGCTGCCCGTCTTCCCCGCGCCGCGCGAAATACATCTGCGGGATCGGGATGTTTTCGCGCTCGATATACCGCCAGATATCCACCTCCGTCCAGTCGAGCAGCGGCTGCACGCGGATGTGCTCGCCCGGATCCACCGCCGTCGTGAACTGGTTCCAGAACTCCGGCGGCTGGTCCTTGTAGTCCCACTCGAAGTCCGCCGTGCGGGGAGAAAAATACCGTTCCTTGGCGCGCGTCGGATCCTCGTCGCGACGGATCCCCGTGATCAGCGCGTCGAACTTTCTCTCGGCCATGATCTGCTGGAGGGCGACCGTCTTGAGCTCGTGCGTCACGGTCACCGGATCGTGCGTCTCGTATCCGACCGGTGCCGTGTAGGCCCCGCGCCCGGCCCGTGCGTCCTCGTTGATCTTCACAATCAAATCCAGCTCGTAATGCTTCACCGCCCACTCCCGGAACTCCAGCATCTCCGCAAATTCATACGTCGTGTCAATGTGCAGCAACGGATACGGAATTTTCCCGCAAAATGCCTTCTTCGACAGCCAGATCAACACGTTCGAGTCCTTCCCCATGCTCCACGGCATGCACAGGTTCGAAAAACTGTGATAGGCTTCGCGCAAAAGGTAAATGCTCTGGGATTCCAGTTCGTCCAAATGATCCATGTAATGCCAACTGAACCGGTAGATATTCGATTTTGCGAGAGAAAAATTTGACCGCGCGGCAACCTTTTCCTGCGGAGGCAGGAGGAGGCGTCAGCCGACGCGAAGTTTTTTCCGTGCAATCGCGCAGCGTTCGATGGCGGCGCGCAGGGGCTCCGGGCGGAGGGGTTTGCTGAGGTAGTCGTTCATGCCGGCGATCCGGCAACGGAGGGGATCCTCAGGCATGGCATCCGCCGTCAGCGCGGTGATCCAGGTCGTGTCCCCGCGCTGCCGGAGAATGGCGGTGGCCTCGTAGCCATCCATCTCGGGCATCTGGATGTCCATCATGACAAGATCGAAAGACTCGGCCTCCAGGAGTTCGACGCAGAGCTTTCCATTTTCGACAACCTGCGGATGGTACCCCAGGCGATCGAGCATCTGGGTGACGACTTTGCGATTGATGGCATTGTCCTCGGCGATGAGAATTTTCAAAGGGAAGCGTTCGGCGAGAAGTCCGGCCGGAGGCTCCGCCTCGGGCACGTCCACGGTCGGCGGCTCAAACAAGCGGATGAGGGTCTTCAGAAGTTCGGCGCGGCGCACCGGCTTGCTGATGACGGCAGAAAACCGGATGGATGCCGGTTGCGGAACGTGCGTCATGGAGGGAGCAACGAGTTCCAGCACCTGCGGGATTTTTGCGACGGCGAGAGCCGCCGCAACGTCCTGAAATATCGCGCCGGAGAGCCCTCCGTCGAGAAGCAACACATCAGGCGGGGCCCCGGCATCCAAAATTTCCCGCACCGTGAGAGGATCGCCCGCCAGAGTGACGCACATGCCGAAGGATTCGAGAGTCTCCCCGATCATCTGCCGGAACGACGCGCTGTCGTCCACGACGAGGACGGAGCGGCCGGGAAGCGGGCCGGCCGCCGGCTTGGCGTTCTTTTCCACCGCCTCTTCGAGAGGCATCATCACGACAAACTCGGCTCCCTTGCCCTCCTCGCTTTGAACAGTGATGGCTCCGCCCATGAGCGCGGCCAGGCGACCACAGATCGCAAGCCCGAGCCCGGTGCCGCCGAAGCGCCGGGTCGTCGAGGAATCCGCCTGGTTGAACGGAAGAAAAATCCGTTTCTGCTCGCCGCTGGGGATTCCGATCCCGGTATCCCGCACCGAGAGCATGAGGGCATCGCCGCCCGGAAGCCACGGCCTGCGGCCGAGCGTGACGACGACTTCCCCGGATGCCGTGAACTTGAGCGCGTTGCCGACGAGGTTGACAAGAATCTGACGAAGGCGGCCCTCGTCGCCCACAATCCAGTCCAGATCGCTGTGGTCAAACCGGGCGAGCAATTCGATTTTTTTCTCCGCCGCCATCAGCGCATAGAGATCCAGAACCTCCTCGGCACAATTCCGCAGGGAAAACGGCCGCCGCTCGAGCGTCAACTTCGCGGACTCCATTTTCGAGAAATCGAGGATGTCGTTGATCAGGTGGAGCAGGGAGTCGCCGCACTTGCGGATCGTGTTGAGATAATCCTTCTGCTCGGTGGTGATCGCCGTGTCCAGCAGCAGGTTCGCACACCCGATCACCCCGTTCATCGGCGTCCGGATCTCATGGCTCATCACAGCCAGAAAATCGCTCTTCGCCCGGTCGGCCGCTTCCGCGGCGTCACGCGCGGAGATCAGGTCGGCCTCGATTTTTTTCTGTTGCGAAATATCCAGGAGGATCCCGTCCGCGGCGAGAAGTTTTCCATCCGGACCGCGGGTGAGGACGCTGCGGTCCAGAACCCAGACGAAGCGCCCTTCCCTGTGAAGACAGCGGTATTCCCGGACAAGCAGGGGTGCGCTCCCGTCGCGGACGGGTTCCCACGCTTCAAGCGCGACGAGATCTTTCGGGTGGATGCGGCCCTTCCAAAGTTCGGGGGCGGCCGGCATTTCGTCCGGGCCGAATCCCAGGATCGCCATGCACTCTCCGCGCCAGACCATCCGACCGGAGGCGACATGGTAGTGGTAAATGATCTGACCGAGAGCGCTGACCAAACGCCTGTCCTGCTCCTCTCCCGCCTTTTTTTCGACACGCTCTTGCAGGATGATCTCCTCCTGGTGCCTGAGCCGCTGCCGGCTTCGAAAAACGAAAACGCATACCAGCAGGGACACGAGCAACGCAAAACCCGACGATCCCGCGGCGGCCAGGATGACACTCCGAAACTGCGCGAAGTAGTCCGCCACATCCAGATCGAGCCCGACAGCTCCCACGGTCCGCCCATCGTGTGTTTTCACAGGGGCAAGGGCTGTCAAAAATGTTCCGAACTCGTCGGTGAACGGCTCTTTGCTGACATAGGTTTTCCCCTGTCGCAGGGCCTCCATCTCCGCCCGATCCTCCCCGACCGAATGGCTCTGATACGGATCCATGAGCCCGGAAGCCTCCATCTTGCGGGGGAAACCAAGCCGGTCGGCTGCCGTCGCCGTATCCAGGATAAAACGAAATTGCCCGTCTTTTTCCATGAGCGTGTAGAGGTAGGCGATCTCCGGCACGCCACGGTGAAAGGCCAGCAGGGGAGCCAGTGCCTGCTGATACTCCCAGCTTCCCTGCTGCGAGGAATCCACCAGTTTCTCATGCAAATCCCCGTCCACAAGCCCTGCCGCCGCGCGCACCATCTCGTGCATGTGCTCGCGGACGGCCTGCTTCTGGGCGGCAAGAGATTGGAAGCCAAGGAGCCAGATGCCGGCCCAAGCCGTCAGCAGAACAACCAAACCCACGAAAACCGCCTCGGCAAGAGGGCGGATCTGCAGGGGCGGCTTGGTCTTGGAAGTAGTGGGTGAGGAGGGCAAAACAGGATCACCCTATATCAAATCCCGACGCCGCACAATCCCCGCACGAATGCGGAAGCTTGATTTCCGTTCGGGTTCGCTGACATAATGAAAAATTGATGGCCAGCCCACACGAAACCTTGCGAAACACAGCGATTGTTTTTTCGCTCCGTCGGACGCCGGTGTTCGCGGGACTTCCCGAGGAAGACCTGGCGATGATTGCGGACCTGTCCATCCTGAAAACTTACCGGAAGGGAGAGTATGTGTTCCGCCAGCGCGATCCCGCGCACGGGTTTTTCATCGTCCGCCGCGGGATCATCAACGTCCACCGGGTCGGGGCGGACGGACGCGAGCAGGTGATCCATTTGTTCCGTCCGGGCGAGTCATTCGCCGAAAATTCCCTGTTCAACGAATCCGGCTACCTGACCGACGCGAGATCGGTTGGAGAAAGCGAGGCGATCCTGGTTCCGAAGGGAGAGTTCCTCCAAATCCTGCGTCAGCGGGCGGACATCGGGCTGCGGATTCTGGCGTCGCTGAGCGGGCACATGCACGGGCTGATCTCGTCTCTTGAGAGTGTGGCGCTGAAGGATTCCGAGACCCGCCTGATGAACTGGATCCTGCACCGTTGCGCGCGCCCGCTCACTCAAAAGCCGGCGGAGGTGGCGATCGGGATGACCAAGACGATGCTGAGCGGCGAGTTGGGAACGCGCCAGGAGACGTTGTCGCGCACGCTGGCAAAACTCCGCGAGGCCGGACTGATCACCGTGCGCGGACGGACGATCAAAATCCCGAATCCTCTGAAGCTCAAGGCGGCGTTTCAAGCGCACCTGTCCGGAGAAAAACTCTGAGGAGTTACCCGACCGGCACCCGCTTCGCGTCGCTCCAGAGGCTTTCGAGATCGTAAAACCCCCGTTTGTCCCCGTAAAAGAGGTGGCAGATCACGCCGCCAAAATCCAGGACGACCCACTGGCTGGCCGGGTATCCATCCTCGGCCAGCGGCCGCACGCCACATTCTTCGCGGGCTTTTTCCCGCATCGCGGAGGAGATCGCCTTGAGTTGGGGCTCGGAAGATCCCGAGCAGATCAGGAAGAAATCGGTGAATCCCGAAACCTCCCGGAGGTCGAGGAGCACGATGTTCTCGGCTTTTTTGTCGGCGGCCGCGGCGGCACAGGCGCGGGCGATCGTTTCGGATTCAATCATTCCGGTAGAGCCGGTGTTGGGCGAGTATCGTGCATGTGGATTCGGGGACAAGGTAGCGGACCGACAACCCGCTGGCAATCCGATTCCTGATATCGGTCGAGGAAATGTCCACGCGCCTCGAGATCACCGGAAAGCCATGGCCCGCGGAGCCCGCGCCGCGCGCGAACACAACAAATGTCACGAGCCCGCGCAGCACCCCGATCTCTTTCCACGTGTGCAGCGCCGGAAGGTTGTCCTCCCCGATAAAATAAAAAATTTCCGCTTCGGGGTGGCGCGTCCGCATTTCGCGCACGGTATCCACCGCGAACGACGGGCCTTCGCGGAGGATCTCGCGGTCGCTCCAGTCGAATCCCGGCTCGCCGGCGACCGCCGCCGCCACCATCTCGCCGCGCAGCTTCGGCGGTGCGGGCGGATGCCCGGTCTTGTGGGGCGAGACGGCTGCGGGAATAAAAACCACGCGGTCGAGCCCGAGATTTTCGAGGGCCTCGCGGGCGAGAATCAGGTGTCCGTTGTGGATCGGATCGAAGCTGCCCCCGTAGAGGCCGAGTTTGCGGAGTGGAATCATTTCGACAGCGGGACGGAAATCTGGTTTCCCCGCATTATGCCATCCAGCGATGCAGGTCAACTTCTCCTCGTCGGCGTGCCGGGGACGGAACTCGATTCCGCCTCGGCGCGCCTCTTCCGGAAAATCCAACCCGGAGGGTTCATTCTGTTCGGACGGAACATTCAGTCTCCCGTCCAACTTCGCAAGCTCATTGATGACCTGCGCGACCTTTCGGATGTCGAGCCGGTGATCACGATTGACCAGGAGGGCGGGCGCGTCTCGCGGCTCAAGCTCCTCGGCAACGAACCTCCGAACGCGCAGCAGCTCCGCGACCGGGACGATCTCGAATTGATCAAAACTCACGGCGACATCACCGGTCGCCTGCTCCGGATCTTCGGCTTCAACATGGACCTCTGCCCGGTCCTTGACATCTCGTTCGATGACGGGGCGGACAACTCGCTGCGCGGCCGTTGCTACGGCCGGTCGGCCGTGGAGGTCATCCGCAAGGCCGGCGCATTCAACGAAGGGCTCCGCGCGGCCGGGATCCTCTCGTGCGGAAAACATTTCCCCGGCTATTCCTCCGCAGGGCTCGACCCCCACCACGAACTCCCCCGGATCGAACGCTCGCGCGAGGACATGGAAGCCGCGGAACTCGCCGTCTTCCGCGCGTTTGCCAAATCGGTGGACAGCATGATGATCGGCCACATCGCGATCTCCGGACTCGATCCGGTCAACCGTCCGGCCTCGCTCTCGCCGGCGATCATCCGCGACCTCCTGCGGAACGACCTCGGATTCGAAGGTCTTGTCATGACCGACGACCTCGACATGGGCGCGATCCTCAACCACTACGGCTTCGACGAGACGATGCGCCTCGGCATCGAGGCCGGCAACGATTTCCTCATGATCTGCCACCGCGTCGAAATGGCCGCCGCCGCAAAATCCGCCATCGAAGCCCTCGGCGACAAACTGCTGCCCGCCTGGGAATCCGTCGCCCGCTGCAAATCCCGCCTCGCGCCGCCGACCCCGTTCTCCCTCGAAGCCTTCCATGCGGCGGATGACGAAGTCCTGGCCCTTCGCGTTGCCACGCTCGGCGAAGAAGCCGCCGCCATACGAAGCCCGGAAGACGGCAACCGGTCGCCGGTCGAGATGTATTGAGAAAGCCTGCTGGCGTCGGTGGAATCCGGCGCGTCCGATATCATCCTGCATTCGGGCAGGCGGCAGTGGAAAGTGAAGAGGGCGGAATCTGCGGCTTTGGTCGGAAGCCGAAATTCTTTTTTATATTCTCGACTGTTCCGGCGGGTTCTGGTATTCGAATCCCAAGATTCGTCTATGACCCCAGAATTCACAGCGGAAATCGGCCCCTCGGGCCGCATCCTCCAATGACATTGAAATACCAAAACTTAACGGTAGTTCCGGACGACCTCGGCGAAAATGACGTTCGGATTTGCAGCTCCCAATTCAGCGATATTGCTGGCTGCCCGGCATCTGATAACCGGCTCTACCCATGGAAATCCCGTATCGTCGCTGTCACCACCCAGGCGGGCACAGTCTACCGTCTGCTGAAAGGCCACGGATCGCTTCCGATCCCGTCCGGAATCTGCTGGATCGGACCGCGCACACGAACCCAGTTGGACGTGCAGGAGGATGCGACAATTGCCATTGTGATAGTTCGCCCCCAGTGGCTCGGCCGAGTGCTATTCTACAACAATCACTTGGACGACACAGTCCGATTCACTTTCCGTCTCGGAGTATGGGGGTTGATTTTCGCTGTTCTGTCGTTAGCGCTGTCGGTTCAGGCACTATTGAAAAGCTGACACGATTTATTTTTATTTTCTCGCCTGTTCCGGCGGGTTCTGGTATTCGAGTCCCCAAGATTCGTCTATGACCCCGGAATTCACAGCGGAAATCGGCCCAACGGGCCGCAGAGGCACGGTGCTTCCGCCGAGACAATGTTGCAGAACTGATAAAACAACCTGTGGAAAATAAATGCATTTTCTGTGGCAACAAAAGAACCGCCCGCTTTTGTTGACGACCCCAAAAAACCGGGCGATCAAAAGGAAACAAAAATTATGGCAATACAATACGTAGCTAAAGTTGAGGGCGGGACCGCGAAGATCTATAAAACGGATGGCTCTTTTCACCGCAATGTCGGCACCGGGGTGACCAGTGCCGTCGTTGCCGGCAACGAAGTTCACATCACCCTGTCGAATGGTAAGGTGCAAATCTACGGCATTGATGGATCCTTCAAGCGTCAGATCTGATATGGACGACAATTGCTGTTATTGCGGAAGCCGAAGCTACGGGGCTGGATGCCGCATGAACCCCGATGGGAGCAAAATCCACCTCCACCCGAATAATCCGAAAGCCTGCCGGTATTGTGGATCTCCCGACTATGGTCCCGGATGTCACATTAACCCTCAAAAAAAGCACGTCCATGGAGTTGGCGGAGAACTCTGCGCATGGTGCGGAAGCCGGAGCAAGGGAGCGGGGTGCAAGTTCAGTCCCGGTGGCATCCATACTCCGTTCTGATGAAATCCATTCCTATCTCATCATTCTCCGACTTTGTTGAAAAGGCGTGCTCTCCACTTTGTGATCGAAGGATTTTCCGGGGCGTGTCGGACAAGAAACACCAACTGATACCTGTGATCGGACGCTTGCAGAAATTTGCAAAGCACAGTCTGCCTCGTTTGGCGACCGAAGAGAGAGCTCTTTTAAAAAAATTCAGGCTTGAAGGAGCGAGATATGTCAACGGGAACCTCGACACCTGGGAATGGCTTGTCCTCGCCCGCCACCACGGACTACCGACCAGGCTTTTGGATTGGACACGAAACCCCCTCGTCTCACTCTACTTCGCTGTTGTTGATTGCACAGAGACTGCGGCAGCGGTTTACGCCGAGGATTTCAATACCACGGCGAATACCACAACGGATCCTTTTAATATAAATGCCGTTTGCAAGGTGATCCCGTCCCATCGCGCTGACCGCGTTGCGGCCCAAGCATCGGTGTTGAGCATCCACCCGAATCCACATGTCGCCTACACCTCCAAATCGCTCATACGCTTCACAATCCGGCCGAAACTGAAGCAGGTTATCCGCAAATCCCTGCAGCGTTGCGGATACCATCAGGCGTCTCTGTTCCCTGGCCTTGATGGAATTGCTGCAAATATCTCCGCCGTACATTCAGATTATGTGTGACCGAACAGGGAGAATGATTTTTAAGCAAAACATCGTTTTGAACTCCCACTGCTGAACAACATTATGACCGAAAAACTCGAATCTATTTTGAAAGCCGAAGGGTTGGAGGTTCTGCTCGGAACATTTACCGACCAGGGCATCACCGACTCGATTCTGCCCGAGCTTTCCGACGGGGATCTCAGAGAAATAGGAATTGACAAGTTAGGAGAAAGGAAGCGGCTTTTGTCAGCGTTCAAACAACGAGAAGCTGTTCAAACATCTACAGAGATTGCTGAGGAAAAACTACAGTCAGATGGCATGGTGCTGGTCGAGGGGGGCACGCTTCCTGAGGGTTCGGAACTTGTTCGGCAGAAAGTCCTGCCTTTTCTCATCGCGCCCTACCTTGTGACAGGGGGCGAGTGGCAGACGGTTCGCACCTATGGGCTATCCATAGGCTACGGATACGAAGTGGGGGAAAGCAAGGGGCCGAGGCATCCTATCACCATGGTAAACTGGTATGATGTGGTCAAGTGGTGCAATGCCAAGAGCGAGATGGAGGGATTGGAGCCAGTTTACACCGTAGCTGGAGCGATTTATAAGAGCGGAGAATTTGGAGAGGAGGGCTCAAATGTGGTGGACATGGACGCGAGTGCAAACGGCTATCGTCTGCCGACTGAGGCGGAGTGGGAGTGGGCTGCACGCGGCGGCGTGCGTAGTCAAGGCTACACATATAGCGGAAGCAATAATCTGAATGCAGTGGGGTGTTGCGATGCAGGGGGGTGTTATGAACAAGGGTCGGTGATTGATGACATCGGGAGCAATTCAACTCATGAAGTCGGCACGAAGGCGGCAAATGAAATTGGATTGTATGACATGAGCGGGAACGTCTGGGAGTGGTGTTGGGATTCTTATGGCTCCACCCGGTGCATTCGGGGCGGGAGTTGGTCCGACCGCGCGGGCATCTGCGCTGCCTCCTACCGCAACAGCTACTGGGCCGGCTCCCCAGGCTGCCAGTACTTCTACATCATCCTCCTCGGCTTCCGCCCTGCCCGCAGTTCGGGCGATGCCAAATGGTACCGTGCTTCCGCTGAGCAGGGGAACTCGGCTGGGCAAAACGATCTTGGAGATTGCTACTTTTGCGGGAAGGGCGTCAAACAGAACTTTGAAGAAGCGGCCAAATGGTACCGTGCCTCCGCTGAGCAGGGGAACTCGTATGGGCAAAGCAATCTTGGACTTTGCTACTTAAACGGGAAAGGCGTCGAGCAAAACTTTGAAGAAGCGGCCAAATGGTTCCTTGCTTCCGCTGAGCAGGGGAACTCGGCGGGGCAATGCAATCTTGGATATTGCTACTTAAACGGGAAAGGCGTCGAGCAAAACTTTGAAGAAGCGGCCAAATGGTTCCTTGCTTCCGCTGAGCAGGGGAACTCGGCGGGGCAAAGCAATCTTGGTGATTGCTACTTTTGCGGGAAGGGCGTCAAACAGAACTTTGAAGAAGCGGCCAAATGGTCCCGTGCTTCCGCTGAGCAGGGGAACTCGGCGGGGCAAAGCAATCTTGGATTTTGCTACCGTGAAGGGAAGGGTGTCAAACAGAACTTTGAAGAAGCGGCCAAATGGTTCCTTGCTTCCGCTAAGCAGGGGAACTCGAATGGGCAATGCAATCTTGGATTTTGTTACTTTTATGGGAAGGGCGTCAAACAGAACTTTGAAGAAGCGGCCAAATGGTGTCGGGCTTCCGCTGAGCAGGGGAACTCGGCTGGGCAAAACGATCTTGGAGATTGCTACCGAGAGGGCTGGGGTGTAGAGCAAAACCTCGATGAAGCTGCTAGATGGTATCGGGCGGCCGCTGAGCAAGGAAATGCCGAAGCCAAAGCCAAGCTGGAAGCATTGGAACAGTGACCCCAAAAACAGTTTATCTGCACAACCGCCCCCCGGTAACCTTGAACAGATCTTACGGCCTTGAGGCTACCGGTTTGGCGGGCGGATCGGCTTAGTGCTGTGCTTTCAGGGCAGGCGAACCTTGCAGCAGACGTGCTGCTTCCTCTGAAAAATATGCAAAATCATCGGATCGCTCCCCAATATTTTCGAGCATTTTGGAACGCGCGTCACCAATCTGTTCAATAATGTTTTTATTCAGGAGCCGACGGGCGCATGCTTGAATGTCGTTCAGCATGCCGAGCACGGCAGTCTTGGTATATTTTCCTCCAATCGGTTTGATCGTCAGTTCGTTTTCATTCCATTCCCATTTTGTATTTGGAGTCGGAATTCCGAGGGCAGAGAACACAGCCGTGGCCCAATACACATCCCATGGGTAGTGTAGATATATCTTCGCGGGGCCGATTCCGTGCCCATCGCAACTCAACCTCGTAGCCACACGAGCGAGTGGAAGGGCCTTCACAAGCAAAGCAATGCCGAGATCCAGGGCGTTTTCGACCTTTTTTTGATCGCAGAAATGTGCCGGACACACAGGAAGCATGAAGCCCCACTTCATCTCGCAATATTTCTTCCAAGTTGTCTCCAGATATGAGTCTGTAATAAATCCTCCGCAGGCTTCGCCGACATGGTGCTCAGGAATTGCAATGACCGCTGTGGCAATTCGGAGCATGTCAACTTTTCGATTTGAAGAGATCTTTGCAATACGATCAGGGCGATTATCAAATTCGACATCCAATCCCTTAATTGAATTAAGAATAGCGGCATCCATTCCATGTGATCCCGAACCCAACCAGATTCCATCTTCATCTTTAAAAGCCAAAAAACCACGACGAAGCAGAGATTCCAAAAGCAATTCATCGCCCTCCAGACAAGAGTTGCGAAGCCATTCGACTGTGATTTTCTGGGTCTTATTCATGGGAATGCCTTCTATCTGAAATCATCTGGGTCAGCCAGATTTTTTGAAGAAATAGCAGGTTCGAGTTCTCGCGGTCTTGATCTCGACGTCACGATAACTGTAAATGGGCACAACACGAAACAGTTGCCGAGCATGAAAGCCGAATTTCCCGATGGATCTGAAATCATTGCCGACCAGCGGATGTTGGTTCAGGAGGCGGAATCCCTTTCCGGGCGATGTTCGGCCCGGTATTTGGAGTGCGCGGCGGCGATGGCGGCGGCTCTCAATCTTCATGGCGATCGGGAGCAGATCCGGGAGGGCGTTGGATGGGCACGAAAAGCCTGGAGCGGCAGCCGGGATCTGCTCGGGAAGGATCATCCGGAAACTCTCCGCCGGCTCCAGTTGTTTGCCAGGATTCTCGGAGTATTTCCCGAGAGCGCAGACGAGTGCCCGCGTCGATGGCGCTCATTGGTTAAAGGCTTGGGCCGTCATTACGGAGCGGAGCATCCGTCCACTTTGGACGCGGTGAGGCACTTCGCGCACTATTTAGAGACAACGTTGGATTACGACGAGGCTCTCCCCCTGCGTCAGCGGCTCTTTGATGCGGCAAACGTCGCTGATCTCAGCCGGGCACGCGAGGAGATTGTGCGAACGCACACATGCCTGGGCCATCACGAGGCGGCTCAGCGGATTCTCTCGGAGGGCATTGAGGGCAATGCGGATCGCTCGCACCTCGCACGCTACCGGGCGAACCCCGTGCGAGAAACTCTCCGGCAACGAATCTTTTTTTCCATGCACTGCCTCAGCCGCTATTTCTCACGCAACGCGGAGGAGGAAAACCGTTTGGGAGATGAACGCAATGGCTTGGCGACTGGCCTCATTGGCACGCAGCTTGAGAAATTTGGTTATCAGCTCGCCCGGAAGAAGGGGGCGGACTTCTTCGAGGCTACCTTGCCGGGATACGTGGGAAACGACCGTCCGCATTACCTCGTGGGCACGCATTACGGGGGCCATGGGGCGGACGCCATCACCGGCACTGTGGTTCTTCTGGAAGCGGCCAGGATTCTTGGCGGACATCCCGCCGCCCGCAGCCTGCGCTTCGTGGTTTTCACCAACGCGGGCACCCACGCCCGCATGTGCCGCGAACGTGGCGACGCCATCGCCGGGATGATCTGCCTCGACAGCCTTGGGTATTTCTCTGACAAACCGGGTTCTCAGGAACTGGTTTTTCCGCCGGAGGAACTGCCCGGCTCTGCCCTGGCGGCCATGCGGAAACGCGGGATTGATCCCGCGACCGGGAACTTTCTGGTTCTGCTGGGCAACGCGGATTCTCGCGTCCTGCTGGAAGAATTTGACGCCGCGCTTGATCTCTCGCCCGAGATCCCGGTGGCCGCGTTGGAAATGCCGGAGCTCCTCGACCACCTCACCTACTGGGACGAGGGCTTCCCCGCCTTGCTGCTCACCGATACCTCCTACCTCCGCAATCCGCATTACCACTTGCCCACGGACACCTGCGAAACACTCGATTTCGAGCGTCTCGCTCTCCAGTCCGAACGACTCGCGCACGCGCTCATCCGTATGGCCGAACGGCTCGGGCATTAAGGAAAAGACATTGAAAGATTGCAAGTAGCGTGCCAAGGTGGCTGATTGACCTGACGGCCACGACGATTATGAATGAGCCTTCCCCGCTCGGCGATAGTTCCTACCTCGACTCTCTTGGCAAGGAAGCAACCACTGAAATCCGCTTCCAATGAATACCATATTATTATCCATCCTTCAGTCTGAAAACCTGGAACACCTTTTTCCCAACTTCACCGATCAGGGCGTTACGGACTCGATTCTGGCGGATTTGAGTGATTCGGATCTAAAAGACCTCGGCATCGATAAACTGGGGGAGCGGAAGCGACTCCTGTCGAGGTTTTCAGAATACCTTTCGCAAAACAACCCGGCCCAGCAACCATCCACAAACGAGTCCTTGGATGAACAATCAACGGGGACCATTGAGCAAAGCCAACCGACTACTCCGCAAGACCAATTCACCTACGATGCAAAGAATGGTGAAATTGTGATCACAGGCTTCCGTGGCAAGGGGCACGTTGTGATTCCTGCGGTATTTGATGATCTGGCACTGCCGGTAAGGATTATTGGTGAGAAAGCCTTTGCAGAAAACGGTATGCTGCTGAGCGTGGTTCTTCCAGAGGGGATCCGAGAAATCGGTGAAGAGGCCTTTACGAACTGCTCTAGCCTAATAAGCATTCCCTTTCCTGACAGTGTGACCAGCATCTGGCAGAATGCATTTTTTGGATGCGCTACTTTGCAGAGTGTCAGCATCCCTGACAGTGTGACCAGCATCGATGGCGGTGTTTTTTCTTACTGTACTGCCCTGAATAGCGTCATCATCCCTGACAGTGTGACCAGCATTGGGCAGCATGCATTTAGTCACTGCGCTGCCCTGCAGAGTGTCATCATCCCTGACAGCGTAACCAGCATCGGTGAGTGGGCATTTGCTGGATGCAGTGCTTTATCTAGTATTACCATCCCTAACAGCGTGACCAGCATCGGTGAGTGTGCATTTAATTGGACGGCCTTGAATAGTGTCAATATTCCTAACGGCGTAACCAGCATCGATGGTGCATTTTCTGGATGCGCTGCTTTGCAGAGTGTCAGCATCCCTGACAGTGTGACCAGCATCGGGCAGGGTGCATTTTCTGGATGCGCTGCTTTGCAGAGTGTCAGCATCCCTGACAGTGTGA
>JBAXTX010000033.1:0-21703 GCA_037129975.1 Verrucomicrobiia bacterium | reverse complement strand
ATCGGCCGAATTTGACATTGAGCATCGCCTGGGTGCCGACGATCTGGGAGATCGGAGTGACGAGCGGCGCCCAGCCGAGACATTCGCGGACGTGCGGGATTTCGGCCAGCACCTCGTCGATCCGGCCGCTCATGTTCATGTCCTTGAGTTGGACGCGGAAGTTCGAGAGCATGCCGCCGGGAACCTGGTAAACCAGCGTGTCGCTGTCCACAACCTCGTTGGCATGCGATGTGAACGCCTCCATTTCCTTGTAGACCCTGGTGAAATACTCGCGGAGTTCGGCGAGTTTCTTGCGGTCGAACTTCGGCTGGCGGGGGTTGCCGTCGAGCAGGGCGAGCATGCGCAGGGTGTCCGGCTGGGAGGTTCCGTTGGCGAACGGCGCGATCGAGGTCTCGACCGCGTGGGCGCCGGCATCGGTCGCGGCAACATACGAAGCCGCCGCGAGGCCGGCTGTGTCATGGCTGTGGAGGGTAACCGGAAGCCCGGTGAGCTTCGTGATGCCGGAGACGAGCTCGCCCGCCACACGGGGAGTGATGAGGCCCGACATATCCTTGATCGCGATCTCGTCGCAGCCCAATTCCTTGAGCTCGCCCGCGAATTTCAGGAACGCCCCGACCGTGTGCACCGGGCTCGTCGTGTAGCAGAGTTCGCCCCGCGCCACCTTGCCCGCCTTCTTCACCGCCGCGATTGCCGAAGTCAGATTCCGCGGATCGTTCAGCCCGTCAAATATCCGGAAGACATCGATCCCCGCGTCCGCCGTGCATTTCACGAAGAGCGCGACCACATCGTCCGGAAAGCATTTGTATTGGACGAGGTTCTGCCCGCGCAGGAGAACCCCCTGCGGAGTGTTCGGGGCTGCCTTGCGAAGCGCGCGCACACGGTCGAACGGCTGCTCGCCCAGAAAGCGCAGGCCCGTGTCAATCGTCGCCCCGCCCCAGGTCTCGAGCATGGCAAACCCCATCGAATCCAAAACCGCCGCCGCCGGCAGCATCTGGCTGGTCTTCATTCGGGTGGCCGCCATGGACTGGTGCCCATCGCGCAAAACGGTGTTGTTGAATCGGACAGGGTTCATGGTTTGGGAATTTGTGTTATTTATTAGAACGTCTAATAATGTGCGCCCGGATGGCAAGTGATGATTTTGAAGAAAAGCGCCGTGGGGCGCAACCCCGAATTATTCAAAGATGTCAGGCCGCTTGGCCCGGGCTTGTGCGCGGGCGCTCGCCGAAGAGCGCGGATCCGACGCGGACGATCGTGCTGCCCTCGGCGACCGCCGCCTCGAAGTCCCCGCTCATGCCCATCGAGAGCTCCGGGAGGGGAGTGCCGGTTTGTTGCTCGATCTCGTCCCGCAGTTTGCGCAGCGCCGCGAAGAACGGGCGGGCGACCTCCGGGTCGTCGGAATAGGGGGCCATCGTCATCAAGCCGGCGACTTGAACACGCGGCAGCGCCAGCAGCGGCGCGATCTCGGATTTCAATGCGTCCGGCGTGAAGCCGAACTTCGTGACCTCCCCGGAGACGTTGACTTCCAGAAGGACGCGCGGGAAGGCTCCGCACTCCTCCGCGATGCGGTCCATCTGCCGGGCAAGGCCGCTGTTGTCCACTCCGTGGAAAAGCCGGAAAATCGGAAGCGCCCTGCGGATTTTGTTCGTTTGGAGGTGGCCGATGAAATGCCACTCGATCCCGGACGGGAGAAGCGCGGCCTTCGGGGCCGCCTCCTGCACTTTGCTTTCGCCAAAAACCCGCTGCCCGGCATCGAACGCTTCGCGGACGGCTTCCGCCGGATGCGTCTTCGACACGGCCACGAGGCGCACGGACGCCGGGTCGCGCCCGGCGCGCCCGGCAGCCGAACCGATGCGCCCGAGGATCGTTTTCAGGCTGTGTTTCAATTCCGGCATAAGAAAATCTGTTCTGGCATTTCCGGCGGATATTAGAATATCTTATCCCTGAGGAGTCGAATGCAAATTCAAACGTTCAAAGTATTCTGCGATTTGGCGGACACGGAAAGCTTTTCCAAATCCGCCGAGCGGAACGGGATCACTCAGAGCGCGGTGAGCCAGCAGGTGCGGACGATCGAAGAGCAGTATCAGGTGCGGCTGATTGACCGCGGCCGGCGGGCGTTTTGCCTGACGCCGGAGGGGCAGGCATTTCTGGCGTCGAGCCGGGATATCATCGGGGCCTACGACGATCTGGGGACGCGGATGAAGAAGCTGCAGGAGGTGATTTCCGGCGAACTGCGGATCGCGACGATCTTCAGCATCGGGCTGCACGAGCTGCCGCCGTATTTGAAGCGCTTCCGGCGGGAGTTTCCTCTGGTGGAAGTGAAGATGGACTACCGGCGGTCGGCACAGGTCTATGCGGCGGTGCAGGAGAACCGGGCGGATGTCGGACTGGTCGCCTACCCGGCGTCGCGTCGAGGGATCACCGCCTCGGTTTTCTGGCGCGACCGCCTGGTTGTCATTTGTGCGCCAAGCCACCCGCTCGCCACGCGCAGGAAAATTTCGCCCGGCGGCCTGGGCGGGGAGAAGTTCATCGCCTTCGAGCCGGACCTGCCGACCCGTCGCGAGGTGGACCGCCAACTCCGGCAGGCCGGGGCGCGCGTGAAGGTGGCGTTCGAATTTGACAACATTGAGACCGTGAAGCGCGCGGTCGAGATCGAGAGCGCGATTTCCATCGTCCCGCGTCTGTCCGTGCGTGCGGAGCTCGAGGCCGGCCAGTTGGTCTGCCTGGAACTTTCCGACCCCGAGATGTGGCGGCCGCTCGGGACACTGGTGAAGAAGTCCTCCGCGGGCACTCCCGCTTTGCGCGAGTTCCTCGCGCTTTTGGAAAAGACCGACCTCGGCGGCGAGGGCGGCGATTTCCAGCCCCGCTCGAAGAAACCCCACTCCAAGAAAAAATGAATACTCCAGCAATCGGCATTATCGGCGGCAGCGGGCTCTACCAGATCGACGGATTCTCCGGGATGACCGACCAGGTCGTGGCCACCCCGTTTGGGGATCCCTCGGATGTCATCGTCGGGGGCGCGCTGCACGGGCGTCCGGTCTTTTTCCTCCCGCGTCACGGGCGGGGTCACCGGATCGCCCCGCACGAGATCAACCACCGCGCGAACATCTGGGCGCTCCGCTCGCTCGGGGTCCGCTGGATCATTTGCGTGACAGCCGTCGGAAGCCTCCGGGAACAATACCGCCCGCGCGACGTGGTGCTCCCGGATCAGTTTTTCGACCGGACAAGCCGGCGGGAGTCCCACACGTTTTTCGGCAACGGGATCGTTGCGCACGCCGGGTTTGCGGAGCCGGTGAGCGGGAATTTGCGGAGAATCCTGGCCGGTGCCTGCGCGGAGGCGGGGAAGCCGTTCCACGACGGCGGGACGTATGTGAACATGGACGGCCCGGCATTTTCCACGCGCGCCGAATCGCTGGCGAACCGGCAGCTTGGGTTTGACGTGATCGGCATGACGAACCTTCCGGAAGCCAAGCTCGCCCGCGAAGCGGAGATCGCGCTGGCCACGCTCGCGATGATCACGGACTACGACTGCTGGAAAACGGAAGAGGAGCCGGTCACGGCCGATGCGATCATCGCCCACCTGCATGCCAACGTCGCTTCCGCGAAAGACATCCTGGCCCGGGCGATCCCGAGGATTCCTTTGCAGCCGGACTGGCCCGAGCACCGCAGCCTGGATTCGGCCCTCATCACCGCCCGCGAACTCTGGCCGGATGCGACCGTGAAAAATCTTGGTGTGATTTTGGACCGGTTTGTGCGATAGGGGGTGGGACGACACGCACCAAAAATGAATTCCCGCTCCTGGCTTATCGTCCCGGCTATCGCCGGGCTCCTTGGTGCCGCCTGCCAATCCGCCCGCACGCAACCTTCCCAACAACCGCAGGTGATCGCGGTGCCGCAGGAGGAAACGGCTCGTCCTCCGGGCGCGGCGGGTCCGGCCGTCGGCGACTCGACTCCCGCGATGCAGGCTCCTTCGGCGGAATCCGCCTCCGGGCCGACCCGCCCGAGCTACAATTCCTGCAACGTCGAGGGGCCGTATATCGCGCTCACTTTTGATGACGGACCCCATGTCACGCTGACCCCGAAGCTTCTGGATATTCTCAAGGAAAAGGGGGTCAAGGCCACGTTCTTCGTGCTCGGAGAGAATGTCGCCGCGAATCCCGAAGTCGTTCAACGCGCGGCCGCCGAGGGACACGAAATCGGAAACCACAGTTGGAATCACCAGGCTTTCACAAAATCCAAGGGCGCCGGACTTTCCATGCAGGTGGAACAAACCAATGCCGCCATCGAAAGCGCGACCGGCAGGAAGCCTGTGCTCGTGCGTCCGCCTTACGGTTCCACGAACGCGGCGATCACCAAGCGGTTGAATGGGGAATACGGCCTGAAGGTCGTGATGTGGGACGTGGATCCGCTCGACTGGAAAAACCGCAACTCCGACCACGTCACATCGGAGATCCTGAAAAACACAAAAGCCGGCTCGATCGTCCTCTCCCATGACATCCATCCCACGACGGTGGCCGCGATGCCGGCGACGATCGACGGGCTTTTGGCAAAAGGCTTCCAGTTTGTGACCGTGTCGGAATTGATCGCGTTGGACCGCCCCCAGCCAGCCGCCAAGCCCCCGGCCAAACCTCAATAGAAAAACGACGGGATTCCCCGGATGCCCAACCATGACGGACACGCCTCCACCCGAGCCTGTATTCTCCGGAATTGATCTCGCGAAAAGCTTTCTTCCCGACTGGGCGAAGGACGTCGCGCCTTCGCGGATCGTTGAGCGCTACGGCCGGGACGAAGAGCCGAGGAGGGAGGCAGGGAGAGGAGGACGCGCCACGGGACGCGGGCATCAGGATCGCGGGCAACGCGACGGCCGCCGGGAGCGCGATGGGCGCGGGCAGCGCGACAGCAGGCGTCCCGACAGCCGGCGTGATCCCCGCGAGGTCCGGCCGCCGGAAGCCCCTCCGGCGCTGGTCGGCTGGACCGCAACCGTGGTCCCGGACCCCCGCGGCGTCGAAGGGCTTGTCAAACAAATCAGATCCGGCGGGAAGGCGTATCCGATCTTCGCCCTTGCCCTTCTCATTCTGGAAAAGCCGGAGCGCTACCGCGTGGAACTCCGGCGCGACTCCGGCCAGGCCCCGGATCTTTTTCAGTTGAGCCTCGACGGCAGCCTCTGGACAACCGCAAAGGAAGCCGGTCGCCACGCGCTCGCCAAACACCTCGAAAAATTCTACCGCCGCGAACGGGTGTCGGTGGAGCCGCCGAAAGGCTCGTTCTCGTGCGTTGCGGTCTGCGGCGACATCGTCCTCGGTCCGCCGAACCACCACGATTACCAAAAACGTCTGCGGGAAATTCATGCCGCGCGTTTCCGCAACCTCTCGTTCGACGCTTTCAAGAACCGGGTTCAAATGGTCAAAGACCCGGAATTCATCGAAAAATGGAAGCAGGAGCGGAGCTCGAAAGACGAGTTTTTCGCGCTCGAATCCCCCGAGGGGTCGGCGAGATTCCCGGATCTGGAGTCCGTCGAAAGCCATTTCCTCGCGAACCATGCCGGCACGCTGATTGCCGCCGTCGAAAACCGTGTGGAAATTTCCGGCCTCGCCGCCGCCTCGTCGCCGGTCGTGCGCCAGCTTGCCGGCCACGCTGTCAGCGACCTCCGGCGGTTTCCCCTTCCGCTCGCGCACATCCTCGGACAAGGCTTCAACTCGGCCGGCCTGCAGGTCTTCAAAGCCCACGAAAATATCACCTACGTCGGGGTCGCGCGTCCGCGTCACCTCGACCGCGCGGCCGCCCCGGTCGCGGAGGGGCTTGCGGCAATCCTCGACTATCTCGAAGCTCACCCGACGGTGCCGCGCCCGGATCAGTGGAAAGCCCTCCTCGCCCTGCGCACCACTCCGGCCGAGGAGTCCGCCCGCGAATCCTCCCTCGCCTCCGACCTCTCCTGGCTCATCCACCAGGGCCACGTCATGGATTACGCCAAACGCGGGCTCGAAGCCGTCCGCAAACCCAAGCCGCATCGCGACGGGCCGCCCAAAAAAGACAAATAATCCCACGCATATGGAAATCACCATTCACAGCAAAGGCGTCCAGCAGGGGCCGTTCTCCGAGGAACAAGTGAAGCAACTCCTGCTCTCCGGCGGGCTTTCCGACTCCGACCTCGGATGGTCGCCGGGAATGGAAGAATGGAAACCATTGTCCGCGTTTCCGGAACTGAAAAATGATTCCGTGCCTCCTCCGATGTCGGCGCAGGACACAACCGCCTTGGAAAAAACCGAGCCGTTGGCGATCTGGTCGCTGGTCCTCGGGATCATTTCGATCGTGGGATGTGCCTTCGGAGGGATCCTTGCCGGCATTCCCGCCGTGATCTGCGGGCATATCGGGCGATCAAAAATCCGAATGAACCCCGCACTTCGCGGCGCGGGGATGGCATTGGCCGGGTTGATATGCGGCTACCTCGCGGTTGCTGTTTTCCCGGTTGCGATTCTTTCAGCGGTTGCCATTCCGGCGATCGTTCAGGCGAAGGAAAAAGCCAAAGCCACGCAGATGCTCAGCAGCATGAAGCAAATTTATCTTGTCATCCAACAAGCGCAACTTGACGGGATGCCCACGGGCAACCCCAAACTCGGGTTTCCAGCGGACGCGAAAATCAAGACGAAAGCGGAATTGAAACAAATGCTGATCGCCGAAAAATACGTCACAGCGGAAGACCTTGATCGGATGGGGTTCGATAAAATCTCGGTCGGCAACGTCTCCGAAGCTGATCCTTCTGATACCATCCTTCTGAAAGCGACAGTTCCCGGCGGAAAGTCCCTCATCATTTTTCGCAAGGGAGGAGACGGCGCCATTTACAGGCCCGGACAAAAGCCATTGGGCTCCGACCCGCCGCGCAGCCCGGCATTCCTGGAGTAGCCAAGAGGCGCGGGAATTCGCAGTTGCGTTTTTCCGGAATCCGACCACCGATATTCTGAAGTTCTCCCGATCAGCCACGCAGTCCGAGGGACGTAATGATTGGGGGCGAGCATCAACTCACCGTGGGGTTTGGGGCGCCGTGACGATCGCGTCGAATTTTGAGGCCTGTTCCCCGACATCCTCGAAGGTCTGCATCCTGGCGACTTCCTGATCGGTCGGGAAGCTGGCGGGATTCGCGCGCTGGCTGGGCGAGAGCAGCGCGCGGGCGGGCACATTCGGGTTCAGGGACGGGAGCGCGTCCGAGGCCTGCCTGCTGATATCCGGGCGCAGGAGGAAATTGATGAAGGCCCCGGCGTTCGCCACATTTTCGGCAGCCTTGGGAATCGCGAGGCTGTCCATCGCAAGGTGCGCGCCCTCGGCGGGAATCACCCA
Organism: Verrucomicrobiia bacterium; assembly: GCA_037129975.1. Classification (GTDB taxonomy): domain Bacteria; phylum Verrucomicrobiota; class Verrucomicrobiia; order Chthoniobacterales; family Terrimicrobiaceae; genus QYQL01. Next base: position 14,374 of record JBAXTX010000033.1, on the reverse strand, counting down.
TTTGAACTTTTTGTCCGCGTTGAGCAGGACCGCGGCCTCGCCTCCCCGGATGACTCCCACCGACGCGCCGCCGTTGAGCAGCACGGTCATCGGGCTGTCGGAGACCTTCACGAGCGGAAGCCACTTCGCGAGGAGCGGCCTCGCTTTTTCTAGGGCTTCATCGGTCGCCTGGTTGATCGGTGTCCCCTGCGCGAGAAATCCCAATGTCACGATCTCGCGGGCGTCGTCAGGAACAACAATGTCTCCGCTGTTCTTCTCCGCGAACACATCCGCAATGCCACGGATGTCATCCGAATTTTTTTCCGTGTTGACGACAATCCCGACCGGTGCGGCCAGGAATGGGACGCTGAACACGTTGCCGGGATCGAAGCTCCTGTTGAGGAATATCGGCGCGATGTTTTTCCAATTCGGAATTCCGGCATGGTCGAGGGGATGCAGCATCCCGTCCTTCGCCAGGGCGCCGATGGCATCCTCGCACGACAGGATGATGTCGTAACGGCTTCCGTGAAGGAGCCTGGCAAGCATCTCCTCCTTCGAGGCGTGGTTCTCGACGGAGACGGCGATGCCGGTTTCCTTCGTGAACTGAGCGATGAGCGGTTGCGGGATGGCTTCCGGCCGGCAGAAGACGCGGAGCTCTTTGCTTTCGGCCGGCGTCGGGGTGGCCCGGGGCGGAGAAACTTGCGGCGCAGGGGGTTTCCCACATCCGGCCAGCACGAGCAGTGACATGGCGGCGATCCGGGTGATGTTCATTTCGGATCAGAGGATTTTCAGCCGGGTCAAATCCTGCGAATCCACGACGCCGATCGGCCGGTTGCTTTCGTCCACCACCACGATATCGTCAATCCGGTTGTGCTCGAGGATTTGAAGGACCTCGGCGGCAAGCTTGTCCCCGGGAATCGTAATCGGGTTCTTCGTCATGAAATCTCCCACCGCGCGCGGGCCGATGTCGGGATTTTCTGGAAAATGCCGCGCAAAATCGCCGTGGGTGAAGATCCCGGCCAGCCGTCCGTCTCCCGAAACAATCACCGCCGCGCCGGCCCGCCGGGCGGTCATGGCGCGCACCGCATCGAGCACCGTGTCGCACGGGGAAAGGATCACCAGATCCTCCGCCGTCCGCATGATCTGGCTGACCCGCAGGAGCAGGCCGCGCCCGAGGCTGCCGCCCGGATGGAATCGCGCGAAGTCTTCTTTCCGGAAGCCGCGGGCTTCGAGCAGGGCCATTGCGACGGCGTCTCCCAGAATGAGCATGGCCGTGGTGCTCGATGTGGGGGCGAGGTTCAGCGGGCAGGCCTCCTGCGAAACTCCGACGTCCAGCGCCGCGCCGGACGCCTTCGCGAGCGTCGAGCCGGTGTTGCCGGTGATTGCGATCACAGGAACTCCCATGCGCGCGAACGCGGGCAAAATGGCAAGCACCTCGTCGGTCTCCCCGCTGTAGCTCAGCGCGAGCACGACATCCCCCTCCGCGACGACACCCAGGTCGCCGTGCAGGGCGTTCAGCGAATTCAGCACCACCGCGGGAGACCCGGTGCTGGTCAGCGTCGCCGCGATCTTCTCCCCGATGTGGCCGGATTTTCCGACACCCAGCACCACGACTTTCCCGCGGCTCTCGACCGCGGATTTGATCACTTCCACCGCACGGTCGAAATTTTCGTCCAGGCGAGCGCAGACCGCCGCCGCCTCCTCGATTTCGATTTCGAAAACCCTCTTCGCCCGTTCCAAGTAATTCATCCGTGCAGCTTCGCCGAACCGTCAACCCGTGAAAAGGCAAAAGCGGGTTGGAGCCCCTTCGCGCCTGTCGCGCTCGCGACAGGGAAAGTCTCCGCACTCTTTGACTCCGCACCGGCGGACTGATATGTTTTCCCCCGCATGAGCGCACTTTCCCAAGCTGCCGAGCCGGACTCCCGATGAGCCTCCCGGAGTTTATTTACACGGTTCTCCTCAAACCCAGGCCGCTTCGCCTGCTGGCCAACGCGGTTCTTTGCCGGATGATTCCGCCGAGAATCCGGGTCCGCGGCGCCACGGTGATCCCGAATCCCGCCGATCCGGTGGTCTGCGGGGCGCTCACCCTCGGGGTCTATGAAAAGGACGAAATGGATTTCTTTTGCACGCACTTCAAACCCGGCATGACCTTCGTGGATGTCGGAGCAAATGTCGGTCTCTATACCGCGCTTGCCATCCGCATGGCAGCCCAATCCGTCCTCGCGGTGGAACCCCATGCCGAGGCCTTTGGATTTCTCCGGAAAACCGTGGACGCCAACGCCCCGGCCTGCCCCGTATTCCTGGAAAACGTCGCGGCCGGACGCGAGCAAGGCGAGCTCACTCTCTATTCCAACCCTGACAACAAAGGCGACAACCGCCTCTATCCGGATCCCATGCTTCGCCATCAGCAGCTCACGAAAGTGGAAACTCTCGACGCCCTCTGTGAAAAGCACGGCATCCGGCAAATCGATTTTCTCAAGATGGATGTCCAGGGCGCGGAGATGCTGGTTCTCGAGGGAGCCCGCGCGATTCTCTCAAACTCCCCCCGCTGTCTGGTCATGACCGAGTTCTGGCCCTCGGGACTCGAAAAATGCGGCGTTGATCCGCGCGCCTACCTCGAGGCTTTCGCCTCGCTGGGCTTCGAGGTGCAGGAGCTCCGCGACGGGCATCTCCGCACGGCCTCCTCCGAAGCCCTGATCGCCTCGACCCCGGGCCGCCAATACCGGAATATCATTGGCTTCCGCCGTGAGCTCCCGTTGGACAAGCCGTCTCCGGTATGAGGAGGTCTTTTTGACCGCTTGAAAGAACCTCCCCGATCCCGTGATTCTGAAAACCCTCAGCTTGCCCGGGCGCGCTTGGCGGCGAGCACGGCCGTGACCTGCTGGAGCGGGAGCGTGTTGATGACGTCGGCTTTTGTGAGCCAGCCCTTGCGGGCGGCACCGATGCCGAAGACGAGATCCTGGAGCCCGTTGGTCGAGTGGGCGTCGGGGTTGATCGAGCATTTGACGCCTTTTTCTTTGGCGAGCGGCCACCAGCGCCAGTCCATATCGAGGCGGCGGGGGTTGGCGTTGAGCTCGATGATCGTGCCGGTCTCCGCGGCGGCCTCGATGACGGCGGGGACGTTCACGCGGTAGGCCTCGCGGGTGAGGAGGAGGCGTCCGGTGAGGTGGCCGAGCATCGTGACATATGGGTTGCTGATCGCGCGGATGATGCGCTTCGTCATCTCGGCTTCGGAGAGCGTGAACGACGAGTGGACGCTGGCGACCACGTAGTCGAGCGAGGCGAGGATGTCGTCCGGGAAGTCAAGGGTTCCGTCCTTGAGGATGTCGCATTCGGTGCCGGCGAAAAGCTGGAGCGAGCCGTCGCCGAGTTCGCGGACGCGGGCGACCTGGGCGGCGAGTCGTTTCTCGTCGAGGCCGCGTGCCTGGAACGAGGCCTTGCTGTGGTCGGCGATCCCGAGATATTCCATGCCGAGCTCGCGGGCGGCGGCGGCCATGTCCTCGAGCGTGGCGCGTCCATCGCTCTCGGTGGTATGGTTGTGGAACGTGCCGCGAAGGTTCTGCCACTCGATCAGTTGGGGCAGCCGGTGGGCCTCGGCCGCCTCGATTTCCCCGCGGTCCTCGCGAAGCTCCGGGACGACCGGCTCGAGCCCGAGCGCGGTGTAGATGTCGTTTTCCTCGCGGATTTCCGGGAGCGGCTCCTTGAGGTCGCGACCCTCGGCGGCGCTGAAACGGTATTCGTTCAACGACCAGCCCCGTGCAAGGGCCCGCGAGCGGATGCGGACGTTGTGCTCCTTGCTTCCGGTGAAGTAGGCGAGGGCGAAGGGAAATTCCGGGCCGGTGACGACGCGGAGGTCGCACTGGATGCCCGACTTCAGGATCACGCTCGTCTTCGTCGCGCCGCGCGCAAGGACCGACTCCACCAGCGGGTGCGCGGCGAAAAATTCCGAGACGCCCTCCGGGTGGCGGGACGAGACGATGAAGTCGAGGTCGCGGACGATTTCTTTTTGTCGGCGGTAGCTTCCGGCGATCCGGGCGCGGGTGACGTCAGGGTGGTTGCGCAGGTCGTCAAGGAGCGATTCGGCAAGCCCGGCGATATCGCCGAGGCGGAATTCGCCGACGTGCTTCTTGTGATGCCCGATCGCCTGCAGGATATTCGCGGCGGTCTTTTCTCCAAATCCGGGAAGCCCCGCGACCTTGCCGGATTGGCACGCGCGTTCGAGCTTCGTGATCGAGTGGATGCGGAGCGCATCCCAGAGCGCCTTGATTTTTTTCGCCCCGAGCCCATGGATCTCGAAGAGGCTGAGGATGTCCGGCGGAAACTCGTCGCTGAGGTGATCGTAGTAATCGAGCCGCCCGTCGCGGACGAGGGCCGTGATTTTTTCCGATGTCGCCTTGCCGAGCCCGTTCACCGACCCGAGGCGGTCTTCCTTGATGAGCTTTTCGAGCGGCTCGGTGAGCGTCTCCAAGGCGCGCGCGGCATTCGTGTAGGCGCGGACCTTGAACGGATTCTCGCCTTTGATCTCGAGGAGCCGCGCGATGTTTTCGAGGACGGCGATGATTTCGTCTTTGCTCATGGCAGGTAGGTTTTCAGCCGGTTGCGCCATCCGGGCAGCCACTGCGCCTCGTTGCGGGACGGCGGGGAATTTTTCACGCGCAGCGTGAGCGCCGCATCCGCCGAACGGACAAATTCGGGGAGCGCAGGCCCGGAAGTTTTCATGCCTGTCAGGACCTGTCGCAGCCCCCAGCCGGATCCCCGATAGCTTTCCGAAGGGTTCGTGCCCTCGCCTTTGAAATTCACGTAATCCATGAGCGCGTAGTATCCGAGCGGCTCAGCGGCAACCCGGCGGAAGTTTTCCGCCACCCTGGCACGCTGGTCGGCCGGGGATGCGGCGAGCATTTTCGGCAGGGCGGCGTCGAGGCGCATCGCGGCGTAGCGGGCCTGGAGCGCGACGGCGCGGGCAAGAAGACTTCTGAGCTCTGTGAGCCGCGGGCCGTTGAGATCGGCGAGAAATTCCGCGCGCGATTTCCACGGGCAGGGTCCGGACATCCAGTCTCTGACCGGCTGTGCGTTCACTTTCAGAAACCGCGCCAGCCCCGGAAAACTCTCCTCGAACGGCCCGCGCGCTCCCGCGGGATACCAGATGAAATGGGCGATGCCGAGCGAAGGGAAGCCCTCGCCCGTGTTCCATGAGGTCAGCCCGGACACCGTTCCGGCGCACTCGTTCTTCCAGATCCGCCGGCCGATTTCCAATGCCTGACGGTCGGAAATTTCCGTGGCACACAGAGAGGCCGTTGCGAATGCCGGCAGCAGGAAGAGGAGTTTCATGGTTGGGAATCCCCGCGGTTCATTAACTCAGGGATTTGCCAGCTCCGCGAGAAGCACCCGGTTCAGCCGGATGCCGGCCAGAAAATTTGCCACGGGAAAATTTTCATCCGGCGCGTGCGCCCGGCAGTCCGGGGAAGCGAGGGCGAGGAGGAGGGAGTCGCGGCCGAGTTTTTCGCGGAACGTGGTCAGGATCGGGATGGATCCGCCTTCGCGCATGAGGGCCGGCGGTTTTCCAAACACCGCCTTGAGCGCGCGCCGGGCGGCCATTCCATCGGGTCCGTTGGGATCGCAAACATACGCCTCGCCGCCGTGTCCGCGCGTGCAGGTGACCCGGACACCTTCCGGCGTGTGGCGTGCAAAATGGTCTTCCGCAAGACGGAGTATCTCATCCGGACTCTGGTCCCGAACGAGGCGGAACGACACTTTGAAAAACGCCTCCGCCGGCAGCACGGTCTTGCTTCCCTCTCCCTGGTATCCGCCTCCGATGCCGTTGATCTCGGCGGTCGGGCGCGCGCCGATCCGCTCGACGGCGCTGAACCCCGGCTCCCCGCCGAGCCGCTCCACTCCTGCCTGACGGGCGATGTCCTCGTCGCGGAGCGGAGAGGCCGCGGCCGCCTCGCGTTCCCACGGCAGGGGAGCCTGGACGGCGTCGTAAAATCCCGCGACCGCCACGCGTCCGTCCTCATCGTGAAGGCCGGCCACAAGCCGGGCCGCGACGGTTGCGGGATTCACCACCGCCCCCCCATAACACCCGGAGTGCAGATCGTGCGAGGGCCCGGTGACCCGGACCTCCATCGTGGCAATTCCGCGGAGCGCATAGCTCAACGTCGGGTATCCGTCCGCCGCCATGCCGGTGTCGGAAATCGCGATGACGTCGCACGCGAGTTCCCCGCGGTGTTTTTCGAGAAATCCCGGAAGGCTTTCGCTGCCGGTTTCCTCCTCGCCTTCGATCAGGAAGATGACGTTGACCGGGAGGGGGCCCTCGCGAAGCGCCTCTTCGACCCCCAGAATGTGCGCCAGGATCTGCCCTTTGTTGTCGGTCGAGCCCCGCGCAAAAATCCTTCCGTCCCGGATCTCCGGCTCGAAGGGCGGCGAACTCCACGCCTCAAGCGGCTCCGGCGGCTGCACATCGTAATGCCCGTAAATCAGGACCGTCCGCTTCGCGGGATCCCGCGGTGATTTCCCCACAACGATCGGATGCCCGCCGGTCTCCTCGACCCGCGCGTCCAGCCCGGCAATTTTTAATTTGTCAGCCAGCCAGAGCGAACACGCCCGCATGTCCGGCGCATGGTCGCTCTGGGCGGACACGCTCGGGAAACGGAGGAATTCCAACAGATCTTCAATCGGCGCGGAGTTCATGAAAAATGCGGTGTCCCGTGATGATGGCGCGCATCGCCGAAAGTTGCAACTTCGCCCGGGCTAGGGTGCGAAGGATTTTCTCAGGTAGCTGGGGAGGACGCCGAGCTGCTCGCGATATTTTGCAACCGTGCGGCGGGCGACCGTGAGGCCCTGCCCGGCGAGGAGCCGGACCAGGGCCTGGTCGCTCAGCGGCCGGTGAGCGGGCTCTCCCTTCACGAGCGCGACAATCGCCTGCCGGACGCTCTCGTTGCTGACCTCCTCGCCCCCGCTGCTCGTGTACCCGTGGGTGAAGAAGTATTTGATCTCGAAAATCCCCTGCGGGGTCGCGATGTGTTTCCCCGAGGCCGCGCGGCTCACCGTCGTCTCGTGAACGCCCACAACCGCGGCCACCTGGCTCATCGTCATCGGTCGCAGCCGCGAGGGCCCGCGGTCCAGAAAATCGCGCTGCCTCGCCGCGATCTCGCGTCCGATATTGAGGAGCGTCTGCTGGCGCTGCTGGATGCTGCGGATGAAAAAATTCCCGCCTTTGATCTTGTCGCGCAGATACTCGCGGACCTCGCGCGAAGAACCGGAGAGCATGTCTTTCGAGGAATCGGCGATGCGGAGCGAGGGAACCCCGTCGGTGTTCAGACCCACCGAATACCCGTCCCCGTCCCGCTCGATGACAATCTCCGGAATCACGATCTGCTCGGGCTCGGAGGAAAATGCGCGCCCGGGACGCGGATCGAGACGGGTGATTTCTCCGGCGGCTTTTTGGATGTCCGCCAGCGGGAGGTCGAGCGCCCTGGCAATCTCCGCCAGCTTTTTTCGTCCTAGCTCCTCCAGGTGGCTCCGGACGATCCGGGCTTCGGTCGTGTCCTGCCTCCCCTGCCGCCTGAGCTGGAGGAACAGGCATTCGGAGAGGTTCCTGGCGGCGATCCCCGGCGGGTCGAGATCCTGCACTTTTTCGAGCACCCGATCGACTTCGAGCGGGGTTGACCCGACGGCCCAGGCCACCTCCTCGCCCTCTGCCCGGAAGTAGCCCTGCTCATCGAGGTTCCCGATGATTTCCGCCGCGATGCGGGCGTCGGGCTCCGGCCAGGATGACGCCTGCGCCAGGAGGTGTTCCCGCAAAGTCGGCGTTCGTGCCTGCGTGTCGAAAAAATGCTGCCGCCGCTCCTCCGCTTCGCGTGTCCATGGCTCGGCGGTCGCACGCTGGACATAATATTCGCTCCACTGGTCTTCGATCCCGCTCGGCGGCTTTTCCTTCCCGGACACGGGATTCTCCGGAGCCACTTCCTCAAGTGCCGGATTCTCCCGCAGCTCGGCATCCACCATCTCCCGCAGCTCGGCAAGCGGAGCCTGCAGAATATTCAGACTCTGCTGCATCTGGGGCGACAGCGTCTGCTGCAACGCCAGCCCCGCAATCTGTCCCATCCCCGCCATGCGGCAAGAATTTGGACGCGAACGCCGCTTTAGCAAGCAATAATCACGCCAAGATTTCCAGGAACGTCCAGCGCTCTTCCGGCGATTTCGAAAATGTCCTTCACCTGGCTGCGCGGAGGAAGGGCCGCCGCCCACATCTCGCCTGTTGCACTGTCAACGGCGCTGTCTTCAGGCTCGTTGAGAGGCTCAATCTTTTTCCTCGGGAAGATCAAATGCATCGATCTCTCCGGAGCGGATGTCCAGTTCGAGCAATCCGAGGTATTTGTGGAGTTCTGCGCGGAACGCCGGGTTTTTCGCCGTGGCGTTCGCCCCGATCGGGTCATTCTTGCCACGGTAAAACAGCAGAAAGAGATCTCCCTCCGCGACCGCGAGCAGGTAAATCACACGTTTCGGGCCGGAACGCGCGGTGCCGTAGGCTTTGAGCAGCCGAGTCCCCGCGGGGAGTCCCGGTCCTGCAATTGGGGTCGCGAGCACAACCTTCGCTGTGCGCCGGAGCACGAATAAATCATCGGCAGAAATTGCGCGCCCGAACTCCCGCTTGAGGATCCGGCGGGAAAGGAGGAGTTTCATTTCGCCCGCTTCCTGGCTCTCCAAGCCGTGGCGACGGCATTCATGCGGGTCTGTGTCTCAACATCCACGGACATCACCTCAACTGGTCCGGCTTCGAGGGCAAACGGAATACTGCGGGTCTGAACGATTTTGGTGAGATACAGACGGACAGCGGTGGGCATATCGAGCCCGATAGCCCCCAGGACGGAATCAGCTTCTTCACGAAGCTCCTGGGGCAGGCGAATTTGCAGTGTTTTCATTGCTTTTGTATTGCAGGTGTAATTACCACACAATGTTCCTGCCTGTCAAATCTCCTACTGGTTCCCCAAACCGCATGGGGGCGATAGTTGGAGAGGCGGGGGCTGGCCGGGCAATTGTGGTTTGAATCGGTGGCATGTTGAGTTATGGTTTCCGGCGTGTTGGGCAACAACGGGGACCGGATCAAAAAATCCAACGGCTATGGAAATGGCTCGGTTCCTATCTTCCTGCTCTGCCTCCTCCTCGCCGGGTGCGGAACCAGCTTCGAGGGATACAAGCACAAGCCCTACACGGTGCGGGGGGTTCATTACACGCCGCTGAGCCCGCGGGAGGCGGTCGGCTATGTCGAGGAGGGGCTCGCCTCGCATTACGATGAAAGTTTCCTTTTCCTTTTTCCCGGCAAAACCGCGATCGGCGAAAACCAGTATTCCTGGTCGCGCTCGGCCGCGCACAAAACCCTGCCTCTGCCGTGCAAGGTGCGCGTCACAAACCTTCGCAACGGGCGCTCGGTTGTCATCCGCGTGAACGACCGCGGGCCGTTCATCGGAAAGAGAATCCTCGATGTCACTCCCGCCGTGGCGAAGGATCTCGGCTTCCACAAGGCCGGCCTCTGCCCGGTGCGCGTCCAGGTGCTCAGCGTCGGCGACGGACGCTGGCGGATCCGCCGGTGAAATGGGATGCGGCGGTCAATAACGCGCCTCAGATCGTGCGCGGCCGCGGCACTTTTGACGCAGGTGCGTGCAGCGCGTTGGGTTCCGGCCTCAGCGTTTGGATACCGACACGCCCCAGTCCGCCTGTTTTTGCGGGCGATCGATCTGCGGGGAATTGACGGCGCCCCCATCATCGGTCTGGTTCCATCCGGTGCCGTAGATGACAAAGGAACCTTCCGGCGATGGCTTGTAAAAAAGCGGAGCTCCAGTGATCGGATCCTTCGGCAACCCGGCCAGAAATACCGGGACAAGGTCGTTGAGATTGGGAGGCAGGTGATTGTTGGCGAGGCGGTAGCGCTCGACGGCGCAGGCGGTCCGGGTGCTTTCGAGAAGGGTCTGCGTCAAGGCAACATTCTGAGCCGCACCGTCGATTGCCGGAAGCATAATATAGGCGATGGGAGTCGTGAGCCGACCCCAAAGCGATACGTTCTTGCAGGGAGATTCGATGCTGCGGATCTCGGCCGGGGAAACGCGACTACCGTCTCCAAAGGCTTCGATCATCCGCTGCATGAGGAGAAGGTGAAGCGCCCTGGCGCGGTTGACCCACCCGGCCGGCCGGATTCGCCGGCCGATGCCTGTGATGTGTTCCGTCCATGTGGCTTTTTCACCGGTGCGGAGAATCGCAAGCATTTTTAAATCGCTCCAATCCATCTGCTGGGCTCCCGCACGTTCCCAGCGCAAGGCATCCGCCATTTGAACGATCAGATTCTTCTGTGCGAGACTTTTCGAAAATCCCGCGAGGTTGCTGTCGCTCCATGCGCCCCGGCAAAGCCCGTCGTCGAGGACTTCGAGGGCCATCGATAAAATGGAAATCCGGACGAGTTCGCTGATGAGGAGATGGGGCGAGGCGGAAACCTCTGCCATCGCCAGAAGGGTGTTTGCATCTTCGAAGGCTTTTTGCGGCGCACCCGCGGCCAATTCCGCCAGCGCTCTGGCCTGCAGCATCTTTGATGCCTTTATCATCGGGCCAATGTGCGGGAGAGTCATTTCAAAGCCCTTGGAATATTCGAGCGGCCAGGAAACCTGCGGACGGCGGACGGCCTCGCTGAGTTCCGCCAGCACCAAGTCCGACGGCGACAAGGAATCCAGGACAACGCGCGCCGCGGAAGCTTCGTCCCCGGAAAATGCCGGGTCGATTTGTTTGGCGATTTGCAGGAGGCGCTTTTCCCCGGCAACCGGTGAGGAGGTTCCCTTCCATGGCTGGATAAGCTTGCCCAGGCGGGAATCCTTTTCCGAAACGAAGAGTTCCCGGAAGATCGGTGCCGCAGCCACGTTCTGGTCATCGGGGACGGGCGGGGGAACGAAGTCCTCGATGTGGATCGATTCCTTTTTCTTCTCGAGTTGCGCGAGGGCGTTGCGGAGTTCGCGGGCACCCGACCAGTTTGTCCATGCGTAAAAGAGGGCCACGGCGGTGACGAGGAATGCGGCGGCGAGCAGAAGGGCGGAGGATTTTTTCATGATGTGGTCAGGTTGTTGGTGAATTTTTCGGGGCAGGAAGGCGGAAGATGGATTCGATGCGGAGCGGATCCATGGGCGGCGGATCGAATTCTCCTGTGGCAAGAAGCCGCTCCACGCGGGCATTGCGCGCCAGGAAGGCGGCGCTGTCGAACGGCGCGCCCCCCTGCGGCACGTCCGGCGTCGTGAGGCGAAGAATCAGAATGAGGCTCCAGCAGGCGGCGAGGGCGGGCCAGGCCAGCCGAGGAAAAACCGGACGGCCCACCGGCCTAGCGATAGAGCCGAGGATCTGCCGCTTCCAGCCGGCGGGAAGCTCCGGCGGACGCGCCCTGCGAAGAAAGGATTCGATTTCCTCGGTGTTCATGTTTCATCCTCCAGACGCATGGCATCGCGCAATTTGTCTATTGCGTAGCGATATCGGCTGGCAGCGGTGTTGGCGGGAATCCCGAGAATACCGGCGATCTGCCGGAACGTCCTTTGCTCCCAGATCTTCAGGTGTACCACGGCGCGCTGTTCCGACGGGAGCGATGCCACCCCCTCAAGCAGCGCCGTGATTTTTTCGTCCCCTTCCGGCTCGGCTCGAAATCCCGCCGATGGCTCCCGCGCGAAATCGTCCAATGTGTGCTGCCGCGAAGACTCGCGCCGGACAAGGTCCACATAGGCGCGGTAGGTGCAGCGGAGCAGAAACGACCGGGGATTGAGGATGGTGAAGCGCGGGCGCCGGGCGAGGCGCAAAAAGACGTTCTGCAAAAGATCCTGCGAGGACTCCGCATGGCGGGTCAACTGGCGCGCAAATGCATGGACCGCGGGCGCGAACGCATCATAGAGGGATTCCAATTGTTGCGGGTCCATGAATGGGAGGCTGTGAACCAGACGCATTCCCGGCGGAATTTGTCTGTCCTGCGGAGAAATAATTCGCCATCAGCGCAAAGGACGATCGCTGCCGAGAAAAATTTCTCCGGTTTTCCGGCGCGCGTGGAGTCGTCCGGGGAGGCTGGCTTTTGCGGGGCCGGTCTCGGGATCGAGCAGGGTGAGCACCCGGCGGGTTTCCGCGAGGCCGGGTTCCGGAACGCCGGATTGCCTCAGCCAGCGAAGAACCGCGCGGTGGCGGAGGGCATCGGGCAGGTCGCGAAGCTGCTTGCAGGAAAGCCGCGAGGAAACCTGCGGGACATGGGCTTCGACCCAGGCATCCTCCATGCGAAAAATCTCCGACGCGCGGAGGATCGCCGCCCGGAAGCTGGCCCCGAAGGCCTGGCGGATCGCGGGGATCACGGCGTGGCGGATCCGGTTTCGCGTGTGCGCGGCCGCCGCGTTCGTAAGATCCTCCCGGTGGCGGATTTTATTTTCCGAGATGTAGCCGTCAATCTCCTCGCGGCTGACCGCGAGCATCGGGCGGATGACCGTGAGCCCGTCGCGGGCGCTCACCGGCTTCATCCCCGCGAGCCCGGCCGCGCCGGAGCCGCGCAGAAACTGGAACAGGCACGTCTCGACCTGATCGTCGGCATGGTGCGCGAGGAGAAGCCGGCGGCACCGGCGGCGCTTCGCGCATTCGCAAAAAAATGCGTGCCTCAACTCGCGGGCGGCCAGTTCCGTCGAGCGGCGTCCGGCCCTGGCATAGTCCTTGGTCCTTGCGCGGGCGGCCTCGAATTCCGATCCTTCAGCCGCGCGCCGGACAAACTTCGCATCCGCACGCGAGGCCCGTCCGCGCAGCCCGTGGTCGAGATGGCAGACGATCAGCTTCCCGAACCCGAGCGCCCGCAGCGCGTGCAGGAGCGCCATCGAATCGCGGCCGCCGGAGACCCCGACCAGAAACGGCCGCCGCCGCGAGTGCCCGGTCATCGCCAGCGCCACCGCCGCCTCGACGGGATTATTTTTTGATCGCTTCGGCACCGAAATAAGAATGCAGCGCGGGCGGCAGCACGACCGAGCCGTCGGGTTGGAGGCCGGATTCGAGCAGTGCCACGTAAAGCCGCGCGAGCGCGGTGCCCGAGCCGTTGAGCGTGTGGCAGAAACGGTTTTTGTCGCCTTTGAAACGGAGGTTCATCCGGCGGGCTTGGTAGTCCTCGAAATTCGAGCAGCTCGAGACCTCGAGGTAGGCGTTCTGTCCGGGTGCCCAGACTTCGATGTCATACGTCTTCGCCGCGGAAAATCCGAGGTCGCCCGTGCAGAGCTCGATCACGCGATAATGCAGGCCGAGGAGCTGGAGCACCCGCTCGGCATCGGCGGTCAGCGACTCCAGCTCGGCATCGGAATTTTCCGGCAGGCAGATTTTCACCAGCTCGACCTTGTCGAACTGGTGCATGCGGATGAGCCCGCGCGTCTCGCGTCCGGCGGATCCCGCCTCGCGCCGGAAGCACGGCGTGTAGGCGGCGTATTTGATCGGGAGCCGCGCGGCGTTGAGGATTTCCTCGCGGTGCAGATTGGTGACCGGCACCTCGGCGGTCGGGACGAGAAAAAGCCCGTCCACCCCATACATGTCGTCCTCGAATTTCGGAAGCTGCCCGGTCCCGACCATGCACTCGCGGCGGACGAGGAACGGCGGGCTGACCTCGGTGTAGCCGTGCTCGCGGGTGTGGAGGTCGAGCAGGAAATTGAGGAGCGAACGCTCGAGGCGCGCGCCCGCGCCGGTGTAGCACGCGAACCCGCTGCCGCTGATCTTCACCGCGCGGTCGGGATCAATGAGCCCGAGTGATTCCGCGATCGCGACATGGTCGAGAGGGTCCGCAACGTCCGGCTTCCCGCCCCACACGCGGCGCACCGGGTTCGCCGCCGCATCGTTCCCAACCGGCACCCCCGGCTGCGGAAGGTTCGGCAGGTTCAACAGCAGCGCGGCCTGGTCCGCCCCCAGCTTCTCGGATTTTTCCGAAAGGGCCTGCATCTCGGCCGAGCGGGCCTTGACCTCGGCCTCGGCCGCCGAGCTGTCCTGCTTCGCCGCACGGAGCCCGCCGATTTCCTTGCTCAGCCGGTTGCGTTCGGACTGCAACCCTTGCAGGCTGGTCTCGGCCGCGCGACGCTCCGCGTCAATCGCCAGCACCGCATCCACGACGGATTCGTGGCCGGGCCCGCGCGTCGCCAGACACGCTTTGACGGATTCGGGATTTTCACGGAGAAGCCGGATGTCGAGCATAGGTTGGACAGATTGAACAAATTTGGCAGGATGGGGTAAGCAAATTCTATCATGCCCGCGCAATTCCGCGATTATTACCAAACCCTCGGCGTCCCGAAATCCGCCGCCGCCGACGAAATCAAGGGCGCTTTCCGCAAGCTCGCCCGCAAGTTCCACCCCGATACCGCCAAGGACAAAAAGGCGG
>JBAXTX010000032.1:0-21862 GCA_037129975.1 Verrucomicrobiia bacterium | reverse complement strand
GGCCGGATCACTGCCTCCCGGGAAATCAAACCCGACGGGCACCTCTGCGGAGGCCAGTTTTTGGCCATGGTTGTCAACCAGAGGTCCCCGGTTATAATGCCGCCTGTGAAACGCCTTCACCTGCAAGGTCTGCTCCTTGCCGGCCACGGCGGCCGCGGTTAAATCGACCGTGAAAGCCACCTGTGGCCCGTGGTGCTCGCCGACTTTTTTCCCGTCCAGGAAGACCTCGCAGCCGTAGTTCACCGCGCCGAAGCGCAGTTCAACCGCCTGCCCCGCCGCCTCCGCCGGCATGACCAGCTTCCGCTCGTACAGCACAAAATCCTTGACGTCTTTTAACACCTGGATGGGTGGCGTTTGCAGATCCGAGTTCCAGCCGCCGCCCGGCACCTTAATCGGCCGCGGCCTCCCGCCATCGATGCTCAGCGTCCAGGCCGTATCGGAGGCGAGATCCATCTCCCACAGCGCATCCGGCGCATAGCGGTACGCGGCCCTGGGATTATTCTCTGCCGCGCTCGCGTATCCCGCGCACAGCAAAACCCACGCTATCAATCTCAATGTTTTGTTCATCAGTTCAGTCCTTTTGTTTCAGCGCTCTTTCTTTGCCACTCAATCCATGAAGACCCCGCTAACGACGGCCGGTTTCCCCGCCTTTTGTTTGACCTCCACCTTGGCGCGACCCTGCATTTTCCAAGTCAGGTATTTTCCCTGATGGAATCCACCGACGGTGCGTTGATCCAACAACTGTCCGTCCCAGCTCCGAATCGAAACCGTTTGCTCGCACCGGCCGTCTTCGTCCCAGTCTACAAAGTAGAACGACACCTCGCGTGGTGAAGGCCCCACATCGAACAGGAAGAAGATATCCCCGTTCCAATAATTGGGATTCCGTTTGCCGTCCTTGGTCAGCAGCGCTCTGGGATCTGTCGTTTCTTTCAACCATTTGCGCCCTGCATTCGTCTCCATCCAGGCATCAACCGGCCGGCCCCCTCCCATTTCCGAACCCAGCGCTGGAACCCAAATCCCTTCCTTCCCATATTTGCTCTGCCAGTTGCCTTGGGTCGTTTCGTCCTGGCCGATAAAGGTCGCCTCGCTCGCGGGGAGCGCCTTGGTGGTGACCGTCAGCCGGTTATCGGCAGGACTGGTGGCGATTAGCGGATTTGCCACAGGCCGAGTTGCCCGGTGCCCTTTCCAAAGTTCCTCGATCTCTTCCAGCGAGCGCCCTTTGGTTTCAGGCAGCCATTTCAGCAAAAAGAAGAAGCCGATCACGTTTAGGAATCCGAAAAGAACAAAGTTGAAAACCGGGCTCAAGTTCAACAAGGCGGGCGTGGCCAGGACGACCAGGAAACAAGCCGTCCATAACGCACAGGATGCAATCGACAACGCTTTTTCACGGATGAAGTTCGGGTAGATTTCCGCTAACAGCACCCAGGTCACCGGGCCAAGAGTGACGGCGAATGTGGCGATGTAAGCGAGGACCATCACGAACACCAACATCCCGGTCGAAGCCGTGGCTTGGTGGGCGAGTTCTTTTTGCGCGATCTGCCGGAACGCCCCCGCCAGCACAAACAAGATAACCGCCATCAGGGCGGTGCCGGCCAGCATGAGTTTCCGGCGTCCCAGTTTATCCACCGTGAAGATGGCGACAAAGGTGAAAACAAA
Organism: Verrucomicrobiia bacterium; assembly: GCA_037129975.1. GTDB lineage: Bacteria > Verrucomicrobiota > Verrucomicrobiia > Chthoniobacterales > Terrimicrobiaceae > QYQL01. The sequence continues at coordinate 20,206 of JBAXTX010000032.1, read as the reverse complement.
GAAGACCAGTCCGACGAACATCCCTTTGAAAAGCCCGTCTGTCAGTTCGATCCCGGCCTTTTCGAAAATGACCTGGACATAGGTGGTCACGTTGTTGGCCCCGCAGAACTGCTGCAAAAGGGCCAACCCAACGCCCACCATCAAGGCCGTAAACAAACCGGGCGCCAAGAGGTCCCGGTAGGTGCCCTGGCGATGAGCTGCGGTCAGCGTATTCTTGATTTCGTCGAAGTGGCTGGCGCTGCCCAGCCGCTTCAACACGCTGATCGCCTCCTCATCACGCCCCGCCTTGACAAGCCATCTTGGCGACTCGGGGATCAGGAGCAACAACAGGAGGAACATGGCCGATGGCACCAGCGCGGAACCGAGCATCAGGCGCCACGCCGGGCTGGTGATGTCCTTGTTGCCAAACACATAGGCGCTGATCGTGGCCAGCAAGATCCCGAGGATAATGGTCAATTGATTGAGTGAAACATATCTTCCCCGCGACTCCGCTGGCGAGATTTCCGCTATGTACATCGGCGACAATACCGATGCCGCCCCCACGCTGAGACCCTGCACGAATCTCCACAGCGCCAGCACGGTGGCATTGAACGACCAGGGAATGCACAGTGAAGAAATGACCAGCAGCAGCGCATTCCACTGCATCGTTCGCTTGCGGCCATACTTATTGGCATAGCGGCCAATGAACAGCGCTCCGACCATCGCTCCAAATTCGAAGATGGCGACCACCCAGCCCAGGGAAAAACCTCCGAGCGCAAACTGATGTTTGATGTACGGGATAACGCCGGTGATAATCCCAAGATCGAATCCGAACATCAGCCCGCCCATGGCGGCAACCATGCTGACGCCAAAAACGAACAGGCTGTTGCGTCCGCCAGCGGACATTTTGGGCAGGGACGAGGGGGGAATTGAAGATGGTGCGGACATAATAATTACGACTTCCTTTTGCGGGTTACTGTGGTTGAAGGCAATTTCGTGGTTCCAAACAATGCTGATGCAGACTGGCATAACGCTCAGCAGTGCTGGTCATGGCTTCCTCGTTTTTCATAGTGTGCCTTTTATTCGTGATCCTTGGTCAGGTAGGGCGTACCGGTGATGGCGTTGGTCATTGCCCAGAAGTTTTCCAGCGGGGTATCGAGCTGGACATGGTGTGTCGGCCCGAGGATGAGACCGCCCCCCTTTCCAAGAGTGTCGAGGCGGCTGAGCACCTCGCGGCGTACGTCGTCGGGCTTGCCGAAGGGAAGCGTGTGCTGCTCGTCGATGGAACCCCAGAAGCAGAGCTCCTTGCCGAACTTCTTTTTGAGTTCCGCAGGGTTCAGGCACGCGGGCTGGATCGGGTTCAAAACGTCCAGCCCGACTTCGATCATGTCCGGGATGATTTGATCGATGACCCCGTCGGAATGGTAGGCAATTTTGACGTTGGGGTTGATCGCTTTGATCTCGGAGAAGAACTTGGCCCAGCGTGGTTTGAAGACCGACCGCCACATCTCGGGCGAGACGATCATGGAATTTTGTGCGCCGATGTCATCTCCGACCCAGATCATATCGACCCCCATTTCCGTCAGCTTCTTTGCGGCGGTGAGGTGGTACTGGAACGGAATATCGAGGATCGTTTCGGCCAGTTCGCGGTCGGTGACGAGATCCATCAACATGGTGTCCAGCCCGCGCAGAGCCCAGGCGGTTTCGAAGATCGTGGTGACGGTGACGCCAACAATCCAGTATTCGTCCTTGTATTCGCGGATGACCCGTTCGGCCTCGGAGTAAAGTTCGGGGCGGTTGGGATCGGGGGGCGTGTAGCGCGCAATCGCGTCGTCGTCGGCCAGCGGATGCGAGGCGACTTCGGTATAGTGTCCGCGTCCAAAAGGCGTTTCGTAAGGGCACTGGCGCCAGCGAATGCCCCACTCGTCCACATAATCTCCGCTGCCGCTGTAGTAGGAGTTTGCCCAGCCAACGCTGGTGAGAAGCAGGTCTTCGTCAAGCGCCCGTTCCAGTTGGTAGGTATTGCCGCCGCCGTGAGGGTTGTGTTCTTTGCCGGAGGCAAGGCCCATGTCCGCGCGCAGGCGGTCGGCAAACTCGGGAGTGAAGCTGATTTGCATGGGGCAGCGGTCCGGGGCTTCGTGGTTCAGCGCCATAGCGACGCGATCTCGATGTTTCATAGTTTTATCATGGTGAATATTTCAGTATAGCCCTCGGCACCGGAAGCCTTTCGTCCGGCCCGCAACCCGACGGTTAATATCACGGCGGCATACAAGGCGTTCACGGACAGGTCGAGGGTGCTGCGGGTCATAGGGAGGAGAGGTTGGACGCATCGTCAATGTGGCTAAACTGACGGACAATATAAATTGACCCGATCTCGATTGGAATGCACAATCTGGCCAAAAGCATGGACAAATTGGCCATCCGAGAGCGTTTTGATTACATTCCGGCCCTTCGCGAGAGCGCGTGGGGACTCCACGTCGCGGGCACGGGACGGCGCGTCGAACCGCCGAACGAGCCCTACTATCGCCCCGAACCCAATGTTCGCTGCCAGTGGGAAAAGGGCCGAAAACTTCAAAACTACGGACTTGTGTATCTTACCGACGGCAAAGGCCAGTTCACCGTAGCAAGCACGGATTGGAAACGAGTCGCCGCTGGCGATGTTCTCATGCTGTTTCCCGGCATTTGGCACAATTACCATCCGCTTCGCAAAACGGGCTGGACCGAGCGCTGGGTATTATTCAACGGCGATCTAGCCAACCAGTGGTGCGCCCATGAACTAATCTCGCCCGAATCACCGCTGTTGCATGTCGGCATCCGCAGCGAAATGATCGCCTGCTTCGACCGGCTGATTGAAGTCGCGCAGGGCTATCCGCCTTACGCAAACCAGATCCAATCCGGCATCGTGATGGAGATCCTGGGACTCATCCTGAAATATCACCAGGACCGGTCGCCGCAGTTTACCGAGCGAGCCAGGATGGGCCATCGGGCGCTCGCTTTTATCGCGAAGAACTTTGCCGGCGAAATTGATTTCGAGCGCTTGGCCGAAAAGATGGGGACGAGCCATCGGCAGTTTCGGCGAGTGTTTCAGCAAGTCACAGGCCTGGCTCCGCAACAATACCTCATTCACCTGCGGCTTAACGAAGCAAAACGGCTGCTCGGCACGCTCACGGTCGCCGAGGTCGCCGCGCGCGTCGGATTTTCTGATTCGTTTTACTTCTCGCGCTTGTTCAAAGCCAAAATGGGCGTCGCGCCCAAGTACTGGCATTGACGAAGCTATTTTTCTGGTTCATCCCCGGGTCGCCACCGGAGATCACGGACTGGTGGAGCTTGGCTGCCACAATAACATGCCTTTAAGGGTTGAGTCCGGAACACATGCCCGAAAGCGGTATCCGGTGCCACGAACGGTTTCGATAATTTCCGGAGCAGCGGGATCCCGTTCAATCTTCTTGCGCAGCTTGGCAATATGTTGGTCGAGAGTGCGGGATTCGGGGAAGTAATCCGGTTCAGCCTTTTGCGACAACTCTGCAATCTCATTCCTTCCCATTATCATTCAGCAAAAAAGAGAATTTTTTCATAACGAATTGGCCGGTCTGATGGCCGCATAAATATACATTCAGGTATTTTTTAATCCTCCGGACGTTCTCCGCTCGGGCACATTTTGACGAGCCTCGGGTCGAAGCGGGCGAGGATGTCAACGAGATCGGTTTGTGCCGCCATCACGGTCTCGATGTCTTTGTAGGCAAACGGAACCTCATCGAGACCGGCAGAGATCAACGTGACGCCGCGATCCCGCAGGAACGCATTGGCGGATTGAGGATCAGCCAAGGCCGAGCCGGGCCTTGCGCTCATTGACGACAGCGGCGTAGGAAACCTTCTTCTCCGGAGAGAGAAAACTGTCGGCGATGAGTTCCTCCCAGAGCGGGAATGCCGCCGAAAACCGTTCGAGCATTTCCCCGAGGACCCGTTCGTTGAGCTGGAGACGTTCGCCGGCAAAATAGTTGACGATGTCGTTTCGCGTCAGCCTGGACTTCTTCCCGCGGATGGGCAGGGCCATCTCCTCGGCCGGTTTCGCGAGCGCGATGGTCGTGTTCAGCAGGTCGTAAGCCGGAGCCAGATCCGTGCGTCCGTTCCGTGTGATCAACGAAAAGTTCTTCAGGTGCATGTCCTCGTTGCCCACGAGAAAGCTGAAGAGCGTTCGCTCGAAGAGTTTGACCCGCTCGATGGCGGGAAAGGTGCAAAAGCGATCCACGACGGCAGCGACTTTTTCCATCGATGATTCATATTTTGTTTCCCGGCTTGCGGCGGAAAGCTGTGCGAAATCCTCCACGGGAATCCGCTCCCGGCCCCTGCGGTCGAAACGTCTGATGAAATACGTGAGCGACCCGTCACTCGCGTAAACAAGTCCATGCAGCGGAACTTCGATCCCGAGCGCACCGGCAAGGTGCATCGTCAGGCTTTCATTTTCCGGCAACTCCGGAAAATCGAGGCTGGGAGGCTTGAGGATGAATTTGCCATGGCGATCCACAATATCGAAACGGCCATCCTTTGCTCTGAGCACGGCGCTCAATTTCGGCTGGATCCCTTGGATAGACATTTTCCCCGCACGATTCAGTGCCTCCTGCCTCTGCTCGGCTGCCGTGTAGCCCAGCGGGGCCAACGAGCGCAGATTGCGGTCCAGGAGCTTCAGCCCGCGAGCCGAGTAATCGGTCCCTTCACCAATTGCTTCGTAAGTGATCGGGCAGCTATTCATCCGGCCTCCTTCATGGTGAGCGAGCCGACGAGATCCTCGCCTGCCAACATCAACTGGGCGAACATGTCCTGACGGTCGAGTTTGTAGCGCCGCAGCATCGCTTCCAGTTGCCCACCCTCCGGCAACAATCCCTCGAAGACCGGGAGAAAGCCGTCGAATTCGTAAACCGTCTGCGAGACTGGCATTGTCAGGGATACGGGCAGGCCTGAATAGCCCGCTGAATAGGTGAATCGCCAGCGTCCGTTTTCGAGCTCCTCGAGAATCCCGGAAATCTCGCCTCGTTGATAAATCTCGGCCTTCCTCACTTTGTTTGATTTCCCGTGTTGCCACCGTTGTCGCCGCAGCCATCCATCAACGGACTCTGAAACGATATTGTGATGTTGAGCACAGAGAGGATTTTTTTCAATGTGTCGTATCGGATCGACTGCTTCCCGTGCTCCAAGTCGAAGACCACCGTCTTTCCGACACCAGCTAGTTTCGCCAAACCGGCCTGAGAAAGGCCGCTGAGTCGTCTGTGCTTTTTCAAGATTTCATTTAAGGCTTCCATATTACCGTTATCGCGGTAATTTCCGCGTTCCTTCTGTGAATATGATGAGAATCCAGATAAATCAACAATAATTTACCGTCATAGCAGTATTTTTTACACGAATTCCAGTGATCAGCCTGGATGAATTTGCCTCGCCTCGAAATGGGCATGAAGGCGCAGCTCAACGCTCTCTGCGACCGCTTTGATCAATTCGAGAAAAAGGCGATTCGCGCCGTCGCCATCGGCGCCAGCCTTCCGGGATCGTCATCGCTGTGATCGCGGTGCTCAAGTTCATCGGCAAGATCTGAGACCGAGATCAGACACACCCAAGCGATAGTCTACGAGCCAGAATAGCGGAAGGTCATTGGCGAGAACCAGACACTCCTCGAAGCGACGAAGCGGGTTCCCAACGGCGTCATCTGTCTTCTGTCCGCGCTCCGCGTGCCGCGTGGCGAATGTCATGAGGCCATACCTGGAGGTGATTGCTGGATGAGCACGAAGAACATGGCGGCTTCGGTCGACATCGGCATATTCGCGGATAATTCGGAGGCCGGGGAGACGCAGGATTTGTCATCCTTTTGTCATCCCCGTCAACCCGACTTGCGTAAGTCGCTGATAATGATGGCGACCCTAACGGGATTCGAACCCGTGTCGCCGCCGTGAAAGGGCAGTGTCCTAGGCCACTGGACGATAGGGTCTTTGGTGGATTGCGGAAGATGGGACATCCCAACCGGTGGTGCAAGGAAAAACCCCGAGTATTTTATTCTTTCTCGCATCCGGTGAAAAAAGCGTTCATTTTCCCAAGATGGAAAAATTGGTGGTTCCGGTCCATATCCGTGCCTTGGTGCCGACTGGGGTCGGCTGCGCTGTCTTTCTAGGCAACGAGGAAAAAGCGTTTGTCATTTACGTGGACCAGGGCATCGGAGCTGCTATTGGCATGTTTTTGAGCGGCGCGGACAAGGAACGTCCACTCACGCACGATCTTCTTGCGCATGTGCTCACGGCGTTGGGGGCACACGTCGAGCGTGTGGTTATCAACGACTTCAAGAGCGGCACGTATTTCGGGCGCCTCATCCTGGCCGCCGAGAACGAGCTCCAGCAGAAAAAAATTATCGAGATCGATGCCCGGCCCAGCGATTGCCTGGCGATGGCGGCACAGCAAAAAGCCCCGATCTATGTGAGCCGGGTCGTGTGGGAAGAAGTGGAGGACACCTCCGAACTGCTTGCAAGCCTTCAGGAGCAACCCCCGGCCACGGGCGAGGAAATCTAGTCTTCGGCGGGTTTCCCGATTGCGGACGGAAAAACGTTGCTCACATCCCGACCGGGGTCGCAAAATGAGTTCTTGCACGCCGGATGCCGTCGCAGGCAATGTCACGGGCCATGACAAGACACGACGGCCGGGCAACCGGCGAGCTACGCCATATTGAGATTCAACCCGGAATCGCGCCGCACGCGCAGGGATCCGTGCTGATCGGGTTCGGCAACACGCGGGTGATCTGCGCGGCGATGATCGAGGAAGGCGTGCCGCGCTGGATGAAAGAGCAGGGCGTGGCCGGCGGATGGCTCACTGCGGAATACTCGATGCTCCCCTACTCGACCACCAGCCGGAAGCCGCGCGATTCGTCACGCGGCAAACCCGACGGGCGGGGGACCGAGATCCAGCGGCTGATCGGACGCTCGCTCCGCGCGGTGGTGGATCTGGAAAAGCTGGGGCCGCGGACGCTTTGGGTGGACTGCGATGTGTTGCAGGCGGACGGCGGGACGCGCACGGCGGCGATCACGGGCGCCTCGGTGGCGATCGAGATCGCCTGTCGTTCGCTGGTCGCGGCCGGCAAATTGAAGGCTCTGCCGATCAAGAACCGCGTGGCCGCCGTGAGCGTCGGCATGGTTGCGGGCGAGGTGCTGGTGGATCTGGATTACGTCGAGGATAAGGACGCCGAGGTGGACATGAACGTGGTGATGACCGGCCGGGGGGATTTTGTCGAAGTCCAGGGATCCGGCGAGGAAACCGTCTTCAGCCAAACTCAGCTCGATGCGATGCTCGCCGGCGCAAAAACCGGTATTGCCAAGCTTCTCGATATCCAGAATTCTTCTCTTTCCACTCTATGAAAAAAGCCCTCATCACGGGAATCACCGGACAGGACGGTTCCTACCTCGCCGACTTTCTCCTTTCAAAAGATTACGAAGTCCACGGAATCATCCGCCGGGCGAGCACCTTCAACACAAGCCGGATCGACCACCTCTATCAGGATCCCCATGTCAACGGTGTGCGTCTCTTTCTCCACTACGGCGACCTCGCCGACTCGGTCAACCTCGTCAAGCTGATCTACGAGTTGAAGCCCGACGAGATTTTCCACCTCGGTGCGCAGAGCCATGTGCGGGTGAGCTTTGACATCCCGGAATACACGTCGGATGTCACGGGGGTCGGCACAATTCGGATCCTCGAAGCGATGCGCGAGTCCGGTGTGAAAAGCCGGTTTTACCAGGCATCGAGCAGCGAGATGTTCGGCAAGGTGCAAGCGGTTCCGCAGACCGAGACCACTCCCTTCTGGCCGCGCAGTCCGTATGGCGTGGCAAAAGTTTTTGCCTACTGGGCGACCGTCAACTACCGGGAAAGCTACGGAATGCACGCCACGAACGGGATCCTCTTCAACCACGAGAGCCCGCGACGCGGCGAAACCTTCGTGACACGGAAGATCACCCGCGCGGTGGCCGCGATCAAAACCGGCCGCCAAAAGGCGCTTTTCCTCGGCAACCTCGATGCCAAGCGCGACTGGGGATATGCGCCCGAATATGTCGAGGGCATGTGGATGATGGTCCAGCAGGACACCTCCGACGACTACGTGCTCGCGACGAACGAGACCCACACCGTGCGCGAGTTCGTGGAGGAGGCCTTCGCCCATGTGGATCTGGATTGGAAGGAATTCGTGAAATACGATCCCCGCTACGAGCGCCCCGCCGAGGTGGAACTGCTCGTCGGCGACCCCTCCAAAGCCAAACGCCAGATCGGCTGGGAGCCGAAGACGAAATTCCATGAACTGGTCCGGATCATGGTGGACGCCGACCTTGCGGAGTTGAAATCAAAATAAGAGAAGAATTTCAACCGCGAAGAGAAGGAAGGCTGGGGTGGAGGCATCCGCAGATTTTCGGAGGAACACAGATTTCAGAAGCGGAGACGGGTTAGCCCCAATACTGTTCACTGAATAATTAACAGGCCTGCGGCTCTCTGAGATTTCTTGTGCCGCCATGGCACGCACCGCAATGACGATGAGCAGCGGGGGCCGGATCGCCGAACACCTGAGTGTTGGGCTTCTGGCCCGGAGTTATCCCAAGCGAGGAACAGGTTGGGGGCTGATCCCCGAGAAGCACCGGCGGAAGAACTGGCCGCCCTTTATCCGCAGCGCTGGAAAATCGAAGGCGTGCCGTCTCCTTCTTCACATGCCCATGATCTCGTAGCCGCCGTCCACGTAGAGCACCTGGCCGGTGATTCCCGAGGCGCCGTCGCTGGCGAGGAAGACGCCGGTATGGCCAAGCTCATCGGTCGTGCAACTGCGCTGGAGCGGGGCGTGTTCCTCGTAGTGTTTGATCATCGCGCCGAACCCCGAGATGCCGCGCGCCGCAAGCGTCTGCACGGGACCGGCGCTGATGCAGTTGACCCGGATCTTTTTGGCTCCGAGGTCGTAGGCGAGGTAGCGGGCCGAGGCTTCGAGCGAGGCCTTGGCGACGCCCATCACATTGTAGTGCGGAATGACTTTGACCGAGCCGTAATACGACATGGCGAGGATGCTGCCGCCTTCGGTCATGAAAGGAACCGCCGCCCGGGAAAGCGCCACCAGCGAGTAGGCGCTGATGTCGTGCGCCGTGCGGAACGCCTCGCGCGAGGTGTCGAGGAAACGGCCTTCGAGCGCCTCCTTCGGCGCAAAGGCGACCGCGTGGAGAAGCAGATCGAGCTTCGATGTGTGCCCGGCGACCGCATGGAAAAACGCCGCGATCTCCTCGTCTTTGGAAACATCGCAAGGGTAAATAACCGTGTCGGGGCCGAACTCGGCAACAAGCTCCCCGACATTTTCTTTGAGGCGTTCGCCCTGATAATTAAAAATCAGCCCGGCCCCCGCCTGGTGCCAGGCCTTCGCAATCGCCCAAGCGATGCTTCGCTTGTTTGCGACGCCGAAAACGACGCCCGTCTTGCCGGAGAGGATGCTCATGGGGCCCATGAAAAGCCTGTGGCCGCGGGATTTGTCACGCTCATTTTCTCCGCTTACGATGGCCTACCGTCCCAGGAGCCCGTGGAGAAGAGAACCGGATCCGATGACGCCAAGCACCATGCTCAGGATCCAAAAACTCCGCCGTTTTGTCAGAATGGCAATCGCTGAGATTGCAATGGCAATCTGAAACATCGTGACCCCTCGGGCGAGAATGACGTGGTGCCTCAGGTGGAATTCTGCAAGCTCCTGTTTTTCCTCGGCAACTTTTCTGATCTCCTTCTGCTCTTCCGCATAACGGTCTTTTTGTTCTTCATCCTTGGACCCCACCGGCTGCCCAAGCATTTTCCCGATCTCCATCCGGGTTTTAACCGCTTCGGACTTGATTCCCTTCGCCTGGAAAAAACTCCATTGGCTGGCGGACTGAATCTGGTTGAGCATCGCCTCGTTGGCATGGTGGCCGGCGAGCAGCGAAGTGATGGCCGCCAGCGCGGCCAGAACAGCCGTTGTCACGGCAACCCAGGAATTCCATTTTTCGGGAGAGCGAGCGGCATGATGCCCGATCTGTTCCTGAACTGCTTCCATTGGGACTTCCGGTTGTTCCATATTGGTTTGAGCGGATTGGCTCCGGAGGTAGGGCTCGAACCTACGACCAATCGGTTAACAGCCGACCGCTCTACCACTGAGCTACTCCGGAATGGGAAAAGATGTGAAATGTAGTTGCGAGGGCAAGGGGGGATCAAGAGAAAATGATTCCGTTTTTCATGATCTCCTTCAGACCTCGCGGAGCCATGTTATTGGCCGGATGGTGACATCGGGTTTGTGGCCTGGCTGAATGCGAGGGGCAGGGTAACTTGCGGGGCCCCCTTGAGTGTCATGATGAGGAGGACGCCGATTGCCCGGTCGCCGCCCTGGTTGTTGCGGACCTCGGTGCCGATCGATGCCACCCAGCTCGAGAGATCGCGGTGGATGAGGTAGCGCTGGTATTGGAAGACCTTGGAGACGAATTCATACTGTTCGTAAAAGCTGAACGCCCAGTTGTCGTTGATGCGGTAGTAGCTGTAGAAGTTCAACTGGCTGTCGTTTCCGAAGTTCGGATTCCCTTCAATATATCGGTGACCGATGCGCAACGACCAGTCGCGGGTGGGCATGAAGTTGATCGAGGTGTTGAACTCGGTGAACCCCCCGTTCTGAGATGGGGCGGGAATCTGGGATTCGATCGAGATCCCGGCCCAGGGGACAGGATTAAAGTTGATCACGTTGAAGACATTCGAGATCGGCGTATCGGAATACGGGTTGTCCATGTTGATGTCCAGGAACGTGTCGAGGGAGAACCACTGGAACGTGCCGTTGTCGCGACGCGTTTGCAGGCGCTGGCGGACGCCGATGCGGACGATGTTCCAGGTGTCGATCGAATCCACGGCGGTGAACTGGGGGAAGTTCAGGGGAAGAAGCTGGGTGGAATTCACAACCCGGTCGAACTGGTAGATGTCGCTCGGGCTGGGGCCGGCGTTATAAACTCCCGAGTAGTTGACATACGGCTGGACGACATGCCTCAGCCCGTCGAGTCCAAGCCAGCGGCTCTGGATTTTCTCGAAGGTTCGGGAAAATTTTGCGGACGCCTCGATGCCGTAATTGCCGACGGCCCGGAAGACGGCCCCTTTGTTTTTCAAGAAGGGGGAAGGGTTGTTAAGCGACGTTGTGCCGGCCCCGGTCTGAATCACGGTGGGCTGTCCGGTGACGGGGTCAATCGTCGTGCCGCTGGTGGTGAGCGGCGTCAGAAACGATCCGCTCTGGCTGTAGTAGGTGCCCCGGATGCCGACCTTGGGAGTGATCGTAAGCCATCCGAAAAGCGTCTTCGGCAGCGACCACTGGTGGAAGGTGTCGAAGCGTGCGGCCCCGTAATCGGGATAATTGGTCTCGCCGGATGACGGGTCGTTGGAAAACGTGCGCCGCAGGTTGGCGACGCCGGTCTCCCCGTCGTAATTCACCGGGGTTCCGAAGAAATCAATCTGCTTGAAGTCCAAGACGAGTTCAGGCAGGCGCTCGGTGACGTCCTGAAAGTCGTTGACCTGCCAGCGGGCGATGAGGTTCAGCGTGTAAACCTCATCCCACTTCGTCACCGCCAGGACGTTGTCCGGCTGGGGGTCGAGCCGATATTCCGCGGGGTAGAAATCCTCGAGAAAATTCACATCGCTCAGGACGTTGATGTTGGCCGTGGCGTAGATGTCGTCGGTGAGGAAAAGCCGTTGCTGGAACGAGACGCGGTAGCGGTTGGTCGTGCGGGTTTCCGCCGGCTGGCCTGGGGCGCTCACGGTGGTCACGTCTTTCGTCTCGAAGACATAGTCCGTGCGGAGTTTCCCATAGCTCCGGTCGTTCTTGCCGTAGAGCATTTTGAGGTCGAAGCCGACCGACGGGCCGAATTTCGAGCGCGCATCGGCTCGAACGGTGGCATCCACTCCTTTGATAATCGGGAAGCTGTAGGCGGTGAGGAGGTAGGCTCCCCAGCGGGTGTCGTAGCCGGGAAGGAAAGCAAATCCTGTGTTGTGGATATTCGCGAAAAGGTAGGGAAACCAGAAGACCGGGGTCTGGCCGACATAGACCGTGGAGTTTGAAAAAACCACCCGGTCCTCGGTATAGATCCTCATGGAACGCGCCTTCACATGAAAATTCGGCTGCGAGTTGTCGTCGGTCGTGAACAGCGCGTCGTTGACACGGAATTCCCTCTGCGACATCGCCCGGAAATTGAACGCGTGAAAGAGCATCGGGAAGTGTCCCCCGGACATCTCGATCGCCCGCATCTGCTTGGTCTCCAGGTTAAAAAGCGAACGCTGTCCGGTCAGCACCTCCTTCGGAGTGTAAACGCGGATGTTGCCGATCAGGAGGACGTCACGCGTCTCCGGATTGTATTCCGCGTAGTCGCAGTAGAGGTTGTATTCTCCGTAATGGATCTGGACATTGTCCTCCGCGATGGCGACCCCTCCCTCGAAGCGCGTGTTGCCGTCGGCCGTGATCTCGACGGGATCATCGCCGAACCTCCCGAACTGCGCATGCAAGGACGGCACGGCGGTCAGGATCAGCGCGATCAAAAGGCGGGCGGCGGAATTCCTCATGAGAAAACCCAGAAACTACGGGCTTGCGCCGCGCATTCAAGGACAAACTCACGCCGACCCACGCGCGCCCAGGGCTCTTTCATTTGGTTGGGATGCGGAAAGGGGGAAGCCGGGCGGCCGGGTTACAATTTCACGCTTTTCAACCGGAGGGCATTCGTGATGACGGACACGGAACTCAGGCTCATCGCGGCACCGGCGATGATCGGGCTGAGGAGCAGGCCGAAGAACGGGTAAAGCATCCCCGCCGCCACCGGAATGCCCAGCGCGTTATACAGAAACGCGAAAAAAAGATTCTGCCGGATGTTCCGCATCGTGGCGCGACTGAGCCGGATGGCTTTGGCAATGCCGCGGAGGTCGCCTCTGACGAGGGTGATGTCCGCGCTTTGCATGGCCGCGTCGGTCCCGGTGCCCATGGCCATGCCGACTTCCGCCTCGCTGAGGGCGGGCGCGTCGTTGATGCCGTCGCCGGCCATCGCCACGCGGTTGCCTTCCGCGCGCAACTTTTTCACATGGGCGGCTTTTCCGGCGGGTTCGATCTCCGCTTCCACCGCGTCGAGTCCGAGTTGCTTCGCCACGGCGGCGGCCGTGCGACGGTTGTCGCCGGTGAGCATGACGAGTTTCAAGCCGAGCCTGTGGAGTTGCGCGATGGCTTCAGGAGTGGTGGATTTGATCGGGTCGGCGACCGCGAGGATTCCGGCCGGCTTTCCGTCAATGGCGACAAACACAGCCGTCTTGCCGGCTTCTTGAAGTTTCACAGCCGACGCTTCCAGCGGTTCCAATCCGGTGATTTTTTCGTTCCGCAGGAAATCCGGTTTGCCGATCATCACCGCGCGACCTGCGACGGTGCCGAGGACGCCGCCCGCCGTCACCGAACGAAAATCTCTCACGGCCTCGAAAACGACACCCTGTTCCTTCGCGCCACGCACAATCGCGGCGGCGAGCGGGTGTTCGCTGTTCTGCTCCAACGAGGCGGCGAGACGCAGGAACTCCTTCGCGTCGAAACCTGCGGCGGGCAGGACATCCATGAGCTCGGGTTTTCCCTCGGTGAGAGTGCCCGTCTTGTCCACGACGAGTGTGGTGATGCGTTCCAACCGTTCGAGCGCCGCGGCATTTTTCACGAGCACGCCTTCCTGCGCGCCGCGTCCGATACCGACCATGATGGACATGGGCGTTGCCAGGCCGAGAGCGCACGGGCAGGCGATGATGAGAACCGCGACGGCATTGACGATGGCGTGCGCGAGTCTTGGCTCCGGCCCCAACCACATCCAAACGACGAAGGTGAGCACAGAAACCGCGAGCACCACCGGCACGAAGATGCCCGCAACCTTGTCGGCGAGACCTTGGATCGGAGCGCGGCTGCGCTGGGCTTCGGCAACCATGGCCACGATCTGCCCGAGCAACGTGTCGCTGCCGACACGCTCGGCACGCATGACAAAACCGCCGGAGCCGTTGACCGTGCCCCCCGTCACTTTGTCGCCGACGGTCTTTTCCACCGGAAGCGATTCGCCGGTGATCATGGATTCGTCCACGCTGGAATGACCTTCGACCACCGCGCCATCCACGGGGACCTTGTCGCCGGGGACCACGCGCAACAAATCGCCGGTTTTCACCCGGTCGAGCGGGACTTCCTGATCGCCGCCCGTTGCGACTTGTCGTGCCGTGGGCGGGGCGAGGTTGAGCAACGCTTTGATGGCACTTCCCGTGCGGCTGCGGGCGCGGATTTCGAGCGCCTGACCGAGCAGCACCAGCACCACGATCACCGCAGCGGCCTCAAAGTAGATGGCGACCCTGCCGTCGTGCTGCATCGTGTGCGGGAAAAGACCGGGCGCGAGCATCACCACGGCGCTGAAGACAAATGCCGCGCCCACGCCGAGGGCGATCAGCGTGAACATATTCAAGTGACGCGTCACGACGGACCGCCAGCCCCGGCGGAAAAAAGGCAGGCCGGCCCAGCAGACCACGGGCGTGGCGAACGCGAATTGCAGCCAGCGCGAGACGTCACCATTCACCCAAGGCTGTCCGCCCAGCACCGGAATCAGGTGGGCCATCGCCAGGACAAACACCGGCAACGTCAGCGCGGCAGCGATCCAGAAGCGCTTTGTCATGTCCCGAAGCTCGGCGTTCTCATCATCCGGACCTGCTGCCGGCGTTTTCAGCACCAGCGCCATCCCGCACTTGGGGCAGTCGCCCGGCTGATCCTGTTGCACTTCCGGGTGCATCGGACAGGTGTAAATGCTTTCCCCCGATTCCGACGCAACCCACGCCGGATTTCTTTCCAAAGCCATCCCGCATTTCGGGCAGTCTCCCGGCTTGTCGGACTCAACGCCTGGACACATCGGGCAAAAGTATCTGGCGGCGGCGGAAGGCTTCACCGGCGCGTGACCGTGATGGGATCCGTCGTGATGTGCGCGATCATGCGCCTCGCAACCCGGCTTTCCGCGGCAACAGCCATCGTCCGTTTTGGCGGACGCGTTTCGGGCCAGAAACTTTTCGTCAAAATCAGGACTTTTCATGTCTTATACAACGAGAGCATACCAGAAATCCCTCGGGGGTTGAGGGATTTTTGTGCGGATGTCGTTCTACAGAGCACGAACACTTGGTTGAGGACCTGTTGCAAACCACCGGCCATGCGTTATCGTTGAAGCGCGATGGCATCCCGCCATCATCTGTGCAGAAAACCCGAACAACAAATCCATCCATGAAAAAATCACTTCTGATCCTTCTGATGACATCCGCCCTGGCATGGGCGGGGAACTACCCGCTGGAAACCTGCCTGGTCTCCGGAGAAAAGCTCGGCGAGATGGGCAAGCCGTATGTGTTTGTCCATGAGGGCACGGAGATCAAGCTCTGCTGCGAACGGTGCAGGGCAAAGTTCGAAAAAGACCCGGCGAAGTATCTGGCCAAACTGGCAGCGGCCACGAAGACAGAAAAATAAACCGCCCTTCGCGTGCGGTTCTATCACCGCCGCACCAACGCCATGAAAACGATTTCCCCGATTCTGCGGATCGTGGGCTTGTGCCTTGCGGCCGGATTCCTTTCCGCGTGCTCGAAACCCGCCGAGCCCGCCCGCAAACCGAAATTCTATCAAAGCCCGATGCACCCGTGGATCACCTCGGACAAGCCGGGGAACTGCACGATCTGCGGAATGCAGCTTGTGCCGGTCTATGACGACAAGCCGGCATCCAATGCGTCCGCCCTCGAAGTTTCGGCGCAGACCGCCCGCGTGCTCGGCCTCGCCACGGCACCCGTGCTCATGGAACCTCTGCACAAGGCCGTCCGGGTGAGCGGCATCCTCGAGGACGATGACACGCTCCACCGGGTTGTCGCCGCATTCTACGACGGGCGGATCGAGCAGGTTTATGTGCAGCAGGTCGGGCAGAAAGTCCAAGCCGGCCAGCCGCTGGCCTCGATCTACAGCCCGGACCTCCTCTATGTTGTCCGCGAATTTCAAAACGCTTCGGCTCGGGCAAAAAACGATCCGGTGGCGGTCAACTCCCGGCACCGCCTGATCCAATACGGGCTGAGCCCGGCCCAGGTGGACGGCCTCGTGAACATGCCGAAGGACCGGTATTCGATCGACATCCTCGCGCCGTCGGACGGAACGATCCTCGTCCGCAATGCCTACCAGGGGCAGTATGTGAAAAATGGCGAACGGCTTTTTGAAATGGGCAACCTCGCCCGGCTTTGGTTCGAGGCGGAAATCTACGAGCGCGACCTGCCATTCGTCCGCATCGGCGAAAAGGCGGTCATTTCCACTCCTGCGGTGCCGGGGCGGACATTTGAAGGCGAGGTCACCTTTCTCGACCCGAATTTCGACCCGCAGAGCCGGAGCACGAAGATCCGGATCGAGGTGGACAACCCGCTTTCCGTAGCCCCGGGCGGTTACGAACGGCTCCTGCCCCGCCGCGCGTATGCCGAGGCACTGGTCGAGACCAAGACGCCCCCGGTCCTGACGGTTCCCCGCTCGGCTCTCATCCGGGATGGTCGGCGGGAGGTCGTCTATCTGCAAACCGCACCCGGACAGTATGAGATGAAAAGCGTGCAATCCGGACGCACGGGCGAGGACCGGGCCGAAATTGTTTCCGGTCTCAAGGAGGGAGACATGGTCGCGTCCAGCGGCAACCTCATGCTCGACGCCGAGTCCCAGCTCCGCCTCGGGGCCTCGCTCGTGCCGGGAAAAGAAAAGCCCCTGCCGGAGGAATGGGCGGGTTTCCTGGAGTCCATCGCCAGCGTCTCCGCCGCGCTGGCGGCGGATGATGCCGCGGCCGCAGGCAGGATCGAAATTCCCGCGCTGCACGAAACGAAGGAGGCTCCGTTTTCCGAGGCCTTTCTCAAGGCGGGCAAGCTGCCCCCGCTCCCGAAGACATCGGACCTCGCGCAAGTCCGGGCCGCCTTCTTCGGATGGAGCACGACCGCCGCGGATCTCGCCCTCGAGCTCAAACGCCAGGGATACGAGGTCCCGGTCCGTGTCTTTGAATGCCCGATGACCGGCAGCTCGTTTCCCGGTGCTCCCCAACACGCCCGCTGGGTGCAGAACGGAGCCAAACCGTTCAATCCCTACCTCGGAATGGAAATGCAAGATTGCGGGAACGAGATCAAGCCATGAGCGGCGGTGTCGGTGAAATCAACCGCTCCTGTCTCCTGCAATCTGCAGTCTCCCTTGCCCATCAGCCTCTCGTCTGGTAGGGTTCAGCTTATGAACACAGTGGCTATTTCGTTCAAGGACGATGATCGGCATTTCATCGAGGAAGTGGTAAAATCCGGCCGGTATTCCTCGGGAAGTGAAGTTGTCGCCGAGGCGCTTTCCGAATTGAGGGTGCGTGAATCTATTCGTCGCAACAAAGTGGAGGAATTGAGGTCAAAGGTACAGGTCGGCATCGCGCAGGCCAACCGGGGGGATTTTGTTCAGTTCACTGCCGAAGATATTAAAGCAGAGGGACGAATGCGTCTGGCTTCCAGACAATCCGCAAAATAATTCCATGCCTCGTATTTTGCGCACGTTCGAGTCACGACTCGATTACGAGGAGATTTGGGACTACATAGCCCCTCACGATTTGGCTGCCGCAGACCGGCTCATGGATCGATTCGACGCCACATTAAAAGCCCTCGCCAGCGCACCAAAGATCGGCTGCATGGCGGAAGAGTTGTCACCCAATCTGCGCAGTTTTCCTGTTGGAAATTATCTTGTTTTTTATCGTCCGATTGAAGACGGCATCGAATTGATTCGCATCGTGCATGGCGCGCGCGACATCACACCGGAATATTTTGTGGAATACGAGCCATGAGCGAAGATAAAAGGATCCCAAATGAGTTTCCTTCGGTTGACCCCCGGGAACACGCCGGCCCCATCGCATGGATTGTTGACTGGTCGCTGAGGAACCGGTTTCTGGTCGCCTGCGCGACGCTGCTTTTGATTGCGTGGGGCATCCAGTCGGTGCGGCACACCCCGGTGGATGCCATTCCCGACCTCAGCGAGAACCAGGTTCTTGTCTATGCCGAGTGGGCGGGACGCAGTCCCCAGGAGGTCGAAGATCAGGTGACTTATCCGCTCTCGACGAATTTGCAGGGGCTCTCGGGCATTCAAGAGGTGCGGGCGGTCTCGATGTTCGGGTTCTCGTTGCTGACCGTGATCTTTGAAGACTCGGTGGACAACTATTTTGCGCGGACCCGCGTGCTCGAGCGGCTGAGTTTCCTCCAGGGCCTGATGCCCTCGGGAGTGTCTCCGCAGCTCGGACCCGATGCCACCGGGCTCGGCTGGGTGTATCAATATTTCTTCCATGTGGATCCCTCGGCCAAGCAGGATGCGGGCTCGCTCCGGGCGCTCCAGGACTTTTTCGTGCGCTACCAGCTTGCCTCGGTGGAAGGGGTCGCCGAAGTCGCGAGCCTCGGCGGCTATGTCCGCCAATACCAGGTCGCTGTCTCGCCGGAAAAGATGAGGAACCACAACATCCCGCTCCGCGAAGTGCTCGATGCGCTTTCGAAGGGAAACCTCAATGTCGGCGGAAAGGTCATCGAGGAAAATGGCATGGAATTTGTTTTGCGGGGGATCGGGCTCGTCCACTCGATCGACGACCTCAAGCGGATCGCCCTGCGCGCCCCCGGCGGCACGCCGGTTTACCTCGAGGACATCGCCGAGATCTCGATCGGCGGCGATTTCCGGCGGGGCGCGCTCGACGTGGACGGACACGAGGCGGTCGGCGGAATCGTGGTCATGCGCACCAGCGCGAATGCGATGGATGTCATCCGGCGCGTGAAGGAAAAAATTGCGGCGATCTCGCCGAGCCTTCCCGCCGGGGTGACGATCCGCCCGTTCTACGACAGGAGCAGCCTGATCGAGCGGACGATCGAAACCCTCCGCCACGCGCTGATCGAGGAGATCCTTCTCGTGACCCTCGCGCACATCATTTTCCTCTGGCACTTCCGAAGCATTCTCATCGTCACGATCCCGCTTCCGGTCTCGATCCTGATTTCCTTCATCCTCATGAAGGAGACCGGAGTGACATCGAACATCATGTCGCTTTCCGGCATCGCGATCGCCATCGGCGTGCTGGTGGATGCCGGGATTGTGATGACCGAGAATGTGATCCGGCACTGCGAACTCGCGGAGAAGGCGGCGGGCCGGCGGCTCACGCACGCCGAGACGATGGAGACCACGCGCACGGCCGCACGGCAGGTCGGCCGCCCGATCTTCATGGCCATGGCGATCATCATCCTCGCGTTTCTGCCGGTGTTCGCGTTGGGCGGACAGGAGGGGAAGCTGTTCCATCCGCTGGCCTTCACCAAGACGTTCGCGATGATCGGCGCCACCCTGCTGGCCGTGACCCTCGTCCCGGTGCTTTGCACATGGCTGGTGCGCGGGCCGTTCCGTGCCGAGAGCGACAATCTCGTGATGCACCAGCTCGGCCGGCTCTACCGTCCGGCTCTGCTCTGGGCGCTTGGCCACGGGCGCGCGATCCTCGGCGTCGCGGCGTCGCTTCTTTTCTTTGCCCTGCTTCTCGCATTCGGAATCCCGCGCGGCGTCTTGTCGCGAATCGAGGCGGTCAGCCCGTCGCTTGCGGCCCGGATGCCGCACGGCCTTGGCAGCGAATTCATGCCGCCGCTCAACGAAGGCAGCCTCCTCTTCATGCCGGTCCTCGTCCCGGGAACTTCTCTCTCGAGCGTGAAGGATGTCATGAGCTGGCAGGACCGGATCATCACGACGCTCCCGGAAGTCGAATCGGCCGCCGGCAAGCTCGGGCGCGCCGACAGCGCCACCGATCCCGCACCCATCGAAATGATCGAGACCACGATCATGCTCAAGCCTCCCTCGGAATGGCGTCCGGGCATGACGAAAGAAAAGATCATCGCCGAGCTTTCGGAGAAGCTGACCGTGATCCCGGGCTATGTGCCCGGATTTCTGCAGCCGATCGAGAACCGGATCCTCATGCTGAGCACGGGAATCCGCGCGCAGCTTGGGATCAAGATCCTTGGGAACGATCTGGACGAGCTCCAGCGGATCGCATTCCAAGTCGAGGCCGTCGTCCGCAAAGTGCCCGGTGCCGTGGGAGTCGCCGCCTCGCGCACACAGGGCAAGCCCTACGTCGAGATCCACCCCGACCGCCTGGCGCTCGCCCGATTCGGCCTCGGCCTGAGCGAT
>JBAXTX010000031.1:0-22596 GCA_037129975.1 Verrucomicrobiia bacterium | reverse complement strand
CGATCAGCGGGTGTCCGATCCACTGCCACCAGCCGGACATCAACTGCGTCGGGTTCTTCGGATTGAAGAGCGGGCACGGGATCGGCTACGGGGTGAAGATCGGCGGCGGGCTCTCGACCGCGCCGCACCTCGCGCAGGTGCTTCCCGTCTGGATCGCGCCCGACCTCGTGTGGCCGGTGACCAAGGCGCTCTGCGAAATCTTCCGCGACGAGGGCTGCCGGGCGAAGCGGAGCCACGCACGATTCAAATTTCTCGTGGCCGACTGGGGAGCCGGGAAAGTTCTCGAGGCGGTCGAGGCGCGGCTCGGGTTCAAGCTGCCGGGCCACACGGATTTTGTTTTCCCGCGCGACCAGGAGACCGACCACATGGGGATCAGCCCGCAGAAACAGTCCGGGTTCTCGTGGGTGGGCATCAGTTTCTCCGGCGGACGGCTCCGCGCCGGCATGCTGGCCAGGGTCGGCGCGCTCGCGAAAAAATATTGCGCGCCCGGGAAGGATACGATCCGGCTCACGAACAAGCAGAACCTGATCATTCCGTTCGTCCCCGACGTGAGCCTGCCCGCGATGAAAGCCGAGATGGATGCCGCCGGACTCGTCTATGATCCGTCGAATTTCCGCAAGGGATGCGTCTCATGCACCGGCATCGAATTCTGCAACCTCGCGGTCGCGGAAACGAAGAACCGGATGCTCGCCCTCGTCGGGCAGCTCGAAAAGCGCAGCGGATGGTATCGGGATAAAATCCGCATCCACTTCAGCGGCTGCCCGTCATCCTGCGGCCAGCACCAGATCGCGGACATCGGGTTCCGCGGCGCGCGCACGAAGGTGGACGGGAAAACCATGGATGCCTTCGACCTCTTCACCGGCGGCCGCCTCGGCCGGAACCGCCGGTTCAACGAGCAGCTCAAGGGGAAAATCCTCGCCGCCGATGTGGATGCCGTCATTGACGCGCTGCTCAGGAACTTCGAGGCCAATCGCCAGGGCGACGAGACGTTCAGCGAGTTCAGCGAGCGCACTCCCAAGCCCCTCCTCCTCGCCGCCCTGCCGGAACGATACCGGACGTGAATTCCCATGAAAATCCTCTATTTTGATTGCTTCTCCGGGATCAGCGGCGACATGGCGGTCGGCGCACTGCGGGATCTCGGCGTGGAGGAAAAAGTTTTCCGCGACGCGCTCGCCTCGCTCGGGCTCGGGGACGAAATCCACGCGCGCTTCTCGCGGGGCTCGAAACAGAATATTTCCGGAGTGAAGTTCGATGGGCATTCCCATCGAATGCGGATTGCGGATCGCGGATCGCGGGTTGAAAAGAATCCGGAGCGCACGCATCCTGAGTGCAGGACATCCGGCATCCTGCCGGATGCCCCCCCCCCTGCCCGCTTCCACGAGCACACGCACGACCACGGGCGGAACTACCGGGAGATCCGCGCGCTGCTGGAAATCTCGTCGCTGGTGCCGGAGGTGAAGTCCCGCGCCCTGGCGGTCTTTCACCGGATTGCCGTGGCAGAGGGTAAGATCCACGGGATTCCTGTGGAAAATGTCGGATTCCACGAGGTGGGCGCGGCGGATTCGATCGCGGACATTGTGGCGGCGTGCGCTGGGATCCACGCGCTCGGACCGCTGCGGGTCGAGGCGTCGGTGCCGGTCGAGGGCACCGGCTGGATCGCCTGTGCTCACGGACGGTTCCCGATTCCCGCGCCCGCGACGCTGGAGATTTTGTCCGGGGTTCCGCTCCGGCAGGTGGACGAGGAAAACGAATTCATCACGCCGACCGGCGCCGCGCTCCTCGCGGAGTTTTGCGGGCGGTTCGGCCCGATGGGAGAAATGACAATCGCAAAGACCGGCTACGGGTTGGGCACGCGCGACACGCCGCCGCGTCCGAACGTCCTGCGCGCGGTGCTCGGCGAGTCGGCCGGCCCGGAAACCGGCGAGACCGACGAGATTTCCCAGATCGAAACGAACCTCGACGACATCACGCCCGAGCTGGCGGCCGCGGCCATGCGGCGGCTTTTCCAGGCCGGCGCGCTTGATGTCTTTTTCACCTCCGCACAGATGAAGAAGAACCGTCCGGGTTTCGTGCTCACGGTGCTTTGCCATCCGGACAAAACCGGCGCCATGTCGAGGATCCTGTTCACCGAGACGAGCGCGTTCGGCGTGAGGATTCACACGGCACGGCGCTACAAGCTCCGGCGCGAGTTCCGCGACGTCGAAACGCCCTACGGCACCGTGCGGATCAAGCTCGGCTTTCTTGGCAATGATTTCGTGCAGGCGGCCCCGGAATTTGAATCCTGCCGCGCCGCGGCCGAGGCAGCCGGAGTCAGCGTGCGCGACGTTTTCCTCGCCGCAGGGATCGCCTCCCCTCCGAAGAAGCCGATCGCCTGGAACCCGCCGCACGAAGCCAGCGGGTAACCGACGCTCTTGAATCCACTCTCCGGCATCAGACTCCACCTTCCCTCCACCTTGCGCCTGCCTGCCCTGTGGCGGTGCCTTGTTTGGCCGGGAGGGTTTTGATGGGGGCAGGGGGCGAAGCGTGGCGGGTGTTGGCCCATTCGCTGAATGGTTTTCCTGCCCGATGGGCGGAGCCGGTTAAAAATTACGACGGCTTTAAAAACTCTTTCTCTGATTTGTGGGGGGATCGTCCGTTCCCTCTTCCGCTTGCGGAATCTGGGAAATCCATTCTGCTTTTGGAAACCCGCCAAGCGTTTCAAGCAATATCCCCAGCGTTCCGCCGGGGCAGGACGCGGCAAGGCTGCGGACTTGTGGTGCCCCTGATCATTCAGGGATTTCTTGAGCGGAACCGGCCGACATTGGGCTCAAATCGCTGGGCACACTTGTGTTCAAACATTCAAGATCCCGAATTGATGAGGCCGCAGAGCAGAGCGGGGCAACTCTTGCTGTTTTGATATGGGTGGTTAAAAGACTTTCCCGAAGTTGCGTTCCTGCGGGATCGGCACGGCTCCGGGCATATCCATTCGGGGCGTGGCCTCCAGGAGACGTTTCCCTTCCTCGATGGCATGAAGAATGGTTTGGTAATTCGGATCGTCCTGGGTTTTGAAGAGGGCCTTGTCGTCGGGAGCGGTGCCTTCAGCGGATTTTGCGAGGTGATCCAGAAGGATTCGGCTCCATTCGGGGTGCGTGAGATTGATCTCGAGGTGGGAGCCGGCGTATGGCTTGCCGAGCTGCATGTAGATTTTGTCGGGGGTGAATGAGGGGTCAACCCGTGCCATCGTCTCTTGGATTTTGCGGCTCCACGGGAGCAATCCTTCTTTATCCGCCCAGGTGTCGCGCCCGCCCATGCTGTGTGGACGGGTCATGTCCCAGGTGCCGTAGTAGGGAATGTTGGCATCGATCCAGGAGTAGATCCGTCGCAGGCTTTCCGGATCAACGTCAGCCTCCTGGTGCCTGGATTCCAAGAGCTTGGTCAGCCTGCTCACCATGGAGCCGGTCTGCATCGCGGGAAAGACGCCGGTCGGGCCTTGGTTGATGTAGTAGTATTTTACCCAGCCGCCGTAACAGAGAGTTTCGTAGGACATGTTGAAATAGCGCGTTTTGTCTCCGGAGAGGTCGATCTTCCCGGCGGGAGCTTTACCGCTGTGGCAGCGCGCGCAGTATTTGTCGAGAACCGGCTGGACTTGCCTGACGTAATCCACATTTCCTGCGCCCCAGGGCGGAGGCTGGAGATGGTCCGGCGGATTTTTGAGGCGGGCCATCGCCGACGCACGCGCGGGAGGGGGAGCCGAGAGGCGGTTTTCGTGGCAGCCGATACAGCTGACATTTTCTCCTGTGGTGATCTGCGTCACCGAGCCCATACGGCTGATTTCCTTGCCGCTGCTATCCAGGGCTTCGAAGTAGAGCTCGACATTCGAGGGCGCGGTGAAATAGGCCGAGCCATTTTCGTCCACGGGAACCGAACCGAGGTTGCGCTTGACGTAATAGCTTCCTAAGCCGACGACCGGATAGTGGTCGTGAAAGCAACTTTTTATGGATCGGTCGCGCCTGGCGGCGCGAAATCTTCCATCTTCCTATTCCCATCTTCCTATTTGACCCGCCTGCTATTGGACGACAGGCATGCGCCATGCATGCCGTTGAATTTATCGCGGAGGTGAGTTCCTCACGGGCACTGCCTATCCCGGAGGCGGTTGCCGCGCAGCTTCCCAAGGCAGGAAAGGCCCGGATTATTGTCCTCACCGAGGAACCGAGTGGCGATGCCGAGTGGCGCTTGGGTTCCTGCCAACAGTTTCTCCGTGAGGATTCGCCGGAGGATGCCGTTTACGATTCCTGCCGCTGACATGTTTGGAGAGGTTTTCATCTGTCAATTTCCGTTCACTTCGGGCGCCTCGGGAAAAGTCCGGCCGGCACTCGTTCATTTCAACCTTCAGCAGGATGCTGTGATCTGCCGCATTACCTCCGCAAATCGCACCGGGGTGCTTGATGTCCCACTCAACGACTGGCAGACCGCATTCGAGACGAAAATCCGCGTCCACACGGGCGGGATGCCCGTGCCCCCTGAGCTTTCGCGTCTCACAAGATTTCCTCGCAGTTCAGGATGTCTGAAATTCGGTTTTCAGAAAATATGATTCCCCTCTTTGCCGAGCCCGGCATTGTATTCTGTCAAGTTGTTGAGTAATGATGCGCGCTCCCAACCGCGCTCCCGCCAAGCCCACAAAGAATATGAACCTTTCAGCAAGCTCCGACTCCGACCGCAAAGCTTTGTTTTTTGCGATGAACCTCTCCCTGGCCGTGGGCCTGCTGATGTTTGTGATCAAGGTGAGCGCGTATCTGCTCACCGGCTCCTCCGCGATTTTGAGTGACGCGGCGGAATCGGTGGTGCATGTCGCGGCGGTCATCTTCGCGTCCTACAGCCTGCGCCTGTCGTTCCGCCCGGCGGATCAGGAGCACCAATACGGGCACGCGAAAATTTCTTTTTTCTCGGTCGGGTTCGAGGGGGCGATGATCATCCTTGCGGCCATCTACATCATTTATGTGTCCGTCAACAAATGGATGACCGGGCTGGAGCTGGAAAATCTCGGCGCCGGCTCGCTTCTGACGGCATCCACGGTGATCATCAACGGCGGGTTGGGTGCCTACCTGGTGTGGTTGGGCCGCCGCAGGAATTCCCGCATTCTGGAAGCGAACGGCAAGCATGTGCTCACCGACTGTTGGACGAGCCTTGCCGTGCTGGTCGGCTTGCTTCTTGTGCTGACGACGAAATGGCTGCCGTTCGATCCGATCTGCGGCATTTTGATGGCCTGCAACATCCTGTGGTCGGGGGGCGGGCTTGTGAAGTCCGCCTTTTCTGGGCTGATGGATCAGGCGGACCCGGAAGCCCATCGGGCATTGATCGGGATTCTGGATCGCGAGACGCAGCAGCGCGGGATCGCCTATCACGACCTGCGGCACCGGAATCTGGGAGATGCGCATGGCGTGGAGGTTCACCTCGTGTTTGCGGAAGGGGAATCCCTGACTCACGCCCACCGCATCGCAACCGAGATTGAGAAAGCGATCGAGCAATCCCTCAAACCCCGCGCGTTCGTGACCACGCACCTGGAGTGCGCGTCAGATCACGGAAACCTCCATCCCTAAGAGGAAAGCCAGCCAATCAATACCGGTAATGCTCCGGCTTGTAAGGGCCTTCGATCGGGACGCCGAGGTATTCGGCCTGGGCCTTGGAAAGTTTCGTGAGCCTGACCCCGATCTTACCGAGGTGGAGGCGGGCGACTTCCTCGTCGAGCTTTTTTGACAGCCGGTAAACCGACTTTTTGTATTTGTCCCTGTTCTGCCAGAGGTCGAGTTGGGCGAGCGTCTGGTTGGTGAACGAATTCGACATGACGAAGCTCGGGTGGCCGGTCGCGCAGCCGAGGTTGACAAGACGCCCTTCGGCCAGCATGTAGATGCTCTTTTTTCCGCCGGGCAGGTAGTAGCGGTCGTATTGCGGTTTGATGTTTTCGATGCGGACGCCCTTGTGCTTTTTGATGCGGTCCACCTGGATCTCATTGTCGAAATGCCCGATATTGCAGACGATCGCCTGGTCTTTCATGGCAAGCATGTGTTCGAGCGTGATGATGTCCATGTTGCCGGTGGTGGTGACGTAGATGTCGCCGATGCCGAGCGTGCTTTCGACCGTGTTGACCTCGAAGCCTTCCATCGCGGCCTGGAGGGCATTGATGGGATCGATCTCGGTGACGATCACGCGGGCACCGTAGGCGCGGAGCGAGTGGGAGCTCCCCTTGCCGACGTCGCCGTATCCGCAAACGACCGCGACTTTGCCCGCGATCATCACGTCGGTCGCCCGCTTGAGCCCGTCGGCCAGCGACTCGCGGCAGCCGTAGAGGTTGTCGAATTTCGATTTGGTGACCGAATCGTTGACGTTAATCGCGGGGACGAGGAGCTTGCCCTGTTCGGCGAGCTGGTAGAGCCGGTGGACGCCGGTCGTCGTCTCCTCGGAGACTCCCTTCCAGGCTTTGGCGGCCTTTGTCCAGAAGCCGGGACGTTCTTTGGCCATCCGGCGGAGAAGGGCTTTGACGACCGAGACCTCATGGTTGTCGGCGGGCTCGTAGGCCCACTTGCTGCCCTGTTCAAGCTCGTGGCCTTTGTGGATGAGCATGGTCACGTCGCCGCCATCGTCCACCACGAGCTGGGGACCAAGGTTGCCGGGAAACGTGATCGCCTGGAGCGTGAGCTCCCAGTATTCCTCAAGCGTCTCGCCCTTCCATGCGAAAACCGGCGTGCCGGTCGCGGCGATGGCGGCGGCGGCGTGGTCCTGCGTCGAAAAGATGTTGCAGCTCGCCCATCGGACGGTCGCGCCAAGCGCCACCAGCGTCTCGATGAGCACGGCCGTCTGGATCGTCATGTGCAGCGAACCGGTGATCCGGACGCCTTTCAGCGGCTGCTGCTTCGCGTGCTTTTTCCGGACAGATACCAGGCCCGGCATCTCGTGCTCGGCCACGCCGATCTCCTTGCGCCCCCACCCGGCCAGCGCGATATCGGAGACAATGTAATCTTTCCCCGCCGGCGTGGCGGCGGAATATCGGGCGAGGTTCGCGGTGGCGGGATTGGCGGAACTAATAGCGGATCGGGGCTTTTTTGACATAAGGACGAGTATTAAGGTTTAATTATTAAGGTTTAAGTGGCTGGGGTTTTATGCGGAGGATGGCTTTTCTTAGGCCTTCGATCATTGCGGAGATTTCGGAACTTTCCGCAAGCATGCACGAAGCGGCTTCTGCCGGGATGGCATTGAGTTTTTTGGCGATATAGAGTTGGGTTCTGAGTTCTCCGGCCGATCCTTTGGCAATTTTCAGGAATTGGGCATACTCTTTCGCCCCTCCGCGTTCGGCCCCTTCGGCAATATTTGATGGCACCGAAAGGCCGGACCGTTCGATCTGGGCGGTGAGATTTGGGTATTTGCAAAAATGAAACGCCTCAAAAATCGCGACCGAAAGCCGACAGGCTTTCTGCCAGACCTCAAGATCCTCAAACGAACGATACGCCATGCCGGAAAACTTAAATCTTAAGGCTTAACCCTTGATACTCTTCTTAAGTACGGCGGCTTTGTCGGTGCGTTCCCATGTGATGTAGGGATCGTCTTTTCCGAAGTGGCCGTAGTTCGTGGTCCGCGAGTAGATCGGGCGGAGGAGGTTGAGTTGTTTGATGATGTCGGCCGGTTTGAAGCTGAAAACCGAGGTCACCGCCCGCTCGATTTTCTGCTCTTCCATCTTGTTTGTGCCGAATGTGTCAATGTGGATGCTGACCGGGTTCGGGTGGCCGATCGCGTACGCGAACTGGACTTCGCAGCGGTCAGCCAGGCCGGCGGCCACGACATTTTTCGCCACCCAGCGGCCCATGTAGGCGGCGCTGCGGTCAACTTTCGACGGATCTTTCCCGGAAAATGCCCCGCCGCCGTGGCGTCCCATGCCGCCGTAGGTGTCCACGATGATCTTGCGTCCGGTAAGCCCGGAATCGCCCTGCGGACCACCGACGACAAACCGCCCGGTCGGGTTGATCAGGAACTCGGTCGTCGCATCAAGAAAATCCTTCGGGATGACCTTGCGGACGACGTTATTGATAATAAACCGGCGGATCTCGTCGTTGGTGACATCCGCGGAATGCTGGGTCGAAATCACAACGTTCGTCACGCGAACCGGGCGGCCGTCCTGATAAAGCACGGAGACCTGGCTTTTGGCATCCGGGCGCAGCCATTTCACCTTCCCGCTCTTGCGGATGCGGGTGAGCTCGCGTCCGAGGCGGTGGGCGAACATGATCGGCGCGGGCATGAGCTCGGGCGTCTCGTTGCAGGCATATCCGAACATGAGCCCCTGGTCGCCGGCTCCCTGTTCCTCGGTGCCTTTGCCCTCGGCCGCTTTCGCGTCCACGCCCTGCGCGATGTCCGGGCTCTGGCTGGTCAGGAGATTGTTGATGAAAACCCTGTCGGCGTGGAAGACATCGTCGTCGTTCACATAGCCGATCTCGCGGATCGCATCGCGGATGATTTTTCCGACATTCAACGCGGAGTCGAGCGAGGCGCCCCGGAGCTTCGGCACGGTGATTTCGCCGCCGACAACAACGGTGTTGCTCTTGACAAACGTCTCGCAGGCGACCCGGCTCGTGCGGTCGAGCCTCAGACACGCGTCGAGGATCGCGTCGGAAATGGTGTCACAAACTTTGTCGGGATGGCCTTCGCCAACGGATTCGGAGGAAAAGATATAACGGCGGGACATGATAGGGAGTTTTTTGTTGAAGGTGAGGCTTTACGTATTGAGATATGCCAATGTATTCATGGGTTCCATGTCGTCAACAATAAAATCCCTGCGGGCTCTCTCCGATTCGACGCGCCTGCGCCTGCTGCTTTTGCTGGCGGGGGAAGAGCTCACGGTGGCGGAACTCCAGGAAATCCTCGGGATGGCGCAATCGAGGATCTCCGCAAGCCTCGGCCCGCTCAAACGCGAAGGCCTCGCGTGTGCGCGCCGGGTCGGGAAGAATATTTTTTATTCGTCGAAGGGAGATGCGGAGGGCGTGGTTGCGGCGATCCTGGAATCCGCGCGGGAAGACCTCCCGGAGGCGGCCCGTGACCGCGCGGCGCTCGTGCTCACGATACGGAAGCGCAAAGACCGCGCGGCGGAGTATTTCAACAAGCTGGCCGGACGATTCGGGCGGATGTATGTGCCGGGGCGGTCCTGGCAGGCGCTCGCGCACGCGCTGCTGGGGCTTCTCCCGCCGATGGTGATCGCCGACCTGGGTGCCGGAGAGGGGACGCTGGCGCAGTTGATGGCGCGCACGGCGAAGAAGGTGATCGCCGTGGACAACTCCGAAAAGATGGTCGAGTTCGGCTCGGCACTCGCCCGAGAGCACGGGTTCCGGAACCTGGAATACCGGCTGGGGGACGTCGAGGCACCGCCCGTTGAGCCGAAGTCGGTGGATCTGGTGCTTTTCAGTCAGGTCCTCCACCATGTGCCGAACCCGCAGCGCGCGCTGACCGCCTCCTGCCGGATTCTCAAACCCGGCGGACGGATCGCGATCCTCGACCTCGCCAGCCATGGCTACGAGCAGGCACGCGAACTTTACGCCCACGTCTGGCTCGGATTCGCGGAGCTCGAGTTGCTCCAGATGCTCAAAAAGGCGGGGTTTTCAAAAATCCATTCCTCGATCGTTTCGAGGGAGTCCGAGGTTCCGCATTTTCAGACACTTCTCGTCACCGCGACAAAATAGCCGCCTCCCCTTCCCTGTTTAAAGTGGATTTTAAAAAACACTGGCGGCTGAGTCAGTTTCCTCCCATCAGCCCCTTCAAATAGGTGCCGTATCCGATGATGACGGTGGAAAAAATCAGCGCCACGATTCCTGCGGCGATAAGGACGTGCGCCTTTTTGCTGGAACCTTTCCATTCGTGGAAAATCCAACCCCACATCGTGCTGAAAATAATGATGCTCGCCATGTGGAGCGTCCAGCTCGCGAAGCCGAACTTGCCCATCTGCGTCTCGCCCATCGTGTAAAAGAAAAACTGGAAATACCAGGTCGCACCGGCCAGCGCGCTGAAAAAGTAATTCGCCAGCATCGGCGCGCGTTCCGGACCGGTGCCGCAGGGGATCTGCTCCGCCATCTCCTCGCCCGGCGCGTCAATGGCGGTTTCGATGATGGTCTCCCCGCTTCGGCCCGGATATTCCCGGATTTCCGAACTGAAATACTGGTGGCCGGTTCTGTTTTTGAAGTTGAGAAAAACGCACCAGATGAAGTTTGTCGTGAACCCGCCGAGCAGCACCACGACCAATTTCGGCAGGCCGCTCCAGATCACGGAAGTGCCCGCCGCCGCCGAGGCCTCAGCGATCGGATTCCCCGCCGTGAGCGCGAACGCGAAACAGGCGCTCATGATGCCAGAAAAGGTCGCCACCAGGAGGCCCTTTCGGAAATTAAACTCGACGATCGCCTTTTTCTTCTCGGCCTCGGGCATCTCCCTTTCCTTCGTCAGTCCGGCCAGCGCGGCAATTCCGATGCCCAGCAGACAAACCGCCACACCGCCGAGCGTGATCCGACCGGGAAGAGTCGCGGCGATTTGCACGATGGTTTCCGGCACGGGAATGGAGGGGGCCACCAGTTTGAAAATCGGCGGCAACAGGGTGCCGAAAGCGGCGCAATAACCGAGCGCGACCCCCATGCCGAGCGACATGCCGAGATAGCGCATCGTCAGGCCGAAGGTCAGCCCGCCCAGCCCCCACATCGCGCCGAAAAAATATGTCCACCAGAGC
This sequence comes from Verrucomicrobiia bacterium, assembly GCA_037129975.1. Lineage (GTDB taxonomy): Bacteria > Verrucomicrobiota > Verrucomicrobiia > Chthoniobacterales > Terrimicrobiaceae > QYQL01. Next base: position 11,870 of record JBAXTX010000031.1, on the reverse strand, counting down.
GTGCCCGGCGATTGCCGGCTCAAAACGCCGGTCAGATCGCTTGTCATCAACCCGGCCAGCAGCCCCGGGCAGATGATCCATGAGACAAATCCACCGACCAGCCAGTAGGTTTCCCACGACCATTTTTTAACCGCTTTGTAGGGGACATAAAAACTGCCCGAGGCCAGGCCGCCGAGCCAGTGGAAGACAACACCGAGGAGAGGATTGGGAACCATAGTATATATAAACGATCAGGGTTGGGATGAGGCGACGGCTATTTTCTGAGCGACAGGACGTCCTTCTCGTGGTTCTTCACCTCGGCGAGCCAGGCTTCACCCACGGGCACGCCCTGCTTCGCGCAGTAGTAATCCCAAACCGCGCCGAACGGCAGCGACTTGGCTTCCTCCATCAGCGCGAGCCGCGAGGTGTGGTCGCCCGCCAGTTCGAGCTTCTTGTATTGCGCGTGGGGTTCCAGCATGGCGAGACAGAGAGCGCGGAGCATGTTGCGCGTGCCGATGGTCCAGGCCGCGATGCGGTTGATGCTGGCATCGAAGAAATCCAGGCCGATGTGCGTGCGGGCGAGGTAATTCCCGCGCACCAGTTCCTGCGCAATGGCGTTCAAATCGTCGGTCAGGGTCACGACGTGATCGCTGTCCCAGCGGACGCCGCGGCTGACGTGCAGCAAAATCTCCGGCACGAAGCAGAGCACCGAGGAAATTTTGTCGGCCATGTTTTCTGTCGGGTGATAATGACCCGCGTCGAGGCAGACGAGTTTCTGGTTCTTCACCGCGTAACCGAGGTAGAATTCATGCATGCCCACGGTGTAGCTTTCCGCTCCGATGCCGAACAGCTTGCCTTCGATGGCGTCGAGGTGGTGCTTCGGGTTGAGTTTTTTTGCGAAGATGGCGTCGAGCGAGGTCATGAGACGTTCGCGCGGTCCGCGGCGGTCCGCCGGCGTGTCCTTCATGCCGTCCGGGATCCAGACGTTGGTCACGGTCGTGGAACCGAGCGCCCCGCCCATCGCGGCGCCGATCTCGCGGCTGGCCTGGCAATGCTCGATCCAGAACTGGCGGATTCCCTTGTCCGAATGCGAGAGCGTGAAGCCGTCGGCCGACTTCGGATGCGAGAAGCAGGTCGGGTTGAAATCCAGCCCGATGCCAAGCGACCTGGCCCAGTCAATCCAATTCTTGAAATGCTTCGCCTCGATTTCATTGCGGTCCACTTTTTTGCCGCCGAATTCTCCGTAGAACGCATGAAGGTTGAACCGGTGCGTGCCGGGAATGAGCGACAGCGCCTTGGCGGCATCCGCGCGGAGTTCTTCGGGCGTGCGGGCTTTGCCGGGATAATGGCCGGTGGCCATGATGCCGCCGGTGAGCGCGCCGCCGAAATTTTCAAAGCCGCCCACATCGTCCCCCTGCCAGCAATGCAGCGAGACCGGGACTTTGGCCAGTTTCCCGAGAACTTTTTCGGTGTCCACGCCCAGGGCGGCGTAGCGTTCTTGAGCGAGCGAGTAGGCGGCAGCGGTATTGTTGTTTCGTTTGGCCATCATATCATGCGTTTCTTGCTTTTTTGACTTGGGTTGAGTTATCCCCACCTCATAAGTCATCCTGGGCTGGATGGGCAGCCTGTGAATTACAGGGGGAAGCGATGTGATTTCAAGGGGAAATTTAAGAACGGCCGCGGATCTTTTCCTTTTCGCGCTCCCGCTTTTCCTCGAGACGGGCAAGCTCGGAGACGAGCTGACGCCGGATCTCTTCTTTTTCCTCCGGGGGTGCCGCCGCCACCCGGTCCTCGAGGAACATCTTCTTTTCGGCGATCTTCGCGTTGATTTTGCTGTCCACCCCGGCGATCGCCCGCTTTTGGGGTTCGGTAAGACTGACCGTGGGAGCCGCTTTTTCCAGGCGGCTCATGGCGAGTTCGTAGGCGGATTTCATGGATTCCATCTTGTCGGAAACCGGACGAAACAACAGAAAAATTGCAGGGTGGGGCACAACCGTGTTTAGTGCTGGCCCTGATGTCATTCCTGAGGCTTTTGAGCACTGATTTTGATGGCACGTTGATCGGGCATCCGTCCGACGGACGCTGCGTGCCCGCGTTTGCCGAGATGTTGCGCCGACACCGGGAAACCGGCGGACTCTGGGCGATGAACACCGGACGAAGCCTGGAACATGCGGTCGAGGGGCTCGCGATTTTTTCCGCTCCGATCGAGCCGGATTTTCTCCTCACCTGCGAGCGCGAGATTTTTTCGCGGGACGCCGACGGCACCTGGACGCCTCATGCCGGATGGAATGACCTCTGCACGGCGCGGCACAACACACTTTTTGAAGTCGCCGCACCGGTCGTCCGCGCGATCTGCCTGCTCGCCGAGCGTTCCCCGGATGTGACGATTATCGAGGAAGGCGGGCGTCCGGCGGGCCTTGTCACATCGAGCGAGGAAGTGATGGATGAAGTCGCCGCGTTCATCGAACGCGAGAGCATCGAGCATCCGGATTTTTCCTACCAGAGGAACACCGTCTATCTGAGGTTCTGCCACCGGGACTACCACAAGGGATCTTCCCTGGGCGAACTCTGCCGGATGATACAGGTTGATCGCACGGCGGTCCTGGCGGCGGGCGATCATTTCAACGATCTTTCGATGCTCGACGGACGCTATGCCGCGTATCCGTGCTGTCCGTCGAATGCGATTCCCGAGGTCAAGCGGACCGTGTTGGCGGCCGGCGGGCATGTGGCCAAGCTCCCGGCGGCCGACGGAATTGCCGAAGCCTGGAAATCCTTTCACCGATGACAAGCGCCCTGCTCAACAAACTGCGGAGAAAACTCGGCGCGGACGCCGTTCAAACATCCCCCGGGGCGGAGTATTCCGGAGACAAATGGTTCGCAAAAGCCACGCCCGATGCCGTGGTTTTTCCCTCCACGACCGACGAGGTTTCCTGGATCATGAGGGAAGCGTTCCGGGCTTCTCTTCCGGTCACGCCGCGTGGCGCGGGCCACGGGTACGTCGGGGGCTGCACTCCCGTCCGCAAGGGGTTCGTCCTCTCGCTCGAACGCATGAACAAAATTCTCGAGATCCACGCGAAGGATTTCGTTGCGGTCGTCCAGCCGGGAGTCATCACAGGCGATCTGCAGGATGCCGCGAAAGAAAAAAATCTTCTCTATCCGCCTGATCCCGCCAGCCTGAAGGATTGCAGCATCGGCGGAAATATCGCGACAAATGCCGGCGGTCCGCGCTGTTTGAAATACGGCGTGACGCGCAACTATGTCCTCGGGCTCGAAGTGGTGTTGGCCGACGGGACGGTCGTTCGCTGCGGCGGGCGCACACACAAAAACAAGACCGGGTTCGATCTGGTCGGGCTCTTCACCGGATCCGAGGGGTTGTTGGGGATTGTGACCGAAGCGACCATGCGCCTCATTCCGCTGCCTCCGGCGCGGGCGGCGCTTTCCGCCGGCTTCGCCACGATGGATGCCGCTGCCGCCGCGATCCAGGCGGTTTTCGCGGCGGGGTTTCTTCCTGCGGCCGTCGAGGTTGCGGACAAGTTCACGCTCGACGCGGCGCGCAGTTACCAACCGGACGCACAATTTCCCCCGGGAAATGCGCAGGTGATTCTGGAGGTGGACGGACAGCCGTCGAGCGTCCGAGGAGAAGCCGGATCGCTGGAGGAAATCCTCCTGTCGGCGGGAGCGCTCGCGGTTCGGAAGGCCACGACCCCCGGCGCCTGTGACAAGCTCTGGGAACTCCGCCGGGCATACTCGCAATCCCTCAAGGCCACCGGCCTCAAGAAGCTCAATGAGGATATCGTCGTCCCGCGCGGACGTCTTGTGGACCTCGTGCGATTCGCCGAACGCCTTCGGAAGAAATCCGGATTTCCGATCGCCTGCTTCGGCCATGCCGGAGACGGAAACATCCATGCAAACATCATGGTTGCCGACGCGGAAAATCCCGCCGTCAAAAAAAAATCCCGCGCGGTGCTCGACGAGCTTTTCAGCCGGGTGCTGGCATGGAACGGTTCGATCACCGGCGAGCATGGGATCGGCCTCGCCAAGAAGCCGTGGTGGAATCAGGCCGTTCCGCCCTCCACCCGCGCCCTCCACAAAACGCTCAAATCCGCCCTCGACCCGACCGGCATCCTGAACCCCGGAAAGTTTGTGGAACCTCACATGGGATCCTCTTGCGTTCCGCGAGGTCGGGCGATAACAACATTTTCGGGGCAGTTAGCTCAGCGGTAGAGCGGCGCTTTTACACAGCGTTGGTCGGGGGTTCGATCCCCTCACTGCCCATTTTTCCGCTGTCAATTTTTTCCCCCGCTTTTCGCACAGGTCGCCAGAGCGAGAAGCGGGAAGTGGTTCCGATACATGTCGTATTTCAGGTAGAAAACGCAGGGGAACCCGGTGCCGGTCGTATGGTCCTCGGTCCATGAGCCGTCAGGGTTCTGCCCATGCACAAGCCATTCGACGCCGCGGCGGATGGTTTCGCACGGGGCGTCGCCGCAGGCGCGGAGCCCCATCAATGCCCATGCAGTCTGGCTGGGTGTGCTCGGGCCGCGGCCTTTGAGCGCCGGGAAGTTGTAGCTCTCGCATGTCTCGCCCCAGCCGCCGTCGTCGTTCTGGCAGCTTTCGAGCCAGTCGCGGCCACGGCGGATCCATTCCTCCTCCATGTTTGTCCCGATCGCCGCGAGCCCGCGGAGCGCCTGCCAGGTGCCGTAAATGTAGTTGACCCCCCAGCGGCCATACCACGACCCGTCGCTTTCCTGCGTGCGGCGGAGCATGGCGACCGCACGACAGACGTGCGGGCCGCGCGGGTCGTGGCCGATGGAGCCGAGGAGTTCGAGGACGCGGGCGGTGAGGTCGCTGCAGGTGGGATCGAGGATCGCGTTGTGGTCGGCGAAGGGGACATGCTCGAGCCACGAGGCGGTGACATCTTTGTCGAAAGCCGCCCAGCCCCCGTCGCGGCATTGGAAGGCCAGCAGCCACCGGAGCGCGCGCTGGAAGACAGCGCTTCGCGCGAACTCGTCGTCCGGTTGAACATGGTTCAATGCCAGGAGCACCATCATCGTGTCGTCGGTGTCCGGGTAGTATTTGTTCTCATGCTCGAACGCCCATCCGCTGGGTTCCAGGTCCGGCATGCGAACCGCCCAATCCCCACGAAAGCGGATCTCACGGGCCTCAAGCCATTGGGCGGCGTTCCGCAAGGCGGGATGCGCGCTTCCCATGCCGGACTCGGCAAGAGCGATCGTCGTAATGGCTGTGTCCCAGACCGGAGAGAGGCAGGGCTGGATCCGGAAATCATTGTCCTTTTCGACGAAGAGCCCGGCGAAATCCCTCCAGGATTTTTTCATGAGCGGATGCTCGTCGGGATAGCCGAGCACGCGGAGCGCCATCATCGCGTTGAGCATGGCGGGGAAGATTGCCGAGAGCCCCTCGCTTCCCCCGCCCATGCGGGCGGTCATCCAGGCTTCCGCTTTTTTGAGCGCGCGGTTTCGCAGCGGGTGGAACGGGAACCGGTTGTAGAGCTTCAGCACGGCGTTGCAGCGGAGAAAAAAATTCCGCCATGCCCAGAACCGGGGGTCTTTCTTGAGCGAGAGGTCGGTGTTTTCCAATCCGGCGGGGTAGAGCTCGTGGACGTGCAGGTGGGCGGGCGGCAGACGCGTCGGCTTGTAGTGGTTGAGGATCGCAAGGGGCACGATGATCGTCCGGCTCCATGACGACATCTCGTAGATGTTGAAAAAAAACCACTGGGGAAACAGGAAGATCTCGGGCGGGATCGCGGGCACGTATTCCCACGGAAACTGGCCGAGCAGCGCGAGGTAGAACCGGCCGTAGGTGTTCATCTGCGGGATGCCTCCGAGTCGCAGGATGTTTGCACGCGCGTCCCGCATCCATGGCTCGTCCGGCAGGTCGCCGGCCAATTTCAGGGCGAAATAGGCCTTCACCGAGGCGTTGATCTCCGACGGCCCCCCGATGAAAATGCTCCACCCTCCATCCTCCATCTGCCGCTTGCGGATATGGGCCGCGCATTTCTCCTGGAGGCCGGCCTCCGCTTTCCCGCTCCAGTGGAGATAAAGGATCGTGTCGCAGCAAAGCGTGGCATCCACCAGCAACTCGCCTTCCCAATGCCCGTCGGACTGCTGAAGCGAGAGGAGGTATGCCTGGGATTTCCGGATCGCCTGATCGAGGGCGCCAGCGGGAAGAGCCCCGGCTGGAATCAGATTTTTTGCGGTTCCGGGCATGGATCAGGGCTGTTCACCAAGGCGGGGCGCCCCTGTTTTCCGCAAAGCGAACAGCATCGCGCCTAAAGGAGAAATTCCGCCGCTTGGTGGACATCCTTGTCGCCGCGTCCGGAAAGGTTGGCAATAACGATCTGATCCGGCGCGAGCGCGGGGGCTGTCTTGATGATGTGGGCGATCGCGTGTGCGGATTCGAGCGCCGGGATGATCCCCTCGACCTCGGAGAGCGTGCGGAATGCGGCGAGCGCCTCGTCGTCGGTGGCGAAATCATAAGTGATCCGGCCCAGGTCCCTGTAGTAGCTGTGTTCGGGCCCGATCGCGGCGTAGTCGAGCCCGGCGGACACCGAGTGGGTCAGCTCGATCTGTCCATCGTCGTCCGCAAGCAGCCAGGTCTTCGTGCCTTGAAGGACGCCCAGTTTTCCGCCTTGAAACCTCGCCGCATGGCGTCCGCGGGTGATCCCCTCGCCCCCCGCCTCGACGCCTGTCAGGCGGACGGATTCGTCGCCGAGGAAAGCGTGAAAAAAACCGATCGCATTGCTGCCGCCACCGACGCAGGCGACGAGCTGGTTCGGAAGCCGTCCCTCGCGATCGAGGATCTGGCGCCTGGTTTCCTCGCCGATGATCTTGTGAAAATCCCGCACGATCATCGGATACGGGTGCGAGCCGAGCGCGCTGCCGAGAATGTAGTGCGTGGTCCGGACATTCGTGACCCAATCGCGCATCGCCTCGTTGATCGCTTCCTTGAGCGTCGCCTGTCCGGCGGTGACCGGCACGACCTGGGCGCCGAGGAACTTCATGCGGGCGACATTGAGCGCCTGGCGTTCCATGTCCACGGCGCCCATGTAAATCACGCACTCGAAACCAAATCTCGCCGCCGCCGATGCCGTCGCGACCCCGTGTTGCCCGGCTCCGGTCTCGGCAATGATCCGGCTCTTGCCCATCCGTCGCGCCAGCAGGATCTGCCCGATCGCATTGTTGATCTTGTGGGCGCCGGTGTGCAACAGATCCTCGCGCTTCAGAAAAATCTTCGCCCCGCCAAGCCGGCCGCTGAGACGCTCCGCAAAATAAAGCGGCGTCGGACGCCCGCAAAAATCCTTCAACAGCCCGGCGAGTTCGCGCTGGAATGCGGGATCCGCCGCCGCCGCCCGATACTCCCGATCAAGATCCTGCAGCGCCGTCATCAGGGTCTCCGGGACAAACATCCCCCCATACGGACCGAAATGCCCGGCGGCATCCGGAACCAATCCTGGATCAAGAGAAATCATCGCGCCAACCTACTTGGAAATCCCGGTTCGACAAGCCTTGAGCCCCAACTCCTGCCGTGTGCGCAGCAACACGACAGAAGTCGTTTTCTCCCTGTGCGACTTTTTGTGCGATACCGTGGCGTGTTCCGGCAACCCTGACAAAAACAGGAAAAAATCCGCCAGAGCCTTTATTTATGCTGGTTTGCGGATGATTGATGACCTGCAACAGAATGGCAAAAACCGCTGAAACTACAATTTTGAGTCGTGCGCGTCTGCCAATTCCGCCACGCCGGCATGGATGATTTTCCATGTTGAGCGGGCAATCCGCGCAAAAGACCCGCTGAATAGCAAGCGCAATGCCCGGCAAAGCATGAAAAGAAAATCCTTTGTGCGGCGCAGTTTATCGCCGCGCGCCATCCGCGCAACCGCAAAAATCATTTCGGCCGGATGTTGTCGAATTCCGCGAGCGCCATGCCGACGACCTGATCCATGTTGTAATACCGGTAGGTCGCGAGGCGTCCGAGAAACGACGCGCGCGGTTCCGCGTTGGCACGTTCCCTGTATCGCGCGTAAATCGCGGAGGCATCGGGCGCGGGGATCGGATAATACGCCTCCTGGCCCGGACCGAAATCCTCCGGGTATTCGCGGATGATCGTCGAATTCTCGCAGAGCTGGCCGGTCGCGTGCTTGACCTCGACGATCCGCGTGTAGTCGTGGTCGTTCGGGAAATTCACCTGCACCGCAGGCTGCCAGAAACCTTTTTTTCCGGAGACCGGCTCGCGGGCGAGCAACTGCTCCGGGTTGAACGACTCGGCTTCAAAGCGCAGCGACCGGTAGGGAAGCCGGCCTTCGCTGAAGTCGAAATATTCGTCCACCGGCCCGGAGTAAATCATCCGCTGGAAGGCGATGTGCGGGAGCACCTCGCGGTAGTCGGTGTTGAGGAGAATCTTCACGCGGTCGCCGCAGGCCGCCACCATGCGCTCGAACATCCGGGTGTAGCCCGCGGCCGGGAGCGCCTGGAATTCCTCGGCGAGGTAGCGGTCGTCGCGGTTCGTGCGCACCGGGATCCGCCCGCACACCGAGGCGTCGAGGTCGCGCGGGTGCCGCCGCCATTGCTTCAGCGTGTAGCCTTTGAAGAACTTCTGATAAAGCTCGCGTCCGACCTGCGAGAGGATGACTTCCTCCGAGTTCGACGGGCTCGCAACCGGCACGCGCCAGGTTTCCAGCGTCGCCGCCATTTCCTCCGGGGTGGATGCCCGCCCGATGAACTGCTCGAAGGTATTCAAATTGATCGGGAACGGCCAGTAGGCGCCATCCGTCCATGCGAGGATTTTGTAATCCACCGGATGCCATTCGGTGAACTGCGCGAGGTATTCGCGGATGCGCGGCGAGTTGGTCCGGAAATAGTGCGGGCCGTAGGTGTGGATGAGAACCCCGTGGTCGTCGTAGCGGTCGTAGGCGTTGCCACCGATGTGGGCGCGCTTGTCCACGACCAGGCACGTCGCCCCGGTCTGCGTCGCCAGCCGCTCGGCCATCGTGAGCCCGGAGAACCCGGCCCCGACGATCAGGTAATCAAATGTCCAGCCCATCGGCCCCTACCTCCCCGGCCCGGGGGCTTTGGCTTTGTCGCCGTCGCGATACCAGAGGATGCCGTAGCGGCGGAGGTTGGAGACGAGGGAGCGGAGGTTGTCGGCGGTTTCGCGGTTGGAGATGAGCGTGCCGAGCGCGCCCTGGCCCTGGCGGATCTCGCGGATGAGTCCCCGGATATCGGCGAGCGCGCGCTGGAGCTCGTCGGCCGCCTTTTTGGCGGAGTCCATCGTGCCCTTGCCGCTCTGGATCGCGGTGTCCGCCTGGGTGATGACATTGTCCACCTTCGCCGAGGCGGCGGCAAGCGACGTGCTCGTGGTCTGGAGGTTTTTCAAAGTTTCCTTGAGCGAGGCGACGCCCTCGTCGTTGAGGAGCCCGGTGTCGAGTTTTTTGACGACCGAATTGATGTTGCCGACCGTGGTGCGGAGTTCCGCCATCAAGGCACCGGCATCCTCGGTCATGCCGCCAAGGCCGCCACCGCCGGTGACGCCTTTGATCGTGGTGCCCGGGGCGATCGGCACGGACTCCCTGGCGCCCGGCTTGAGATCAATCTGCACGAACTTGTCGCCGAGGAGACCCGAACTGCCGATCGTGAACTGGCTGGCGCTGGGAATCTTGACGTCATCGAAAACCCGGAGATCCACATAGACGCCCTCCATGTCCGGGAGGATGATCGGGTCGTTGGCGACGCGGCCGATCCTCGCGCCGGCAAGGGTCACATAGGCATCCCGCATGAGCCCGCTCGCATTCGGGAACTCAGCGCGAAGGGTGTAGCAGTTCCTCACCCCCTCGCCGAAGCGTCCGAAATAGACGACCAGCATCGCGATGGTTGTCAGACCGATCAGGAGGAAGATCCCGACTTTTATCTGCGTGGAGCGTTCTTCTTTGGTCATGTTCTTCCCTTTCAATAAACGGTTTCCCCCGAGCGTCCATCCACAAAATCGCGGACGACCGGGTCGCGGGACTCGCGCAATTCTTTGGTGGTGCCGAGAAAATGGATGCGGCCCTCGTGGAGGAGGGCGACGCGGTCGGCGATGTGATTGCAACTGACCAAGTCGTGCGTGACGACGAGCGAGGTGGCGTTGATCTGTCTCTGGAGGTGGCGGATCAGGCGGTTGATGCTGTCCGATACGATCGGGTCGAGCCCGGAGGTCGGCTCGTCGTAGAGGATGACATCCGGCGGCGAGATGATCGCCCGGGCGAGGGCGACGCGTTTGCGCATCCCGCCGCTCAGGTTCACCGGCATCTTGTGATCGTGCCCCGTCATGTTCACCATCGCCAGCGAGCGGGCGACCTTGTCGCGGACGACCTTCGGGTCGCGCTCGCCGCGCTCACGGAGCGGGAAGGCGACGTTGTCGAAGACGTTCAACGAGTCGAAAAGCGCGCCGTCCTGGAAGAGCATGCCGATTTTCATCCGCACCGGCTCGAGTTCGCGCTCCTTCAGATGCGTGATCTCCTGGCCCTCGAAAACGATGCTGCCGGACACCGGACGCATGAGCCCGATGAGGTGGCGGAGGAACACGCTTTTCCCGCCACCGCTCTTGCCCAGAAGGACGAGCGTCTCCCCCTCGAACAAGTCGAGCGTCAGCCCGTTGAGGATATCCTGTCCGCCGAGGCGCTGGACGAGGTCGCGAACATGGATGAGCGGCTCGTTCACCATTGGCCGGCGGGGTAGATGATGTTGAGCGCCATCGTGAGGAAAAAATTTGCGATGAGGATCGCGAGCGAGCAGGAGACGACGGTGGCGGTCGTCGCGCGGCCGACCCCGACCGCGCCATCCTTCGCGCGCAAGCCTTCGCGGCAGCTGATGAAGACGATCAGCCCGCCGAAGACGAACCCTTTGATGAGGGACATCATGATATCGCTGCCATCGGCGAATTTCTGGATGTTGGCCACGAAATAGACCCCGGGGATATTCAGCACCACGACGCCGACGTAGTAGCTGCCGAGCACGCCGAGCCCGACACACTCGACAACCAGCAGCGGCATCGAAATCAGCATCGCCAGGGTCCGCGGGACAACGAGGTAATCCACCGGATTGACCGCCAGGGCGCGCAGGGCGTCAATCTGCTGGGTGACCTTCATCGTGCCGATCTCCGCGCTCATGGCCGCGCCGACCCGGCCGGCGACCATCAGCCCGGTGAGAACGGGACCGAGCTCGCGGAACAGGGAAAGCGCCACGACCGAACCAACCGCGGTTTCCATGTTCAGGCTCGAGAACTGGAAAAACGCCTGGGCTGTGAAAACCGCCCCCGTGAACGCGCCGGTGACCACCACCACCAGCTGCGATCCGAAGCCGATCTCCGCGATCTGCCGCAGGGTGAGCCCCAAGCGGATCCTGCCGTGCGCGATCGAGGAAAACGTCTCGCCGGCAAGCATCGCCAGCTCGCCGAGAGACGAGATGTTCGATGCGAAAAGCCCGCGAACAATGGACAGGATCGGCATGAGAAACGGCAGCCGCGACGGTTGGAAAGATCGCGCGCTAGGAGATCCGCTGGGTTTTATTTTTTGAACTGACCTCCGGCGGAAGCTGCCCCACAAATTTCGCCTCCAGGCCGAGCTTCCGGAAGATGGAATCGATATCGTGCCGGGACAGAACCTCCCCGCAGAATTCCATATAGATGATATCGTGATTGGTATCCACCTTGTAGCGCAGATCCGACAAAACATCGAGCTCCAGTGCCAGCCCCATCATCTTGTCCGGCTGCCGGACCCCGGCCGCGTAAACTTCCAGTTCGATCATGCCGAATAGTTTCCCTCTCCGCCGGATCAAATCAAGACTCAAATTTTTCTTGTGGCGCCGCAAACAATCCCGGAAAGATTTTTCTCTGGTCCGCCG
>JBAXTX010000030.1:0-22702 GCA_037129975.1 Verrucomicrobiia bacterium | reverse complement strand
ATGCACCCCTTCCGCGTCCACCGCGAGCCCGAGAAACGAATCCTCGTTGTTCTTGCGCACGCGTCCCCGGTCGGTGTGTCCGGACCAGGAAAATTCCAGCGGCTTTTCTTCAGGGGACATTCTCGAGGATCGTGGCGAATTCAAAATCAATCAGGCAGAACCTTCCGTCGGACTGGCGGTAGGTCACGTTGCGCGTCTCCGCGTCTTCGTGGCGGACGCCGAATTTCAGGAGCTCGGCGAACAGCTCGCGGCAGCGTTCCTCATCGAGGTGATCGACCCGGCTCCCGCAGTTCGTCGTCACCATTTTGAGGCTGGCCGGATCGGCTTCCAGAAGGCGCGGCACGAACGGGCATCCGCGTTCCTCGAGGTATTTGAGAACCCTGACCTCGTTGGCGAAGCGCTCGTCGGCCTTCGGGCCCCGGAACTGTTTGTGGACCCGCCCGTCATACCCGAGCCGCACGGTGGCGCGGAGCGTATCCTTCACCTGATTCATCTCGGAAAAGAATGGGCGCTGTGCCGCCCCACAGGCAAGAGAAGATTTTCCTCTGTGTTCTCCGCCCCTTCCGTGGTTCAAATACCCGCATGTCCCGCACCGTCATCATCATCCCCGCGCGCTGGGGCTCGACCCGCTTTCCCGGCAAGCCGCTCCACCCGCTCGCAGGCAAGCCGCTCATCCAGCACGTCTGGGAACGATGCTCGCGCGTCAGGGGCGTGGATCAAATCATCGTCGCCACCGATGACACCCGGATTCTTGAAGCCGCGTTCGGGTTCGGCGCGGAGGTTGCGCTGACCTCCGCCAAGCACCCCAGCGGGACCGACCGCCTGGCCGAAGTCGCCCAAAACCTGCCCTCGGCCGACATCCTCCTCAACGTCCAGGGCGACGAGCCGTTCCTCGATCCACGGCTCGCCGGGCGCGTCATCGGGGCCCTGCGGTCCGACCCGCTCGCCCAGATGTCCACCGCCGCCTGCCCGCTCGCCTCCGAAGAACTCGACAACCCGAACTGCGTCAAGGTCGTCACCGACCTCGCGGGATACGCGCTCTACTTTTCCCGCTGCCCGATCCCCTGCGACCGCGACGGCGACGCCCGCCCGGCGCGCTTCCGCCATATCGGAATCTACGCCTACCGCAGGAAATTTCTCCTCGGCCTCGTCAGGCGCCGCCAGTCCCCGCTCGAAAAATCCGAAAAGCTCGAGCAGCTCCGCGCGCTCGAGCACGGTGCGAAAATCCGCGTCGTCCGCGCCAAAGCCTCCGCCCCCGGCGTGGACACCCCGGCCGATGCCGAAGCCGCCGAACGCGCGATGCTTGTCCCCAATCATTACGGTCTCAAACACTAGAAGCGGCGTCCCGCCGCTTGGGCTTTCCGACACGTTGATCAAATCAAAAAACCCTTGGCTCGCCTTCCTGAAGGAAGCAGACGCGCTCGGCAAGGTTGAGGGTTTTCGCGTATTCCATGAGCCGTTGCGGGGGCTCGTGCAGCGGCTCGTAGCTGAGACGGAACGTGCCGAAGTGCATCGGGATCATCGTGCGGGCGTTCAGCTCGACGAACGCCTTGAGCGCCTGCTCCGGGTTCATGTGGACATCGCGTTTGGTCGGCGCGTCGTAGGCGCCGATCGGGAGCAGGGCGATCTCGACAGGCAGGCGCTCGCCGATTTCCTTGAACCCGTCAAAATACGCGCTGTCGCCGCAGTGGAAGACCGAACGTCCGGCATACTCGACATGGAATCCCCCGAACCCGCGGTGGTTGTCGTGGAGGATGCGGGCCCCCCAGTGCCGTGCGGGGGTGAGTGTGATTTTCAGCGACCCGAACTCGAAGGCCTCCCAGCAGCGGAGCTCCTGCACATGGTGGAATCCGAGCCCGCTGACGAGCCCCCCGACATGCTCGGGCACGATGACCGGCTGGTCGCTGGCCACCGCGCGGAGCGTCTTGCGGTCGAGGTGGTCGAAGTGGGCGTGCGTGACGAGAACGAGATCAATCGCGGGCAGGTCGCGGATCTCGAGTCCCGGCTGCCGGATCCGCTTGATGACCTTCAGCCATTTCGCCCAGTTCGGATCCACGAGAATGCTGTGCTCGGGGGTCTGGATGAGGAACGAGGCGTGCCCGATCCATGTGAGCGAGATCTGCCCGGCGGCCAGCTCCGGAAAGACCGGCTTGAGCTTCTTGCCGTGGCGCTTCGTGAAAAGCGACGGGATGATCACCTCGGCGAGGAAATTCCTTTTATGCCACCCCTCGCCAAGCTTCATGTCCACATGATGCTCGGGGCGGCGGGCTTTTCTTTTTACAAGGAGGCGGCGGACCATCAATCCTCCTCCGGGCGGGCCACGAGGTCATAGACCTGCGAGCCGATGACTTGGGCGCGGACAAATGTGCCGACCTCGCATGGCTCGGTGAGGACGACCCGGCAATCCACCTCCGGCGCGTCGTGCTCGGTACGTCCGATATTCGGCTGCTCGACGAGAACCCTGATCGTGTGTCCGGTCATGGCGGCGGCGGTCTCGCGGGCGATCTTCTGCTGGAGCTTCATCGCCTCGCGATACCTGCGGTTCTTGACGCGCGTCGGAACCTGGCCGTCCATCATCGCCGCGCGCGAGCCCTCCTCCTGCGAATAGTTGAAAACCCCGAGCCGCTCGAAGCGGGCGGCGGCGACGAATTCCAGAAGCGCGTCGAAATGCTCCCCTGTCTCTCCGGGAAATCCGACGATGAACGTCGTGCGGAGCCCGAGCCCCGGGATGCCCGCGCGCAGGCGGGCGATGAGGTCCTCGATGTGCCCGCGCGACGTCTCGCGGCGCATCGCTTTCAACATGTCCGGGTGGATGTGCTGGAGTGGCATGTCCACGTAGCGTGCGACTTTCGGATTCCGCACGATCGCGGCGATGAGCTCGTCGCTCCAATGCGCGGGGTGGGTGTAAAGCAGGCGGACCCAGAAATCTCCGGGAATCTCCGCGATTCCGTCGAGGAGCTGGACAAGCGACGTCCCGCGGGCGGAGTCCACCGGCTGGCGCGGCCCGGCCTTCTGCTCCCACAGATCCATTCCAAAATACGTCGTGTCCTGGCTGATGAGGTTGATCTCTTTCACCCCGTCGGCGACGAGTTGGCGGATCTCGCGGACGACCGAATCCAACGTCCGGCTGCGGTGGCGTCCGCGCATCTGCGGGATCACGCAAAAGCTGCACGGGTGGTTGCAGCCCTCGGCGATTTTGACGTAGGTCGTGTGCCGCGGGGTGAGGCGGAACCTCGGCGTTGTGTAGTCCGGGATATACCGCGACTTCGGGGTCACGAGGTTCATCACCCCGGCGTCCGCGTCCAGCAACCTGCGAAAAACCTTCCCGGCGCCGGCAACTTGGTCGAGCCCGATGAACGCATCGACCTCGGGAAGGTCGCGGGCAAGTTCGGTTGAGAACCGCTGGGACATGCACCCGCTGACGACGAGTTTCTGGCCCGGACGGAGCAGACGGCGGGACTCCAGGATCGCATCCACCGACTCCTGCTTGGCGGAGTCAATGAATCCGCAGGTATTCACGACCAGAATGTCCGCCTCGGCCGGGTCGGCTGTGATTTCGAACCCCTCCTCGCACGCCCCGCCGAGCATGATCTCGGCATCCACAAGGTTCTTCGCGCAGCCCAGGCTGACCATTCCGATTTTCCGAACGCCCCCGCTGGTGTCCGCTTGGCAGGCAAACGCAGATGGACCGGCCTGTTGCATCACGCCCCGCCCCGCCCGAACCGTCCGGTTCTCCTCAGGAAAATGGCGTGGCCGACCCTTGCGATTCCGGTTCCGCCTCGCAGGAGGTGGATCTCGGCACCAGGCCGGGGCGCGGGGAAGAATGGTTTCATTATCTGGAACGTGTTGACGGCATACTAGCACGGCGCCGAAACAAATTCGATAAGATTTCCGCCGGAGAGCCCCCAACCGGAAACGATTAGATCGCGTTCCAAGAGGTCAAGACGAGCGAACGGTCCGGCTTCTTACATGCCATGCCGCCCCGATTTTCGCGTTCTCTCCGCCATTTGTCCGGAAATCGAATCGCTCGAATCAAAGGCCGTCTTCCGCATCGCGCCGGCTTTGCGACAGAAAGTCCTGCAAGCGTCAGGGGAATAGCGATCTCGAGGTCTTTGGCATGTGGGACGGAATGGAATCGGAAACCTCAACAACGATAAAATTACTGTCTTCCTATAATCCAAAGGACTCGACAAACGATAGATAAAGAGAGGGGCATCGCCCTCGGTGCCCTTGCTGTGGCAGAGCGGATGCCGGGGGCGACATCCCTCCATTGATTGCGCCTGCGCGCGGATCAGGCCGTTGGTTGACAGCCGTTGGTTGGACGCTTGCCTAACGGGGGAAAATGCGGAAAACTGTGATGTTTCATGGCAAATCGTTCGCGCAACAACTGGGCCGCCAATTTTTTCATCGGGCTGCTGCTCGTCTGTCTGGGCGCGTATTTGTTTGTGTCGTTGGTGACGTATTCGCCCGGGGACATTTCGAATTCGAGGTGGGTGGGGCTGCTTAACATCAAAGACTCAGGGTCGTCCGTGATCCACAATCTGGGAGGGTTTTTCGGCGCGCTGCTGGCGGGGCACGTCTTGTTTTTGTTCGGCGCGGCGGGGTATCTGCTGGCGGTCGGGCTTATTGGCTACGGGCTGGCGAAGTGGTTCGTGCCGGGGTATTCGCTCAAAGACAAAGCCGGCTGGGGCGCGCTGATGGTGCTGCTGGCGGCGTGCCTTTTTTCCATCCAGCCCTGGGCGCTTCAAAGCTGGCCAAAGGACATCAGCCCCGATGGGCCGGGCGGCTGGCTCGGGTTCTATGTCGGAACAAAAGCGATCTTGAAACCCTTCGGAACGGTTTCCGCGGTCCTGCTGGTGATCTTGTATTTGCTCAGCCTCGTCTTCGCGATTTCCACGCATCCGATCCGGGATATGGGGCACGCCTGGAAGGCGTTTTTCTCCTGGAGGGAGGCGCGCCGCGTGGCGAGGTTGCAGCGGATGGATGACGAGCGCCGGCTCGGGGAAGAGCGGAAGATTCTCGAAAAGAAGGCCGAAAAACTCGAGAGGAAGCTCAGAAAGAAAGATCCCGATGCGGTCATCGAACCTGTCGCGCCCGTTCCGCCCGCGCCGGAGCCCGAGATCATCGACGCCCTGGCGCCCGCCGCGAAAAAACCGAAACTGGCGGACCTGCGGACCGAGAAGGACATCGCGATCAAGCCGGGCCTCGCGGGGGTCCACCTGGAAAACTACACGCTTCCCGGACTCGATCTTCTCGATCCGCACGACGAGTCCGAACGGGTCCCGCTCGACCGCGACGAGCTCCTCATGATCCAGGGTCTGATCATCGAGACGCTCGCGACCTTCGGGATCAAGGCGACGCCGGGCACGATCACGAAAGGCCCGACGATCACGCGATACGAAGTCTATCCGGATGTCGGAGTCCGCGTGGACAAGATCGTGGTGCTCGAGCGCGACATCGCCCGCGCCACATGCGCCGAGCGGATCAACATCCTCGCCCCGATCCCGGGCAAGGACACGGTCGGCATCGAGATCGCCAACTCGAAAAAAGTGAAAGTCACCCTCCGCGAGTTGTTCGAGAAGGACGCCTGGCGGGAGACCAAGTGCCTCCTGCCGCTGGCGCTCGGCATGGATGTTTACGGGCACACGATCATCGGCGACCTCGCCAAGATGCCTCACTGCCTGGTGGCGGGAACGACAGGCAGCGGCAAGAGCGTCTGCATCAACTCGATCATCGCAAGCCTCCTCTTCCGGTATTCTCCCGAGCAACTGCGGTTCATCATGATCGACCCGAAGGTTGTCGAAATGCAGATCTACAACAAGCTCCCCCACCTGATCACGCCGGTCGTCACCGATCCGAAAAAAGTTCTCCTCGCCCTGCGCTGGGTCGTGGAGGAAATGGAGCTCCGCTACAAAATCTTCGCCAAGTGCGGCGTCAAAAACATCGCCGCGTTCAACGTCCGTCCGCTTCCGAAATCCCGGAAGGAACTCGATGAGGAAAACGTTGCGGACCCCGGGGAACCGCTGCCGGAGGAACCCGCGGAAAACGCGGCGGAAGTGCCCGATGAGGAAATGCCCCCGGTCCGCGTGCCGCGGACGGACGACCTCATCGTTCCCGACCGCATGCCGTTCATCGTGGTCATCGTGGACGAGCTCGCCGACCTGATGCAGACCGCGCCGGCGGACGTCGAGAGCGCGATCGCACGCATCACCCAGATGGCCCGCGCGGCGGGGATCCACATGCTCGTCGCCACGCAGACCCCGCGAGCCGACGTCGTCACCGGCATCATCAAGGCGAACATCCCGAGCCGGATCGCATTGCAGGTCGCCTCGAAGATCGACAGCCGCGTGATCCTCGATGAAAACGGCGCCGAGAAACTCCTCGGCAACGGAGACATGCTCTACCTGCCGCCCGGAACCTCGAAATATACCCGCGCCCAAGGCGTCCTCGTCACCGAGGAGGAGATCCACCGGATCGTGGAATTCGTGGCCGGACAGGCCGAACCGAAATTTGACGCCGGGATCCACGAGAAACTCACGAGCACGGCGATCCCCGAGGAGGAAGTGAGCGACGAGGACGAGGAACTCGTCGCCAAATGTCTCGAGATCGTGCGACAGGAAAACCGCGCCTCGACATCCATGCTCCAGCGCCGGCTCAAACTCGGCTACACCCGCGCCGCACGAGTAGTGGATATTTTGGAACAACGTGGCATTGTGGGTCCGAAGGATGGCGCGAAGGATCGCGAGATCCTCGTGGATCTGAACGAAGAATTTTAAAAATGGACACACCGGATTTTTTTGTTGGAGCAAGGTTGGGCGCGGCGCGTGCGAAGGCCGGCATCTCGATCGAGAAGGCGGCCGCTGACACGCGGATCCGCGTGCAGCGGCTTCGCGAGCTTGAGGCGGACGACTTTTCGGGCTTCACCCACCCGACGTATGTGCGGCTGTTTCTCCTCGATTACGCGGAATATCTCGGCCTTCCGCAGGACGAGATCCGCCCGCTCCTGCCCGACCGGGCGGGGGCCGCGCCCGGCGGCTTCCAATACATCGAGGCACTGACGACACATCTCCCCGCAATGGCCAAGCCGTCGCGCAGGCGGCGATTCAGGATCCTTGTGGTCCTCGCCGCCACAGTGCTCGTGCTCCTCCTCCTCCTTGCCGCGGTGCTCTTCACCTACTTCACCATCAAAAAAATCGAGCGGGTCGCGCGGTCGAAGCCGGTTGCCGGGATGGAGGGTCCGTCGGGTGTCGCGCAGGATCCCGGGATCATGGTGTGGGAATTGCCGCCGCCGAAAAACGATGCCGCCGCCGAGCCGTTCGCTCCGGTGAGCCCCGCGATGCGAATGCCGCCGGCGACACCGACTCCCTGACGAGTGACCGCCGTGAATTTGTCGCAGGCCATCCCGGCAACAAATTTCGTATTGGTGACTTCCCCGGTGCTCCCTGACTTTAGCGTCTCACAAGCTTTCCTTGCAGGTCAGGATGTCTGAGAAGGAACTTCAGTGCCTGCAGGCGGAGAGGCTGGCTTGGAGATTTTTTGCCAGGGTTCCGATATTTTTCCCATCGAAGAGGGAGATATGGGAGCCGGAAGCCGGGATGACATCGAGCTCGTCAACCAGCCCGCTCCAGCCCATGTCGCGGGGGGGATCAAAAATGCTTCCGCCGTGATCGGATGCACGGAAGAGCGTTAATTTTCCCGCGTAGCGGCCGGGAGAATAGGCGCTCATGGCCTTGGCATGGGCTTCCCGCAGTTCTCTGCGGCGGTCGTCACTGTGGACTTCCGCCGTTTCGTCCTGCACGGGCAGGGCGCGCCGGGAAAGCCGTCCGGAAAAATAGACAAGGGTTTGAAAGGTCCTGTCGAAAAGCCCATGGGCGCCTTTTCGTTGAAGATGGCGCCGCAGTCGCTCCGCCAAGCCCGCTTTGATCATTTTGACATCCGGAGTTGCGGTGTCAAAAAGCGCCAGGAGCGCCACTTCCTCGCCGACGGCCTGGAGTTGAAGAGCCATCTCATAGGCCACAGTGCCTCCATACGAGTATCCGGCCAGGAGATACGGGCCGTGCGGCTGCCTTCTCCGCACGGAATCCAAGTAAAGAGTCGCGGTTTCCTCAATGCCCGGAACATGAAATTTTTCGTCGGCATGAAGCCCGGGCGACTCGATGGCCAGAACCGGGCGTCCGCCGTCCAGATAAGGCATCAGCTTTTTATAGACGAGGATCCCGCCATCGCCGGCATGGATGCAAAAGAGCGGCGTGCCGGCGCCTTCCGCGTGGATGACCGCCAAAACCGGTTCGGATCCTTCGCGGTCATCGTCCGCCGCGAGTTCGCGGTCCACGAGACTTCCCAGCATGCGAAGGCTCGGCGCCCGCAGGAGGGTTGCCAGAGGAAGCGTCAGATCCCAATCGCGGTGGATGCGCGAAAACAATCTGAGCGCGAGCAGCGAGTGCCCGCCCAGATGGAAGAAATTGTCATCGCGTCCGATCGAGTCGGTCCCGAGCAATTCCGACCAGATCGCGGCGAGGCGTTTTTCGGTCGCGGTTTCGGGAGAGGCGGATTTCGTCCTTGTGGAATCATCGGGATTGGGAAGCGCGGACATGTCGATTTTTCCGCTGGTCGTGAGCGGGAACCGGTCCACAAAAACGATCGCATCCGGGCGGAGAAACGCGGGGAGCTTGGCGGTGAGGAAATCCATCAACTGCTCGCGATCCAGCGGGCCGTTCGGACGAACCCAAGCGACAAGAATCTTCGAGGACGCCGAGCGTCCGCGCGTGCCAACCCGGCACTCCGCGACCCTCGGGTGCATGGCAATCGCGGCCTCGACCTCGCCGGGTTCGACCCGGACGCCGCGGATTTTGACCTGTCGGTCGCTGCGCCCGAGAAATTCCAATGTCCCGTTTTCGCGCCAGCGGGCGAGGTCGCCGGTTTTGTAGAGGCGTCCCGCTCCGGGGACGAGGCCGTCCAGAAAAACCGAATCCGTGCGTTCCCGGTCATGGAGGTATCCCGTGGCCAGGCCATCTCCGCCGGTATGGAGCTCGCCCGGAATTCCGACCGGAACCAATTTTCCCGCTTCGTCGAGAAGGAAAACCGTGGTGTTCGGGATCGGCCTTCCGATCGGCACCGACGTCAATTCCAAATCGGCGGCGGCGATGGCATGGCAGGTCGTGAACGTGGTGTTCTCCGTGGGACCGTAGCCGTTGATCAGGCGCGTTCCCGGCAGGGCGGCGAGCGCCCTGCGCAGATGGGGGATGGAAAGCACGTCGCCTCCGGCGAGAAGATTTCGCAGGCCGGCCAGTTCGTCGAGATGTTCATCCACCATCGTTTGGAAGAGTCCGGAAGTCAGCCAAAGCGTCGTCACTCCGTGCTCCCGAACCGAGAGGGCAATTCTGTCGAGAGCCAGAGAGCCGGGGGGGGGCACGACGAGCGTGGCCCCGTTGAGCAGGGCACCCCAGATCTCAAATGTCGAGGCATCGAAGGAAAGCGGGGCGGCCTGCAAAAAGACATCATCCTCGCGGAACTCCATGTAATCTGTCCCCCGCACAAGGCGGATGACAGCCCGGTGCGGCACGATCACCCCTTTGGGTTGGCCTGTGGAGCCGCTGGTATAAAGGATGTAGGCCGGATCGGTGGCGGACACTTCGGAGACGGGCAAAGCCCCTGGCGCGACGTCGGCCTCCGGCACAACGATGGTCCGGGTCCCCTCGCATTCCACCCGCGCCGACCCGTCCGTCACGACCAGGGAAACTCCCGCGTCGCGCAGAAGAAAACAGATCCTCTCCATCGGCTGCGCGGGATCAACCGGCACATAAGCCCCGCCTGCCAGCAGGATGCCCAGCAGACCGACAATCACATCCAACGAACCGGTGGCAAGAATTCCCACGGGCGTTCCCGGAGGAAGAACCCCCAGTTCTTTCGCGAGAGCCGAGGCCCTGGAAAGCATCTCCCGGTAGGAAACGGACTCCTCATCCTGGACGAGAGCCGGCTTGTCGGGGAAATTTCCGGCAACAGAAGCAAAGAGCCGGCCGATGGTGGAATCCCGAGGATAGGCGGTCGCCTTCCCGCTCCAGTCGAGCAGCCGCTTCGTCTCCGCCTCATCCAGAAGGCTCAGATCATCAATCGGGCAGTCCGGATTTTCCGCCACGGCAACGAGGAGTTTTTGGAACTGGGCCAGCCACCTCAAGGCGGTCGCGCGCTCGAAAAGATCGGTGCAGTAATCACACGAGAGCCGCCAAACGCCATCCCTCTCCACCGTGAAAAAGTTGACATCAAAAATCGTGCCGGGGGAAACCGAGGGGATCCCGGTCATCGTGATCCCCGCAAACGTCTCGGAACGCATAAAGGCCCGCTGGTGGGTGTAATTGATCTGGAAGAGAGGGTTTCTTCCCGGATGCCGGTGGGGCCTCAATTCCCGGACCAGCATTTCAAACGGGAGTTCGTGGTTCTCCATCGCCCCGACGGCCGTGGCCCGGACTTTTTCCAGCAGGGCGGCAAAGGGAGGGTTGCCGGACAGATCGGTTCTCAGGATCACGGAATTGATGAACGTGCCGATCAGCGGCTCGAGCTCCGGCCGGTCCCGTCCCGCAACCGGAGCCCCCACGGCGATGTCATCGGAACCGCTGTTTTTCCGCAGGAGAACCTTGCAGACGGCGAGAAACAAATGAAACAGGGTCGCGCCTTTCGCCCGGGCCATTTCATTCAACCGGTCGGTCAGCTCGCGGGGAAGCAGAACGGAGACGATGTCGCCATTCCAGTTTTTAACGGGCGGGCGCGGGAAATCCGTCGGGAACTCGGTTTCCTGCATGTCCGCCAACCGGTCTTTCCAATACTCCAGTTGGCCGGCGATTTCCGGCCCCTGCAGAAAGTCCCTCTGCCAGACTGAAAAATCCGCGTATTGGATCGGAAGCTCCGGCAGCGGATCCCGCCGACCCTCGACGAGCGCGGCATAGTGGGCCGCGATTTCCTTTGCCAACAAGCCCAATGACCATCCGTCGGCCACGGCATGATGAATGGTGATGTGGAGAACGTGTTTCTCCGCTCCCAGAAAAACCAGCATGGCACGCAAAAGCGGGAGGCGCCTCAGATCAAATCGCTTCCGGGCCTCCCCGATCCCCAGGCGCAGAAGCTCCTCTTCCCGGGCCTTCTCGTCGAGCGCGGAAAGATCGAAGGCGTCGAGCGCGAAGTCCCACTTGGGAACGACAACCTGGAAGATTTCCCCGTCGCGATCTTCAAAGAACGTGCGCAACCCCTCGTGTCTTTTGATGATCTCGTTGACCGCGTTTTTGAGAATCTCCCCGTCCAGCGGGCCTTCGATGACGAAGCGCACGGGAATGTTGAAAGGCGTGACGCCCGGCTCCACCTGTTCCAGGTAGAAAAAAGCCTTCTGCGCGACGGAGGCGGGAAATTCCAGAACCTCTTCGTTGTCGTTGGATTCAGGCTTTGCGGCGGAAGTCATCTCGTTTCAGTCTTTGGATGGCCGGCGGTGTGGCGGCTTGTTGCTCCCGCCCGGCATGTGCCGCAAGGGAAGCGATGGTCCGGTGGAGGAAAATCTCCGCCGGGCGGATCGGGATCCCGGCGGCGGTTGCCCGTGTGCTGATCTGAAATATCAAAAGCGAGTCCCCGCCCAGTTCAAAAATATCGTCCTCGACGCCGATGCCGGGAATCTCCAGGACCTGCCGCCAGATTTCCAGCAGCTTCCGCTCCCGCCCGGTGGCCGGTTCGACGGCGGGCCCCGCCTTTTTTTTGCCGGAAAAATCCGGGGCGGGAAGCGCGCGGCGGTCCACTTTTCCATTCGGGGTCTGCGGGATCGAATCCAGGCGGATGAAATGCGAGGGGACCATGTAATCCGGCAGGGCGGCCAGAAGATGCCCGCGAAGCCCGGCGGACAGATCCTCGTTCGATGAAGTCCGCAGAAACGCCATCAGGCGGCCGTCGTGAACGTGGGCGACCGCCTGGAGGATGCCGGGAAATTTTTCGAGTTCGGCCTCGATCTCGCCGGGCTCGATCCGGAACCCGCGGACCTTGACCTGGTCGTCCATGCGGCCGAGGCACTCGATCGAGCCGTCGGCATGGCGTCGCGCGAGATCGCCCGTGCGGTAAACCCGCTCCGGGTTTTCCGACGGGCCGGGGACGAACTTCTCCGCGGTCAAATCGTCCCGGTGGAGATATCCCAGCGCGAGCCCGTCCCCGCCGATGAGCATCTCGCCGGCCACTCCCGGCGGCTGGAGCCGCATCGCGGAGTTGACGATGTAGATCCGGGTATTGTCAATCGGATGGCCGATGAGAACCGGTCCGGCGCCGCGCTCGAGCCGCCCGGTTGTGGACCAGATCGTGGTCTCGGTCGGGCCGTAAACATTCCAGACGGAAGCGCAGATCGGAACCAGCCGGTTCACCAATTCGCACGGCACCGCCTCGCCCCCGACAAGGATTTTCATCCGCGGGAAGCCGTCCCAGCCGGAATCCAACAGGAGCCGCCAGGTGGCCGGAGTCGCCTGCATCACGGTCGCGGAATTTCTTTTCATCTCGGCGGCCAGAAGATTCCCGTCGGCCTGCGCCTCCTTCGAGGCGATGACGACGGTCGCTCCGGTGGTCAGGGGAAGGAAGATTTCGAGGCCGGAGATATCGAAGGAAAGCGTCGTCACGGCCAGCAAAGTGTCGTCCGCCGAGAGACCGGGTTCGCGGCGCATGGAGTGCAGGAAATTCGCCAGCGCGCGGTGCGGGATCACCACGCCCTTCGGACGCCCGGTGGATCCGGAGGTGAACATCACATAAGCGGGATGCTCGCCGCCGAGGGGGGACGCCTCGAACGCCCGGGGATCGGAGGCTTCGTCGAAGAGAAGAATTTTCGCGCCGCTGCCCGCAACAACTTCCCGCGTCGAGTCCTCCGCAACAATGACCGGCATCCGCGAATCCTCACAGAGGAAACCCAGCCGCACCGCGGGGAATCCCGGATCCATGGGAACGTAGGCGGCCCCGGTTTTCAAGATCCCCAGAAGACCTGCGACCATTTTCTCCGAGCGCCCGATGCAGAGCCCGACCAGATCGCCCGGGCCGACACCGGCCGCCGCGAGCCGGGATGCAAGGCGCGAGGAAAGCTCCTCCAGCTCGGAATAGGTCATCCGCTTTTCCCCGGAAATGACCGCCGTCTTGTTCGGAAAGGCCGCGGCAACTTTCGAGACCAACGCATGAACAGGAACCTCCCGGTCGTATGGCCGGGAGGTCGTCCGGGCATCGGAGAGGAGAACCGCCCGCTCGGCTCCGCCCAGAACCGGCAATTCCAGGAGCCCGGTATCGGGCGCGGCGAGGATTCCCCCGATGAGGGTTTCAAAGGAAACGAGCCACCGGCGGATCGTTGCGGCATCGAAGAGGCCGGTGTTGTATTCGCATTCGATCTCCAGATCGGCGTCGGATTGGACGACGTTGAAGAAGATGTCGAAGTTGACGAACTGCTTGGGATTGCTCTTCACACGGAAGGTGAGGCCGTCGAAACGCAGGCGGTCGAATCCCGAGCGGTCAATGTTGAACATCGCCGAGACAAGCGGCAGGCGGCTCGGGTCGCGGGGAAGTTTCAATTCTTTCACGAGGCTGCCGAAGGTGAAGCTTTGATGCTCGTAGGCATCGAGGACAACCCGCCGCACGTCCTTCGAGAACGAGGCGAACGTCGCATCCTCCGCGCATCGCAGGCGCAGCGGCAGGAAGTTCAGGCAATGCCCGACCAGCTCATCGCATCCGGCCAGGGTTTGTCCCGCCGAGGGAACTCCCACCACCAGATCGCTCTCCCCGCCGAGGCGCCGGAGAAGAACCGCAAACGAGGCCAGAAGAGTCGAGAAAAGCGTGCCGCCAAGCGCGGGCGCGGCGGCTTGAAGTTGTTTGAAGAGTTCCCGCGGCAGCGCGCGGGAGACGAGCCCGCCGGAGTAGGTTTTGAGGGGGGGGCGCGGCCGGTCCGCGGGCAGGTCGAGTGTCGGCGCGCCATCGCGGAACTGCCCGAGCCAGAACTCCCGGTCCTTTGCTCCATCCTTCCGCGCCGCGTGAAGCGCGCGGGCGTATTCGCCGAATGTCATCGGCGGCGGCAGCATCGGAAGGCGGCCGGCGCGGAAGGCGTTGTAGCTCTTCGAGAGCTCGTCCACGATCATGCCAATGGACCAGCCGTCGCAGACAAGGTGGTGCGCGGTGAAAAGCAGGGCGTGGTGCCCGGCCTCAAGCGGCACGAGGCGCCAGAAAACCAGCGGCCCACGCTCGAGATCGAAGGCCGTTCCGGTCGCTTCCCGGCAAAGATTTTCCAGGCTCCCGCCCACAGGCAGCGGGAAGGAATCCGGCGCCGGCTCGAAAACCTGCCTCATCTCGGACAGACGGAACGTGCTTCGGAGCGCGGGATGCCGCTGCATGACATGGAGTACGGCTTTTTCCAGAGCGGGGCGGTCAAGCGTGCCGTGAAGATCCACAACAATGGATTCGTTGAACGCCCGGTTCGCGTCGTCTCCCATCTGCACGGCGAGCAGAATCTCGCGCTGGGCCTCGGTCATCGGTGCGGAGTCGTGGCGGGGAAAAGCGTTCGGCACGCCAAGGGACTGTGTTCCCGCCGGGGCCGGCGGCAGGAAGCCGGCTTCCTGCATTTCGCCGACGCTCTCGACAAACGCTCCCACCACCTGATCGAAGTCCTCGTCCGAGTGCGCGAGCGTCAGAAAAATCGGGCGGTTCTCCCAGACATGCACGCCCTTCTCGCGGAGGTAATACCAGAGCAGGCTGACGAACCGCAGGTCGGGCGCGTGCTCGATCATCGCGAACGCGCTGAAATGCGGCGCGCGGAGCGGGGCCCCGACCGCCTCGAAGTGCGCGTCGAGCGTGCGGCAGAGCAGATCCGTGCGCTCGGTCATGCGCAATTGCAGCCCCGGTCCGTGCAGATAAAGCTGGTCGAGCACCGCCCGTGCGGCGGCCATGGCGAGCGGATGACGCACAAATGTTCCCGCAAAAAATGTCATGCCCGTCTCGGGAAAACTGCCGTCGCCATACCGCCATGCGCCGCCATCCAGGGCGTCGAGATATTTTGCCGCGCCCGCCAGGATGCCGATCGGAATCCCTCCGCCGATGACCTTCCCATACGTCGCCATGTCCGCCCGAACGCCGAAATACGCCTGCGCGCCGCCGGGGTGGCAGCGGAAACCCGTGACGACCTCGTCGAAAATCAGGGCCGTGTCGGAACGCGCGGTGATCGCGCGCACCTCGCGCAGAAACGATTTCGGCTGCACGCCGGGACGGCGGCTTTGCACGGGTTCGACGATCACGGCGGCGAGTTCGTGCGCGTGAGCACGAAGGATTTCCAGGGATTCGGGGGCCGCCCAGTCGAGCACGAGCATGTTCTCGACCAGCGAATCCGGGATGCCGGGGGCAATCGGCTGCGCGCGGTATTCGCCGTCCACCCACGCGCCGCGGACCAGCACCTCGTCGAACATCCCGTGGTAGTCGCCGGTGAAATAAACCACGCGCGACCGCCCGGTCACCGTGCGGGCAAGGCGGATCGCGGCCATGACCGCCTCCGAGCCGGTGTTGCAGAACGTGGCGCGTTCCATGCCCGTGAGGTCGCAGACCGCGCGGGCGATTTCGCCGGCCGTTCCCGATTGGGGGCCGATCTCAATCCCGCGGCGGAGCTGGGCCTCGAGCGCCCCGGTGAGCCACGCCGGCGAGTGGCCGAAAAAATACGCGCCGAATCCCATCGTGATGTCCACATAGGAATGGCCGTCGAGATCGCGGATCTTCGAGCCCGCCGAGCTTTCCGAGACAATCGGATAAACCATTTCTTTCCACAGCGACTGGAACCCGGAGACCGCCCGCGGATCGGCGTAGTGCGCCCGGTGGTCGGCCGTGTATCGCTTCGAGGCGGCGGTGCGCTTTGTGTAGCGCGCAATGAGATCGTCGAGGGCTTTGCGCTGGCGGTCGGTGAGCCCGCCGTCGGAGCCGCGGTCCATCGGGCGATACGGACCGAAGCGGCCGGGAGCCTCGGCTGCACGGCCTCCGGCCGGGCGGCGCACCACGCTGAGAGAAGACCCCGCGCGTTGCTTCTTCGCCACGGCCGGCCGGCCGACCGGCTTTTCCCGGCGGATACGGGCGACGAGCGAGGCAAGGCTGGGAACCTCGCCCAGAAGCTGCCGGAACGTGACCTTGACCCCGAATCGCGAGAAGACGGCGATGCTGACCTGCGTGAGAAAAAGCGAGTCGAAGCCGAGCTCCTCGAACGTGGCTTCCTCGTTGTCCACATCCACCCCGCTCAGCTCTTTGAACATCCGGCGCACGTCGCCCACGAGATCCTCCACGGGCTCGCCCATGGATTCCGGCTCCGGCCCGACCGGCTCGGACACCGTGCCGGGCCCAACCCAATAATTTTTTCTCTCAAAGGGATACGTCGGCAGGGGCACGCGCCGACGGGTCTGCCCGGCGAAGTGCGCCGACCAGTCCGGCATTCCGCCCCCGATCCATGTGCGGGCGAGATCGTTTTCGGGAGCTTCCGCCTCCGCGCGCAGGGACGCAACGGCAGAATCCCTGTCCGCCGCAACCACCGCGCGGCGATGGGCAAATGGCCGGCGGCCCGTGGCCAGCGTGAACGCCACATCCGCCAAGTCCATCGAAGGGTTCGCCGCAAGGTGATCCGCGAGGTTCGCCGCCATTTTGTGCAAAGCGGTTGCCGTGCGCGCGGAGAGCACCAGGACATGAGGGCCTGGCGAGGCGGTTGTCGGCGAAGCGGCCGGCGCCTCCTCGACGACGACATGCGCGTTCGTGCCGCCCACGCCGGCAGCCGTGACGCCCGCGCGGCGCGGCGTCTCTCCGCGCCGCCACGGGATCGCTTTTGTGACCGGATAAAACGGGCTGCCGGAAAAATCGATGTGGGGGTTCGGCTTTGCGAAGTGAAGGATGGGCAGGATGGTTTCGTGCCGGAGCTGAAGCACGGTTTTAATGAGGCCCGTGGCTCCTGAGGCGACATCGAGGTGGCCGAGGTGGCCTTTTGCCGAGCCCAACGCACAGAAGCCGTTGCCGGTTGCGCCGCCTTCGCGGAACGCCTTCGTCAGCGCCGCAAATTCGATCGGGTCGCCGAGCAGGGTGCCGGTCCCGTGGGCTTCGACATAGGAAATGGTGGACGGCTCGATTCCGGCGGTCGCCTGCGCAAGCGCGATGACCCCGGCCTGGGCGTTCAAGCCCGGCGCGGCATAGCCAATTTTGTCCGCCCCGTCGTTGTTGACCGCGGCCCCGCGGATGACGGCGAGAATCGTATTCCCATCGGCCTCGGCATCGGCGAGCCGCTTGAGCAGGACCACGGCGGCCCCATGGCTGAAGACCGTGCCGCGCGCGTCCGCGTCGAACGGACGGCAGACACCGTCGGGCGAAACCATGCCCTCCTCTTCGTACCGGTAGTCGCGCTTTTGGGGGAATGTGACAGAAACGCCGCCGGCAAGGGCCATGTCGCTCTGGTAGGTCTGAAGCGACGTGCAGGCCTGCGCGATGGCAACCAGCGAGGTCGAGCAGGCGCACTGGACCGCCATCGCCGGCCCGCGGAGGTTCAGCTTGTAGGCAACCCGCGTGGGCAGGAAATCCTTGTCGTTGCCCAGCATCGCGGAGTATTCGCCGACCTGATAATTCGTCGCGAGACGCCGCGAAAAATCATTGCCGCCGCAGAGGTTGTTGAGCAGATACGTGTTCAGGCTCAGGCCGGCATAAATGGAAATCGCTCCGGGAAAGGAATGCGGGTCGTGGCCCGCGCTCTCGAGCGCCTCCCACGCGCATTCCAGAAAAATCCGGTGCTGCGGATCCATCAGCTCCGCCTCGCGCGGCGGGATTTCAAAAAATTCCGCGTCAAACATCGCCGCGTCCCCGATCACTCCGCGCGCCCGGACGAATTTCTCGCCTCGCGCAACCGCCTCGGGCGACGCGACCGAGGCTTCGATTTCCTCCGGCGTGAAATGCGAGATCGCATCCACGCCATTCAGGAGATTCTCCCAAAGCTCCGGCACACCCCCGGCGCCGGGGAATCGCCCGGCCATGCCGACAATCGCAATCGAATCCTGCGGCAGGCTGTTCATAAGCGGGCGGCCCTCCGTCCGGCCAGTGCGGCGCGTTGTTTGGAAGCGCGGTCGCGGATCGCGGCCTTGGCTCCGTCGTTGAGTCCGCCCGCCAGGAGAACCACCTGCGAGCGGATGGTGGAGTGCTCGAAAAGATCGGTGATCGGCAGCGGGCCGTCCGTGAGTCCGCCCAGCCGGGAGTGCAGGCGCGCCAGCAGAATCGAGTCGCCGCCGCATTCGAAAAATCCGGCGTCGCGGCCGAGGCCTTCGCGGCCGAGAATGTCTTCCCAGACCGCCCGCACACGGGCTTCCAAGGCACCGCCCTCCGGCACCAAATGGCGCGGACCTGTCGCGGAGGACGGCGCGACTTTTGCGCCGAGCGCCGCGCGGTCCACTTTGCCGTTGGCGTTGAGCGGAAGGGCTTCGAAGCCGAGGAAAACCGACGGCACCATGTGTGCCGGCAGCCGCGTTTGTAAAAACCCGCGAAGCCCCGCTTCATCGAACGAAGCCGGCACCACGCACGCCGCCAGCCGGACTTCCGCGCTCCCCGTCGCAACAACGGCGGCCTGCCGAATGCCGGGGAACGCCGCCAGCACGCACTCGATCTCGCCCGGCTCCACACGGAATCCACGGATTTTTATCTGGTTGTCCATCCGGCCCAGGAACTCGACCACGCCATCCCCGCGCATCCGGCAAAGGTCGCCGGTCCGGTAAAGCCGTCCGAATTCGGGGTGAATGAAAAACTTGTCGGCCGTCTGTTCGGGCTGGTTGAGATAACCGAGCGCGAGACCTTCGCCGCCCGCGCAGAGCTCGCCCGCGACCCCGCGCGGGCAGGATTCGAGGGACTCCGAAAGAATCCGAACGGTCGTTCCGGAAATTGCCCGGCCAACCGGAATCGTTCCGCTCACGCAATCCTCCGGCGTGATCCGATGGCAGCAGGTGAACGTCGTGTTTTCCGTCGGCCCGTAGCCGTTGATGAGACGCAGGCCGGGGTGGCGCGTGAGGACGGCGCCGGCCTGCGCGGCCGGAACGACATCGCCGCCGGTGAGAAGCTGCGAGAGCGGGGCAAGCCCCTCGATGTGCTCGTCCACCATCACGCGAAAGAGTCCCGCCGTGAGCCATGCGGACGTGACACCATGACGGCGGATCGCCTCCCCGATGTCCCGGAGAGAGTGGGGGCCCGGCGGCATCAGCGCCAGTCGGCCCCCGTTGCAGAGCGGCGCCCAGATTTCCAACGTCGAGGCATCGAAGGCAAGCGGCGCCATGTGCAGCCACGTCCCCGCCATATCCGCAAAATCCGCGCCATGCACAAGCCGCAGGACCGCGCGATGCGGCACCCCAACAGCCTTCGGTTTTCCTGTCGAACCGGAGGTGAAAAGAACATAGCAAAGGCTCTCGCCACCTGTCTCCCTGCCGGGGTTCGTGCCGGATTCCGCATCTTCGAGAAAAACAACCTTCGTTCCCGGCAGGTCCACCGCCGGACCGCCTTTGGACGCCAGCACGCACCCCGCGCCCGTCTCGCGCAGAAAAAGTTCGTTTCGACCCTGTGGCTGGCTCAGATCCAGCGGCACATATGCGGCGCCCGATTTCAAGATGCCCAGAAGCCCGATCACCATCTCCGCGGATCGCTCGATGGCGATCCCCACGAGGCTCCCCGCCCCCTGCGAAATCAAATGCCGCGCCACCCGGTTGGATCGCTCTTCCAGCTCGCCGTAGGTGAGGGCTCCGCCGTCCCACACCACCGCCTCCCGTTGCGGAAATTCCAAAGCCCGGCGCGAGAAAAGACCGGCTATGCCCGCTGTCCCGCCTTGCGCCTTGGAAAGCAGGCCAAGCGACTGGTTGCAATGTAACGGGTGTACGTCTGCACGCATGGGGAGAACCGAAGAATCTATTGATTCCGCACGGCCTTGGCCAGAATATCCTGACAACATTCCCGCTGTTCTTTTTGTCAAATACGGCAAGAATCCGTCATGCGTGCGATGCAGGTTTTTCTGTTCATTGGCGGGGTCTCCCTCTGCGCGCTCCTGACTTTTATCGCGATGCGAAAACCTCCGGCGATCCCTGCAATACGGCTGCCGGATCCCGGCGGAAAACGCCCGATCGGGACGACGCTGGTTTTCCTCAACGATGCCTCCCGGAAGCGCCCGATTGCCGCGCAGGTCTGGTATCCCCGCAAGCCCGGCCCGTGCGGGAAGCCCGCACCGTATTTCCCGTTTCCGGAGTGGGAGAAGCCGCGGGAGTTTGCGTCTGTGCGGACGCACGGGCGCGAGGGTTCGGAGCCTGCGGCGGGTCGCTGGCCGGTGATTATTTGCTCGCCCGGCTGGGATGGCGGGAGTTTTGAAAACACGACGCTTTGCGAGACGCTGGCCTCCGCGGGATTTGTCGTCCTCGCCCTCAACCACCCGGGTGGCTCGCCGCTTGTCAAAACTCCCGGTGGTGCGATCGTGACGAATGAGAACCTCGAGCGGTTCGACCTTTCCACCGAGGGATCGAGCGCGGCCTTTTTCCGGGCTGCGGAGCGGGAGATCGATTTCCGGTCGGGCGATGTCCGGTTCGTGATCGCCTCGCTCCCGGCCTGGAATGCCGGAGATCTGGCCGGCGGAATATTTCGAGGCAAACTTGATGCGGACCATGTCGGCGTGCTCGGATATTCCTTCGGGGGAGCGGTGGCGGCCGAGGTGTGTCGCACGGACCCGCGCGTGAAAGCCGGCGTGAATCTCGACGGCAACCTCTTTGGCAAGTCCAGGCGATCCGGCTCGCCCCGGCCGTTTTTGTTTCTCACCGACAACCTTCCGCCCCCTACGGAAAGCGAGCTCCGGTCGGCCGATCCCGCAGCCCGGAGGAACGCCGCGTTTCTGGATGAAGGCTTCCGGGACTACGAATACTGGCGTGAGAAATCCGGCGCGGAGATCCTTCGTATTGCCGGCGCGGCGCATTCCGACTTCACGGATGCCGCGCTGCTCACGGGGCCGTCCGAAAGCCTCGGGCGCATCAACTCCCGCGCCGCCGCATTTTTTGAAAAGACTCTTCGGGAGGGAAGAAGATGAGGTTTTTCAACAGCAGCAGGGCGACGCCGTTTCAGGAGGGAACGGCCGGAGCATCCGGAAAGCGATTTCCCAAGGGAACCGCTGCCCTGGTATGCCTGATCATCCTGCTGGGAATCTTTCTCAGGGTGGATTGGATGAACCGCACGGCGCTGTGGTGTGACGAGGCGGAGTCGAGCATCAACGCGCTGACGATCCTCGAACGCGGATTGCCGGTGAACGAATACCTCTCGATCCCGGTTTATGAAAACACCCTCACCGAGCCGTGGGAGGGAAATCCGGAATACGAATTCCGCGACAGCAGTTACTCCCCGCAGGGCCTGGTCGTCTATCATGGCTGGCTTCCGCTCTATGCCATCGCGGCTTCGGAGGCCCTGTTCGGTTTGCACGCGGACCGCCCGACAACTCCTCCGCGAGTCCTCCATGGCGTGGAGGATATCCCGCTGAGAACGATCGCGCCCCGGATTCCCGCAATCATTTTTTCCGCGCTCTGCCTGCTCCTGACCTTCTTTCTGGCGCGCGACCTCGGCGGAACAACTGCCGGCTTTGCCGCCCTGACACTGATGGCGTTCAATGCCAGGACCGTCGATTTTGGATACCAGGCCCGCTATTACTCGTTGACCCTGCTGTTGACGGTCTTCGCGGCATGGTGCCTGCTGCGGGTTGTCCGCAGGGGGAAGTGGCCGGACTTTTTGCTGCTCGGGCTCGCGGAGGCGCTGCTTTTTCACACCCATCAATTTTCCGCGCTGGTTTTTGCGGCCGTGGCCGTCGTGACGCTT
The DNA here is from genome assembly GCA_037129975.1 of Verrucomicrobiia bacterium. GTDB lineage: Bacteria > Verrucomicrobiota > Verrucomicrobiia > Chthoniobacterales > Terrimicrobiaceae > QYQL01. The sequence continues at coordinate 844 of JBAXTX010000030.1, read as the reverse complement.
CCTGCGGTGATCCGTCACAGGTGCTGGTTTTTGAAATCCCTTGGCGGCGGGGCGCTTTCCGCGCTGCTGATTGTCCCATGGATCTGGCTTTCGGGTTTTTTGTCCACCGCCTCGAGCGTTCCCAAAGCCCACAAGCTTTTTGATTCCCTCTCCGACTGGCTGGCTTACACGCTGGATCGCCCGTCGCAACTCGCCCTGCTGGCGGTGATGCTCGTTCTGCTCGCCATCGAAAGATGGAAGCCCGCCTGGCTTCCGGACCGGATCGGGACGGCGATTCAGAAACATGGGAAAATCTACTTTGTGCTGCTGGCCTGGCTGGTTTTCAGCTACGCGGCCTTCCATCTGGTTGTCCCTGCCGCGAGCTTTTTTTACGAGCGGCTCTCGCTGGTTCTTTGGACTCCCTATGTTCTGCTCATCGCCATGTTCACGGCGGACCTCCTGCGCGGTGCGCCTCCGAGGCTGGCGGCGGCGCTTGGCATCGTGGCGATCACGGTTTTTCTGGCCGCACGCGGAAGGCTGGCCTTTTTCGAAAAACCTTCGGCCACGGGAAGCCGGGCGGCCGTTGCCTGCGTGATCGGTGCTTTGGAAAAAATTTCCGCCGGTGCCGGCGCCCGGTATTATGCGACCCCGAACGAGCACCTCACCTATGCGTATTATTCGGGGCTCCCCGTCCAGAGCGTCGCCCCGGTGCGGAAATCCTTTTTTTTCAACTGCAAAAATCCGGTGGTCTTCATCGAATCCCAGATGGAGTTGATTCTTCTCGCGGAGGAGGACGTGATGCTTGCGGCTGCTTCGGCGGGGATTCGTCTGAAGAGCGAGGCGGTGCCCGCGCTCCGCGATCTGG
>JBAXTX010000003.1:0-41829 GCA_037129975.1 Verrucomicrobiia bacterium | reverse complement strand
TCTTGATGACCTCGCGGATCGCGTCGTTGATATAGATCGTCGAGTCGTAGGGGATGCCGACTTTCATGCCCGCCGGCATCGCCGCCCCGATCCCCGGCAGCGCCTCGCGCACCGCGCGCACGACATCCAGCGAGTTGGCCGTTGGCAGAACCCAGAGGCCCATGAATGTCGCGTTCTGCCCGTTGAACCGCACCTCCTCGCTGTAGTTCTCCGCGCCCAGCACGACGTCCGAGACATCCCCGAGCCGGACGATTGTCCCGTCGGCCTGCTTGATGGCCAGGCGGCGGAATTCTTCCGGCGTGCGCAGGTTCGTGTTCGCCACGAGGTTCACCGAAATCATCGATCCTTTGGTGGCTCCCACGGCCGCGAGGTAGTTGTTCGCCTGCAGCGCCTCCCGCACGTCGCTCGGCGAGACGTTCAGCGCGGCCATCCGGTCGGGCTTGAGCCAGATCCGCATCGCGAACGTCCGGTCGCCGAGGATGTCCGCCCGCTGGACGCCGCTGATCGCCGAGAGCTTCGGCTGGACGACGCGGGTCAGATAATCGGTGATCTGGTTTTCGTCGAGCTCGTTCGAATAAAACCCGAGATACATCGCGGCGAACTCGTTGTCGGCGGTCTCGAGCTCGATGACCGGCGACTCGGACTCCGGCGGGAGCGCGTTGCGGACCTGGGCGACTTTCGCCTGCACCTGCGTGAGCGCGGCGTTCGTGTCGTAGTTGAGCTTCAGGTGAACCTTGATCGTGCTCAGCCCCTGCGCGCTCGTGGAGTCAATGAAATCAATCCCGTCCGCGCTGGCGATGACCCGCTCGAGCGGGGTCGTGATGTATCCGCGCACGAGGTCCGCATTCGCGCCGATGTAAACCGTGTTGACCGTGATCACCGCCACGTCGCTGCGCGGGTATTGACGCACCGTGAGCACATTGATCGCCACCAAACCGCCGAGAAGAATGAGAAGGTTGATGACCAGCGCGAGGACCGGCCGCCGGATGAAAAGATCCGTGATGTTCATTGGTCCGCAGGCTGGGGTGACAGGGACTCCGGCGGGCGAACCTCGTTGTTGACGGCAATCGCCGCCCTGGGACGAAGCTTGAAGGCTCCCGAGGTCACGACCTCGTCGCCCTCCCGGATTCCGGAAAGAACCTCCACCATGTCGCCCCGCGCCTCCCCGAGCTTCACAACATGCTGCGTCACCCCCTGGTACGACTTCCCGGTTTTCTCGTTTTTCATCTCCCCGACCACAAAAACCGAATCCCCATAAGGCGCGTAGCTGATCGATGTCGCCGGGATCGCCAGAACCCGCTTCTCGGCGGGCAAAACCACCTCGACCCCCGCAAACATCCCCGGCCGCAGCAAACCCTCCGGATTCTCCAGCGTGCCCTGCGCCAGAAAATTTCGCGTCGCCTCATTCACCACTGAGTCCACCGCCGTGACCTTCCCCGCGAACACCCGCCCGCCGGTACCGGAGAGCGTCACGCGCACCACGCTCCCGACCTCGACGTCTGCCAGGTTCTGCTGCGGCAGGCTGAAGTTCACGTAAATCGGACTGAGCGATTGAAGGGGAACGAGCGCTTCGCCCGCCTGAAGATACTCGCCGGCATTCACCATCCGGATCCCCGCCAGCCCGTCAAACGGCGCCCGGATCGTCTTCTTCTCGATCACCGCCTTGATCTCCTCGCACTTCGCCTTGGCCTCGAGAAATTGCGCCGAGGACTGGTCGTAGTCGGACTGCGAAGAAACCCGCTTGGCGAGAAGCCCCTGAAACCGCGCGAGATTCAGCTCCGCCAGCCGCTGCTTCGCCTCCGCCGCCCGCAATTGCGCCAGCTCCTCCGACACGTCCTGCTGGACCAGAAGATCCCCCTTTTTCACCCGCGCGCCGGACTCGAACCCGATCGCCTCCACGTTCCCGGGCAGGTCGGCTCTCAGCACCAGCCCCGCCACCGGCTTCAAGGATCCCACGGCCGTCAGCACCCCCGGCCAACTCCGCGCCACCACCACCACCGTCGTCACCGACTCCGGAGGCATCGAAAAGGACATGTGCCCGGCCATCGCCGCCCGGATCTGAAAATACTTCACCCCTCCCAAAATCACAAAAACCAGCAGGACCGCCGAAAAAACAGCGCCCCACTTCAAGAATGTTTTTCCTCTCCGCCCCCCCTGTTCGTTTTTTTCAGGCAACATGATTTGTTATTTATTAACTGTTCTGATCTTTAACCTCATTAAGTAATTTCCGTTTGTCAAGAGCGGGCAGGGAATTTCGGAAAGCGGAACCGATAAAGAGTGTTGAGATCGCGCCGGAGACCCGGCATGATCTTATGCCCGCGTCAACGCGCGATCAGGCCACAACCAGAATGAAGATCTACATAGACGGACAGTTTTACGACAAGGAGAACGCGAAGATTTCGGTCTTCGACCACGGATTGCTTTATGGCGACGGAGTTTTCGAAGGGATCCGCTTTTACAACGGACGCGTCTTCCGATTGGACGAGCACCTGGAGAGGCTGTTCGATTCGGCGAAGGCGATCTGCCTGGACATCGGGATGAGCCCCGCGGAGATTTCCCAGGCCCTGCTGGAGACGATCGGTCAAAACGGCCTCCGCGACGGCTATGTGCGTCTCGTTGTGACGCGCGGCTGCGGCGACCTCGGGCTCAACCCGGACAGTTGTCCGCGCGCCACGGTTTTTATCATCGCCTCGAAAATCACGCTCTACCCGCCGGACAAATACGAGAACGGCCTGCACGTGGTGACCTGCGCGACCCGCCGGATCCCGCATGGCTCGCTCAGCCCGATGGTGAAGTCGCTGAATTATTTGAACAACGTGCTGGCCAAGATCGAAGCCCAGCAGGCGGGCGCCGGCGAGGGGCTCATGCTCAACGAGCAGGGCTACGTGGCCGAATGCACGGGCGACAATATTTTCGTCGTGAAGAAGGGGGCTCTCTTCACTCCGCCGATTTCCTCGGGAGCGCTCGCCGGGGTGACGCGGGCGGTCGTCTTCGGGATCGCGGCGGAAATGCGGATCCGGATCAGCGAGCCCGACATGACCCGCTACGACATTTACACGGCGGACGAATGCTTTCTCACCGGCACCGCGGCGGAGGTCATCCCGGCCGTGCGACTGGACAGCCGTCCGATCGGGGACGGGCTCCCCGGGCCGGTGACAAAACGCCTGATCGCGCGCTTCCGCGAGTTGACAGCCGCCACGGGCACGGCGATTTATTGAGATATGCAATGTGATGTCTGCCAGTCGAAAGAAGCCACGGTTTTTCTGACCCAGATCGTCGAGGGAAAAATGCAGAAGGTGAATCTCTGCGAGGCCTGCTCGAAGGAAAAGGGGGTGAACGACCCGACCGGCTTCGCGCTGGCGGACCTTCTCATGGGCCTCGGTGCGGCCCAGGAGATCGAACACAGCGCCGGATCGATCAAGTGCCCGGTCTGCGGATTCACCCAGGCGGATTTCAAAAAAACCGGCCGCCTCGGATGCAGCGCCTGCTACGCCGTCTTTGCCGACGGGCTTTCCAGCATGTTGAAAAACATGCACAAGGGAACGACCCACACCGGCAAGGCCCCGGCCGCATTTCAGGAACGGCGCGCGCAGGGAGAAAAACTGCGCGACCTCCAGGACAACCTCCACCAGGCGGTCGTGGCCGAAGAATACGAACGCGCCGCCGACCTCCGCGACCAGATCCGCAGGATGGAAGCCACGGCATGAAATTCTCCCGCATCATCGCCAGCTCCGGCGAATGGCTCTCCGGCGACGGCCCGCACCGGAACATCGTCGTCAGCAGCCGGGTCCGCCTCGCGCGCAACCTGCACGAAAAACCTTTCCCGGGATGGGCAAAAAAAGCGGAGCGGCTCGAGGTGATGCGACTTGTGAAAGACGCGGTCGAGAATCTTCCGGAGATGGCGGATTCGTATTCCGAGAACCTCGAAGCCCTCTCCCCGCTCGAGAAGCAGGTCCTCGTCGAACGCCACCTCATCAGCCGCGAACACGCCGCAAAGGGCGTGGGCAGCGCGGTCGTCATGAACGCGCCCCAGACGCTCAGCGTCATGATCAACGAGGAGGACCACCTCCGGATGCAGGCGATCTGCTGCGGCCTCCAGCTCGGCATGGTTTTCGGCATGATCAACCGCGTGGATTCCGAACTCGAGGAACTGCTGAAATACGCGTTCGATCCCAACCTCGGCTACCTCACCGCCTGCCCGACCAATGTGGGCACCGGCATGCGCGCGTCCGCCATGCTCCACCTCCCGGGCCTCGTGATGAGCGACCAGATCAACAAGATCGTCAACTCGGTCAACAAAATCGGGCTGGCCGTCCGCGGACTTCACGGGGAAGGCACCGAAGCGATGGGAAATCTTTTTCAGGTCTCCAACCAGACGACTCTTGGCGAAACCGAAGAGGAGATCATCGGCCGCCTCAACCGGGTGATCGAGCAGATCCTCGAGCACGAGCAAAACGCGCGCGCCCTCCTCGCCCAGAGGAAATCGGTCACCCTTCACGACCAGATCGGCCGCGCCTACGGGGTCCTCTCCCACGCGTATTCGATGAGCTCGAAGGAGGCGCTCAACCTGCTCTCGGTCATCAAGCTGGGAGTGGATCTCGGCGTGTTCCCGGAGCTCTGCCGGTTTCCGGTGGACGAGCTCTTCATCGAAACCCAGCCGGCCCACCTCCAGAAAGGCGCGGGCACACAAAAAATGTCGGCTGACGAAAGGGACTCCTTGCGCGCCACGATAATCCGCGCAAAGTTGAATCAGGTGCGGGAGCCGGACATCGCCCAATTGAAAGCGAAAACCCCGGAGGCCGCCGAAGAAAAACATGATGGATAAATTCACGCCCCGCGCACAGCAGGTGCTGCAGTTGGCCCGGAAGGAAGCCGACCGGTTCAACCACAACTATGTCGGAACCGAACACCTCCTCCTCGGGCTCATCAAACTCGGCCAGGGTGTCGCCGTGAACGTCCTTCAAAAAATGGGCCTCGACTTGGAAACCGTCCACATGGAGGTCGAAAAGCAGGTGGGGTCCGGCCCCGAGACGAAGATGGTCGGCAACATCCCCTACACCCCGCGCGTGAAAAAAGTCCTGGCGCTCGCCGGCAAGGAGGCCAAGAGCCTGCAGCATTCTTATGTCGGCACCGAGCACATCCTCCTCGGTCTCCTCCGGGAGGGCGAAGGCGTCGCCGCCCGCGTGCTCAAAAACCTCGAGGTCGATATCGAGCGCACCCGCAATGAAATCCTCCGCGAACTCGACCCGAACTTTTCTCCGCAGGAGGACGGCGACCCCGTTCATGCGGGAACCGGCGACGGGAAAAAAGAGGGGAAAACTCCCGCGCTTCGGGCGTTCGGGCGTGACCTCACCGAACTCGCCAAGAAGGGCGAGCTCGATCCGGTCATCGGCCGGACAGACGAAATCGAGCGGGTCATCCAGATCCTCTGCCGCCGCACAAAAAACAACCCGGTTCTCATCGGGGAAGCGGGCGTGGGAAAAACCGCGATCGCCGAGGGGCTGGCCCAGGAAATCGTCGCCGGAAACGTCCCGGAACTCCTGCACGAAAAAAAAGTCATCACCCTCGACCTCGCGCTCATGGTCGCCGGAACGAAATATCGCGGCCAGTTCGAGGAACGGATCAAGGCGGTGATGGATGAGATCCGGCGCAATAAAAATGTCATCCTCTTCATTGACGAGCTGCACACGATCGTCGGTGCGGGCTCGGCGGAGGGAGCGATGGATGCCTCGAACATCATCAAGCCCGCGCTCAGCCGGGGCGAACTCCAGTGCATCGGTGCGACCACGCTGAATGAATACCGGAAGTATATCGAGAAGGACGCCGCGCTGGAACGCCGGTTCCAGACCGTGAAGGTCGAGGCCCCGTCGGTCGAAGAGACCATCCTCATCCTCAAGGGAATCCGCCCGAAATACGAGGCGCACCACAAGGCGAAAATCCTGGATGTCGCCTTGGAAGCCGCCGCGAAGCTCTCCGACCGCTACCTCACCGGACGGTTCCTGCCGGACAAAGCGATTGATGTCATGGACGAGGCCGGGTCGCGCGCCCGGATCGCCGCGATGACACGTCCGCCGGACATCAAAGACGTCGAGGCCGGGATTGAAAAGATCCGGATCGGGAAGGAAGCCGCGATCAAGTCGCAGGATTTTGAAAAGGCGGCGGCCCTGCGTGACAGCGAAAAGCAGGAGAAAGAGAAGCTCGAGGCGATCCTCGCGGAGTGGAAGGCGAACAAGGACGAGAAGGAGGTCGTGGTCACAGACGAGGAGATCATGCACATCGTTTCCAAGTGGACGGGGGTTCCCCTCTCGCGCATGGAGCAGAAAGAAACCGCCAAGCTCCTCGCGATGGAATCCGAGATCCAGGGGAAGGTGATCGGTCAGGACGAGGCGGTGCACGCGATCAGCAAGGCGCTCCGCCGCTCGCGCGCCGACCTCAAGGATCCGCGCCGCCCGATCGGCTCGTTCATTTTTCTCGGCCCGACCGGCGTCGGAAAAACCTTCCTCGCCCGCACGCTTGCGGAATTCATGTTCGGCGACGCCGACTCGCTCATCCAGATCGACATGAGCGAATACATGGAGAAGTTCACGGCCTCCCGCCTGATCGGCTCGCCGCCCGGATACATCGGCTACGAGGAGGGGGGCCAGCTCAGCGAGGCGGTCCGCCGCCGCCCGTATGCTGTCGTGCTTTTCGACGAAATCGAAAAAGCCCACCCCGATGTCATGCACCTCCTCCTCCAGATTCTGGAGGAAGGAAAGATCACCGACTCGCTCGGACGGAAAATCGATTTCCGCAACACGATCATCATCATGACCTCGAACGTCGGGGCCGAGCTGATCAAAAAGCAGACGACCCTCGGGTTCGGCGCGCCGAAGCTCGACGACAATCACGACGCGATGAGCGGGAAAATCCTCGAGGAGACGAAACGGGTCTTCAAGCCCGAGTTCCTCAACCGCCTCGACGACATCATCGTCTTCCACTCGCTCAGCAGGCCGGACCTCGTCAAAATCGTGGACCTCGAGATGACGAAAGTCATCGAGCGGATCAAGCTGAAGGACGTCCACCTCACGCTCGACCCGTCCGCGCAGGAGTTCCTCATCGAGAAAGGCTATGACCCGACTTACGGGGCGCGCCCGCTGCGCCGCGCCGTCGAGCGCTTCCTCGAAGACCCGATGGCCGAGGAAATCCTCCGCGGAACGATCTCGCCCGGCGATTCGGTGAGCGTCAAACGCGAGGGAGAAAAACTCGCGTTCGTCGTGGATGCCCCCAAGGCCGAACCCGCCAACCAGACCGCCGGCTGAGCGGCCTCAGCCCTCGTTCACCATCTTGTCGTAGAAGGCGACGAGATCCCCGTCTTTTTCGCCCTCGCAAAACGCGATGGCGCTGCGGGGATGGGCGTTGAGCGCGCCGGTGATCAAATAGGGGATGTTCGGCCCCCAGTCGAAACGCTGCTTCATGGGCATGATGGTTTTTTGGATCAACTCGAGGACCGGGCGGAGCTTGAACTTCGGGTTCCGCAGGAAACTGAGGAGAATTTCCATCGGACAGTTTCCAGCGCCGCGACCGAGCCCCAGCATCGTGGCATCAACCCTGTTGCAACCGAGGATGATCGCTTCGATGGTGTTTGCGAAGGCGAGCTGGAGATTGTTGTGGGCGTGGATGCCGACGTCTTTTCCCGTCCCCTCGAGTGCCCTGCGGTATTTGTTGACGAGGTGGTCGATCTGCTCGCGGTAGAGGGCGCCGTTGCTGTCCACGACGACGACGGTTCCCGCCGGGGTTTCCCGCGCAATGTCGAGCACCTGGTCGATTTCGACGTCGTGAACCGTCGAGATGGCCATGATGTTCAGGGTCGTTTCGTAGCCGAGATCGTGGCAGTGGTGGATCATCTCGACGGCCTCGGAAATCTGATGCGCATAACAGGCCACGCGGATCATATCGAGCACGCTCTCTTTGGCCGGAAGGATTTTTGTCCGCCAGTCGCACTTGCCTCCGGCGTCGGCCATCACGGCGAGCCGCAACCCCGTGCGCTCGAACGTATGATCGCCGACAACGCGGCGCAGGTCCTCCTCGTCGCAGTGCCGCCAGGGACCGAAGTCGGATTTCGGAAACGCCTCGTGCGAGTTCTTGTACCCGATCTCCATGTAGTCGATCCCGGACGCGATGCACGTCTCGTAAACCGCCCGGACTTCCTCGTCGGAAAATTGGGAGTTGTTCATGAGCCCGCCGTCACGAATCGTGCAGTCCAGCACCCGCAGTTCGGGACGAAAGGTGATCCAAGGCGCTTTGTTGCTCACAGTTTTTTGTTTTTCCGGGTTTTCCGTTCTGAAGTTGGGGATATTACAGGCGGAACGCGGCAGGTCAAACCGTTCTTTGCGACAACCGCCGTTCTTTGCGCGATGATTTCCTGATTGCCAGCGGCGGGTTTCTCAAGGAACCTTTTCCGCTTTCCGATCTCCTCCCGCCGGCACGGAAAAACCCGAAGGATTCATGAGTGTAAAAAAGAAGTTTGCGACTGTGGACCATTCGAAGTCCGGAATCAACGCCGCCCTGACTCCCGTGCAGAAGATCCGGTTTCTGACGGAAATGATGCGGATCCGGAGATTCGAACAGACCGCTTTGAAGTATTACAACCGCGGGAAGATGGGCGGCTTTCTGCATCTTTACATCGGACAGGAAGCGGTGGCGGTCGGCACGGTTTCTCTGCTGGGGGAAAACGACCATGTGATCACGGCGTATCGCGACCACGGCCACGCGCTGGCGGTCGGGATGGATATGAACGCCTGCATGGCCGAGCTCCTGGGCAAGGCGACCGGCTGTTCCCGGGGCAAGGGCGGCTCCATGCACTTCTTCGCGCCGGATAAAAACTACTGGGGCGGACACGGGATTGTCGCCGGCCAGACCCCGCTGGGCCTCGGCCTCGCATACGGGCTGAAATACAAGGGCCTCAAGGGTTGCTGCCTCTGCTTTCTCGGGGACGGGGCTGTCAACCAGGGATCGTTCCACGAATCGCTGAACCTCGCGGCCCTCTGGAAACTCCCGGTCATTTATGTCATCGAGAACAACCAGTACTCGATGGGCACCAGCATGGAGCGCTCCTCGGCGATCAAGAGCTGCCTCGCCGAACGTGCCGAGGGCTACGGGATCGCGTGGGATGCCGCCAACGGCGAGGATCTCTACGAGGTGCGGGCCAAGACGTGGAATGCCATCCAACGCGCCCATGAGGAAGTCCTGCCGTTTGTTCTCGAGGTGGACACCTACCGCTACTACGGCCATTCGGTCGCGGACGCCAACGCGAAAAAATACCGCAGCGCGGAAGAGATCGAACGCTACAAAACCCACCACGATCCGATCCGTCTCTGGCGGAAACATCTCGTTGACGAAAACATCCTCACCGACGAGGCGGCCGACGAACTGGACAATAAAATCAAACAGGAAGCCGCCGGGGCCGGACAGTTCGCCCTCGACAGCGAGCCGCCCGCGCCGGAATCGATCTTCGAAGATGTCTATTGGGAGGTGGACAACCGGACCGATGCCGGCCAGACCGGACGCCACTTCTTCGGAGACTAGAATGAAAATCACCTACCGCACCGCATTGAACCAGGCCCTGGCCGAGGAGCTCCTCCGCGACGAGAATGTCGTCATCATCGGCGAGGAGGTCGCCCAGTACAACGGAGCCTACAAGGTGACGGAAGGCCTCTGGGAGAGGTTCGGGGACAAGCGGGTCGTGGACGCGCCCATCAGCGAAGCCGGATTCATCGGCATGGGCATCGGAGCCTCGATGCTGGGGATCCGTCCGGTCATGGAACTCATGTTCTGGAGCTTCGCATACGTCGCGTGGGACCAGATCATCAACAATGCCGGACAGGTGCGCTACATGAGCGGCGGGCTGATCAACTGCCCGATCGTGATCCGGGGACCGGCAAACGGAGGCACGAATGTCGGCGCGACCCACTCGCACACTCCCGAAAACTTCCTCGCAAACACCCCGGGCCTCAAAGTCGTGTGCCCTGCGACCGCCTACGACGCCAAGGGCCTGATGAAGACGGCCATCCGGGACAACGACCCGGTGTGCTTCATGGAAAGCACGCTTCTCTATGGAGAAACCTGGGAGGTTCCCGGGGAGGAATATGTGATCCCGCTCGGCGTGGCGGACCTCAAGCGCGAGGGAGCTGACATCTCGCTCATCGCGCACGGACGGGCCGTCCTGACCGCCTTGAAAGCGGCGGAGCGGCTGGAGGCGGAACATGGCATCCACGCGGAGGTCCTCGATCTCCGTTCGATCCGCCCGCTCGACGAAGAGGCGATTTTACAAACTGTCCGCAAGACGCACCGCGCGGTGCTGGTGGACGAAAACAAACCGTTCTGCGGAATCTCCGCGCAGATTGCCGCGACGATCCAAGAAAAGGCATTCGACGACCTGGACGCACCAGTCCAGCGGGTCTGCGCGCTCGACGCCCCGGCCATCTACTCCCCCGCCCTGGAGCCCATCCAGCTTCCGACTCCGGAACGCGTCCTGTTCAAAGCGCTGGAAATCTGCTGACCAACATTTTTTTATCTATGCCAGAAATCACCATGCCGAAGTTGAGCGACACCATGCTCGAGGGGACGCTTGTCAAATGGCTGAAAAAAGTCGGCGACAAAATCGAGATCGGAGACATCATCGCGGAAGTCGAGACCGACAAGGCGACGATGGAAATGGAGGCTTTCGAGGAAGGCGTCCTGACAGACATCATCGTCCCGGAAGGCGGTGTTGTAAAAGTCGGGGAACCCCTCGCCGTGCTCGATGGCGACAGGAAATCGGCTGCCGCAAAACCGGCCCCGCTTCCCGCTGCGGCACCGGCGCAGAAGTCCGCCTCCGTTCCACAATCCCCCGTTCCCCCGACACCGAAACCCCGGGCGGGCGCACCCGCTGATGGCCCGCGCGTCAAGGCTTCTCCTCTGGCGAAAAAAATTGCCCGCGAGCGAGGGGTGGACCTTTCCGGCGTGTCGGGCACCGGTCCCGGCGGTCGTATTCTGGCCGCCGATGTTCCCGACAAAAGCGGCGCGCCCGATGTGCGCGGATCCGTTCCGACAGCGCCCGCCGCATGGATCGAGGTGCCCTGTTCGGCGGCGGACAAACGCGTTCCGCTCTCCGGCATGCGCCGCACGATTGCCGAACGTCTGCTCGCCAGCAAGACCCGGATCCCGCATTTTTACCTCTCGCTGGAAATTGACGCGGCTCCGCTCGTCCAGCTCCGCAAGGAGATCAATGACGACGCCTCCGGATATCCGAAAGTCACGATCAACGATTTTGTTCTTCTTGCGACCGCCCGCGCGGCGACCCGGCACCGGAAAATCAACTCCGCCTTCGCGGGCGACGCCGTCGTGGAGTACGCAACCGTCAACCTCTCGGTCGCGATCGCCGTGGAGGACGGTCTGATCACGCCGGTCCTCCGCGACGCCGGACGGATGACGCTCCGCGAGATCAGCGCGGCGGTCAAAGACCTTGCCGTCCGCGCCCGCGCGAAAAAGCTCAAGCCCGAAGAATACCAGGGAGGAACCGTCACGGTCTCGAATCTCGGCGCGTTCGGTGTCGAGAGCTTCCACGCGATCATCAACCCGCCGCAGGCGGCGATCCTCGCGGTCGGAGCCATTGTCAAAAAACCGATCGTCAACGCGCGGGACGAGATCGTTGTCGGGCAGCGGATGTTTCTCGGCCTCAGCGGCGACCACCGGGTCGTTGACGGTGCCGCCGGGGCCGGATTCCTAACGGAGCTCAAACAAAGCCTCGAGTCCCCCGCAACCCTCCTCGCCTGAGAGAATTCCTCCTTGGGGGAATTATCGGCGCCCGCCGGCACCTTGCCACGAGCCGGACCCGCCACTCCACGAAGCCGATCCGCCGCGCGATCCGCTGGCGTGGCCGCTTCCATCGATTTCAGCGATCCGCGCGATCCCCGTCATCCCCGTCATCGCAATTGAATGCGCGCTCGAAATGTGGTAAGTGTCCCCCGTTGTGCGAAGCGCAAAAGCCATGTGTGCGTGTCGAAGATCCTTTTTCCCTGCTGCTGTGCTTGCCGTCGCATTGCCGCTGGCGATCATCGTCGGCTGCAAGGAGCGACCGTCCCATGAGCAGCCAGGCGCCGGACCCTCAGCTCCCAAACGGATTCGGGAGGCGGCTGTTGCCGGGCTGTTTTATCCGAAGGATCCGTCTGATTTGTCCCGGACGCTTGATGCGCTGTTGGCAAACGCGAAACCGCAAAGCATTGAAGGCGATCTGCGCGCCCTGATCTGTCCGCACGCCGGGTACCCGTTCTCCGGGCCGGTGGCCGCGTCAGCATACCGGCTGGTGCCAGGGAGAGATTATCAGACCGTTGTGCTGTTGGGAGCAAGCCACTACGCGAGGTTTGCCGGAGCCTCCGTGGCCAATGCGGAGATATACCGCACACCGCTCGGAGACGTGCCGGTTTCCCCCAAGGCGGGACAACTCGCACAAGAAATCCCGTTTGTTCTGGAACCGCGCTGCCCGGTGCAGCGGCCGCCATGGTCGCCGCAAGCGTCGCACTCCCCGCCGCCCGAAGGCGAAGACACGCCGGAAACCTGGGAACACTCCGCCGAGGTACAGGTGCCGTTTCTTCAAAAAACACTCGGTCACTTCCAGCTCGTGCCCGTTGTGACCGGCGAAGTGGATCCCGAGCAGATGGCGCGCGTGCTGGCCCGCCAATTGGACGACTCCACGCTCATTGTGGCCAGCAGCGATTTGAGCCACTTCCACCCTTACGATCAGGCGCGGGAGCTGGATACCCGGTGCGTGCGGGCCATCTGCAATCTGGATGTCGGGCAAATGAAATCGCAGGAGGCCTGTGGCCGGACACCCGTTCTGGCCCTGCTTTATCTGGCGCGGCAGATGGGCTGGAAGGCGAAACCGCTCGATTATCGGAACAGCGGCGACACCGCGGAAAACAAAGACAGCGTGGTTGGCTATGCGGCAATCGCCTTCTACAAACCGCACCCTCAGAGCTTCACGACCGGGGAGCGCAACCAACTGCTGGGACTGGCCCGGCAGTCCTTGAAAAAAATCGCGGCAAAAGATGGCGCTCCTGACATCGCTCCGGAGAGCTTTCCCTCCAAGTTCGCGGGGAAGAAAGGCTGCTTCGTGACACTGACGGCGCACGGCCAGTTGCGCGGCTGCATCGGCAACATCCTTCCGCTGGAACCCCTGTATCGTGCCATCGTCGCCAATGCCCAAAACGCCGCGCTGCACGATCCGCGGTTCGATCCTGTGCAACCCGGCGAACTGGATCAAATCGAAATCGAAATCAGCGTCCTGACTGAGCCCGTGCCCCTGTCTTTCCATTCTCCGGACGACCTGTTAAGCAAACTCCGTCCGCATCGCGATGGCGTCGTGCTCAAGATCGGCGGCAGGATGGCGACTTATCTGCCCCAAGTCTGGTCGCAGATTCCCAACAAAGAGGCTTTTCTCGACTCGCTCTCGCAAAAGGCCGGTTGCGACCGGTCTGCCTGGAGAAACCCGGGCACCGAGGTGCTCGTTTACCAAGTGGAGTCGTTTGGTGAATCGGACATGTAGATCCCCCGGGAACGCGGCCATGCCTGCGCGCGAAAGATTTTTCGTTCTTCTGACTCTCGGGGCGGTTGGAGCCTCGAGCGTGATGACGCAACTGGCCCTGATGCGGGAAATGCTGGGAACATTCAGCGGGAATGAGATGGTGTTGGGGATCATTCTCGGCAACTGGCTGTTTCTGACCGGGGTTGGCACATGGCTGGGGAGAACAACGGGATGGCTGGAAAATCCCCGGAACCTTCTCCCCGTCGGGCTGGCTCTCATGGCTGTCCTTCCACTCGCACAAATCTTTTTTCTGCGGGCTCTCCACAACACCGTTTTCCTGCGCGGAGCGACAGTCGGAATCACCGGGACCGTGGCCGGAAGCTTTGTGTTGCTGCTTCCGTTTTGCATCGTGTCGGGTTGTCTGCTGACGCTGGCGTGCTCGATCCTGGCACCGGGGGAAGGCTCCCAGGCCATGGGACGGGTTTATATTGCCGACAGCATCGGCAGCATCATGGGCGGCGCGGTTTTCAGCTTTGTCCTCATCCCCTTCTTTGACCATTTCGGCATTCTCTGCTTTCCCGCCCTGCTGAATCTCGCGCTGGCCGGGGTGGCGGCGGCTTTATTCGGAAACAGGCTTCTCCTGGGAATCGTTGTGGCGCTGGCCGCCGGGCTTCTTTCTTTGGTCCTGTGCTGCAATGCGGATGCCGTTTCCACGGCGCTGGAATATCCGCGGCAGAAGATCGCTTTCCGCGCAAACTCGCCCTGCGGCAAACTTCTGGTCACCGAAGCCGCCGGGCAGTTCACCTTCATCGAAAACGGCCTGCCGCTCTTCTCGACAAACAACGTCGGGCAAATCGAGGAAACCGTGCATTACGCGATGGCACAGCGGCCCCATGCGCGCAAGGTCCTGCTTGTGTCGGGCGGCGTCGCCGGAACGGCGAAAGAAATTCTCAAATACGGTTTTCCCCGTGTCACCTATGTCGAACTCGATCCGCTCATCGTCGCCGCGGGACGCACGCTTCTGCCCGGAAATCTCGACGACCCGCGCATCCGGGTGGTCAACACGGACGGGCGCCTCTTCATCCGGCAGACGGACGAGCGGTTCGACGTGGTGATTGTTGATGTGCCCGAACCGTCCACCTCGCGGATCAACCGGTTTTATACGGCCGAATTTTTCAATGAGGTCAGGCACGTGCTGACGCCGGGAGGCGTTCTGTCGTTTTCTCCGGGCCGCTACGCGAACCGCGTCAGCCCGCAACTGGCACGGCTGCTTGCATCGGCGGGACGGACAGTGAAAGGCAGCTTCAGGAACCTGCTCGTGATCCCGGGCGACCGGGTGTTTTTTCTTGCGTCGGACGGCGAGC
Organism: Verrucomicrobiia bacterium; assembly: GCA_037129975.1. Classification (GTDB taxonomy): domain Bacteria; phylum Verrucomicrobiota; class Verrucomicrobiia; order Chthoniobacterales; family Terrimicrobiaceae; genus QYQL01. Next base: position 26,925 of record JBAXTX010000003.1, on the reverse strand, counting down.
TTTTCGCGGACATCGCGGCGCGTATCGAGCAGAACGGAATTCCAACGCGCCTGGTGGAGCGACATTATCTCGATGCGATGCTGGCACCCGACCGGCTTGCCGACATGAACAGGGCGCTGGGGCAACCTGCGGCTGTGAACCGGGATTTTGCTCCGGTGCTGTATTACTACCACCTGATGCATTGGATCAGCCAGTTCACGGTGCGGTTCGGTTTGTTCGAAGCGGCTTTGCTGGCGGCGTTGGGCGTCTATCTGTTTCGGCTGCGTCCGGTCCCTCTGGTGATCTTTGTGTCGGGATTCGCCGCCTCGGCCCTCGAAGTCGTCCTGCTCTTCGGTTTCCAGATTCTCTACGGTTCCTTATACCGGCAGCTGGGCGTGATCGTCACGATCTTCATGGCAGGCTTGGCACTTGGCGCCTGGGTTGCCGTCCGGGCAGGCCGTCCGGCAATTGCCGGCGAATCTTTGGCCCCCAAGTCCTGTGGGAAAACCGTGTTGGCGGGACTTGCCTTTGCGATTGCGGCATTCGCGGTGGCGTTGCCGTTTGTGCTCGCCGGACTCGGCACTGCGGGGAGTGGGTCGTTGCTTGCCGTCCAAACAACGATTGCGGGGCTCACATTGCTTTTGGCCATCCTGATCGGAATGCAATTCCCAACCGCCTGCCGGGCACGGTTCGAGAACGGTGCCGCGACAGCTTCCCATCTCTATACGGCGGATTTCGTCGGAGCGTCACTCGGCGCGCTTTTGTCCAGCACATTCCTGCTTCCCCTGATCGGGGTGACGGGAGTTTGTCTGTTGACGGCCGGACTCAATGTTCTGGCCGGAGCCATGGTTCTTCTGCGAAAGAGTTGATCATCTATGAAACCTGTCATGCAACGACCGCCACATTATGTGTTGAACAAAATTGTCCGGGTCAGCAGTTGGCCTTTGTTCCTCATTGTGACAGCATTTCTTATAACCGGCTATGCCATGGGCGGGCAATACGGTCTGGGCACGCTGATCGAAGCGAAACGCGCCCTCGAAGTTCACAAAATGCTTCATGGACCGCTGCTGGTGTTGATGCTCTTGCATTCCCTGCCGGCGATGTATCTTGCAATAAGACGATGGAGGAACATTCCGGAATGACGCCGGCGAGCCGCAGGGGGATCACCCGGCGCGAGGCGATCAACTACGGCCTGGTCGGGCTGGCCTGCTCCGCCTGCGGTGGTTCGGCGGCCTGGATGATCCGCAATGCCATGCAGCCGAACCCTGGAGCGGTGTTTCCCGGGGATGCGCCGACGGGCGAGTTATGGCGCCTATGGCGGCAGCGCGGCTGGGTCAAGGAGGGCTACCACTACCTGAAACTCGGCAACAACGTGCAATGCAAGGTTTGCCCGAACAACTGCATCCTCGCGCCCGGCGACCGCAGTCACTGTCGCAACAAGATCAACAAGGACGGCATCCTCTACACGCTCGCCTACGGAAATCCGTGCTCGTTTCATGTGGACCCGGTCGAGAAGAAACCCCTGTTTCACTTCCTGCCCGGCAGTGCCACGTTTTCTCTCGCCACCGCCGGCTGCGTCTTCCGCTGCCTGAACTGCCAGAACTGGGAGATCTCCCAGAAAACGCCCGAGGAGACCAAGGATGCCACCGGCCCGAATTTCCGGCTGCGCCCGCCTGTGCCCGCCTCTCTGAGTTTCCAGGACATGGCCCGGCTGAGCATGTTCCCCGAAGACGTGGTCGCACTGGCAGAATCGTTGCGCGCTCCCTCCATCTCCTACACTTACTCCGATCCGGTTGCCTATTACGAATACACCTACGACACCTGCAAACTGGCCCGGGAGAAAAATCTGAAAAACATTCTTGTCACCTGTGGTTCGATAGACGAGCGCGCCTTGCGCGATCTTGGCCAATTCGTTGACGCGGCACATGTGGATCTCAAGGGTTTCGAGGAAAATATTTACTGGAAGCTCAATGCGGGAAGCCTGCGTTCCATTCTCGACATCTTGAAGGTTCTCCACGACATGGAGCACGTCTGGTTCGAAGTCATCAGCCTGATCATCCCGACCTACACGGACAATCTGGAGATGATCGAACGCATGTGCGGCTGGCTGGTGGACAACCTCGGCCCCGACCGTCCGATCCATTTTTCCCGTTTCCAGCCTCTCTACAAACTGGCCCATTTGCCACCCACGCCGGTTGAGACCCTCGTGAAAGCCCGCGACATCGCACGGGCCGCCGGCCTCCACTACGTTTATATCGGCAATGTCCGCGAACTGCCTGACGCCGAAACCACCTTCTGCCCGAATTGCCGGCGCGCCATCGTCGAGCGCGACATCTTTGCCGTCACCCGTCTGGATATCGTCGCCGGTCGGTGCAAATACTGCCAAACTCGGATTGCCGGCGTGTGGGGCTGATCCGCACCATCAGGATTTGAAAAGTAAGGACCCTCGGGGATCAGACCCAATGGGAATCAAATCAATCAAACAGCTCCCGGATCAAGGCCGGATCCATAAGGAAAAACCACGTCCACTCCACAAAAAAGGCGGCTCCGGAAAAGCCGGAGCCGCCTGTGATTTTTTGGTTGAGGAAGAGTCGAATGGCTTCTGTCAGGCCATGTCCCCCGGTTCGCTTTTATTGCGCATTCTTTTTCTTATGGGTCGTTGCATCGATTGCGGACGCCGTGTCCGGAGTCGTCCCGACGGTGACTTTGACCCTCATTTTGTTGGTGATGTCCGAAAGCTTCCCGTCCGCACCATCAACCGTGATTGTCGCCCCTGTGGCCTTGAATGTTTTTTCTTCTTCCTTCGTCTTCACCGTGATCGTGTTGCCTGCGGGATCGACGGCTGTCACTTTTCCGGCGAACGGCTTCTCTCCCTTGTCTTTCTTGGCCAGGGCCACCCCTGGAACGGCCAACAAAATGGCGAGGGACATTGCGTATGCGATGAGTTTCTTCATGGGATTATAATATTCTGCTGATTGGGTTTGTTCTGCTGATTGGGTTTTGTATGGCATCATTGCCACGACGAGCAAACACTCCAACTTTCTGAAAGTTGCGCAATATTTTCCAGCTCCCCGACTCGCCGAGAGTTTTGAGTTGACGATCCGTCACCAGCCAGACCAATCCGTTTTCCGTCGTCAACTTTTGGGAAAGCGCCCGCTTCGCGGAGGTTTCTCATTTTCCATTTCCCATTTTGCATTTTCCATTTCACAGTTCTCCCATGAACATCCTCGGCATTGATATTGGCGGCACCGGCATCAAGGGCGCCCCCGTGAACGTGGAGACCGGAGAGCTCGCCGCCGAGCGCTTCCGCATCCCCACCCCGCAGCCCGCGCTCCCGAACGCCGTGGCCGACGTCGTGGATGAAATCGCCCGGCATTTCAACTGCTCCGGCCCGACCGGAATCACGTTCCCCGCGATCGTCAAAAAGGGAATCGTCTATTCGGCCGCGAACGTGGACGAATCCTGGATCGGCACCGATGCGGGCGCGCTTTTCCACAACCACCTCGGCTGTCCGGTCACCGTGGTCAACGACGCCGATGCCGCGGGAATCGCCGAGATGCGGTTCGGCGCGGGGCGCGGGCGCAACGGCGTCGTCATCCTTCTCACGTTCGGCACCGGCATCGGCTCGGCGATCTTCAACGACGGCAGGCTCCTCCCGAACTCGGAATTCGGCCACCTCCAGATCCGCAACAAGGACGCCGAAAAGCGCGCCTCGGAAAAAGTCCGCGAGGAAAAAGACCTCGGCTGGGACGAGTGGTCGGACCGCGTCAGCGAATACCTCGCGGAGCTCGAAAAGCTCTTCTCCCCGGACCTCTTCATCATCGGCGGCGGACTCAGCAAAAAATCCGACAAATTCCTGCCTCTCCTCACCGCGAAAACCGAGGTTCTCGTCGAGGCCGCCCAAATGCGCAACGAGGCAGGCATCATCGGCGCCGCCTGCCTCGCCGCCTGCCCGCCCGGCATCGCTGCGGATTCAGGGGGGTGAACCCGCCGGATTTCTTCCATCCCGCCTTCGGATCCCATCACCCCGACCTCGAACCAACCGGCTCATGATCGTTCCCCAAACAGAAATTATCGTCACCGCGGACGGCGCGAAAGCCGTTCGGATGACGGTGCCCCCGGGCGAATATGTTGTCGGGAGCAAACGCAACGCGGACAAGGAACTTTACCGGAAGTTGCGCGCGTTGTCGTGGGAGAGTCTTTGGGCGCGAGAAGTGCCGCGATTCGACCGCGCCACGCCGGAGGAGCGCGCGGAACGGGTGGCGGTCGTCCGGGCGGTGGGAGTGGTTTTTTCGGAGTCCGGACCGCGCGATCAAGAAAATGCGGTGCGGGAGTGGCTGAGGAATTTGCTGGCCGACCCCGGAGAAAAAATCCGCCGGTATGCCATGAACGCCCTGCCGAAAGTCGGGGCGGGACGGCAGGAAGAATCTGTCATGCTGGCCCTGCTTCAGAACACGGAGAACGAACGGGAGAAAAAATTCCTGACCGGGGCGCTGGAGAAAATCGGGGGTGCGGAGACGCTGTCCGTGGCGTGCGGTGTGCTGCCGCAGACCGAGCAGAAGGCGCGGGCGGCGGTGGCGCGGAGCGAAGACCCCGGCGCGTTGAGGATGGACCGGATGCTGGACGATTTCGAAGGGATGAGGATTCATTTGCGCGGACGCCGCGGGCTCGAGAGCGTGGTGCGCTCGGAGGTCGGAGATGTGGGAAAGGGAAAGTTCCGGGTGCTCGATCTTCGCGCCGGGCTGGTGGTGATCGAACCCGCGGCCCCGTTCTCGCTGGCCGATATTTATGCGATGCGCTGCTTCGGCACGGCGGGATTTTTTCTCGGCATGGCACGCGCGAAATCCCTTGCCGGGGTGATGACTTCCCCCCGGGCGCGGAGCCTGCTGAAAACCTTCACCGACGGGCCGGCGCGCTACCGGCTGGACTTTGTTTCCAAAGGCCACCAGCGCGGAGCCGTGCGCGATCTCGCGAATCGCGTCTATGCGTTGTGCCCGGAAATTCTCAACGATCCGCGGAGCGCGCTCTGGGCGATGGATGTTTACTCGGAAGCCAGTGGGGAATCGGTCGAGCTGCGCCCGCGATGGACGCCCGATCCGAGATTCGCTTACCGCCTGCGGGATATCCCGGCGGCTTCGCATCCGCCGCTCGCAGCCTGCATGGCCAGGCTGGCCGGGAAGCAAAAAGACGAAGTCGTCTGGGATCCGTTTTGCGGCTCCGGTACCGAGCTGATCGAATGCGCGATGCGGGGCGGCGTGCGCGCGGTCCTGGGGACGGATCGCAGCGCGGAGGCGATCGCCATCGCACAAAAGAATTTTGCGGCGGCGGGAGTGGCGCCGGTGGCGGCGCGGTGGATTTGCCGCGACTTCCGCGAGCACTCCAAGATCGGGGGGCTGGGTCCCGGAAGCGTGAGCCTGTTCATCACGAATCCCCCCATGGGGATGCGCGTGCCCATCGCCAACCTGCGGGAATTGATCGCCGATCTTTTTTCTGTCGCCGCCGTGGTGCTGAGACCCGGCGGACGCCTGGTCTTCGTCAACCCGCTGCGCACAGAATCTCCCCACCCTCTTCTCGGGCTGCAATCCCGCCAGGTGGTGGACATGTCCGGATTCGATTGCCGGATGGAGATGTATGTCCGCTCTCATCGGTAAAAAACTGCGGCAGAAGCCGCGGGGTCAAAGTGGCGCGCTGAGGCAGGAGCTGTCTTCGAGAACAAACCGCCATGGCAGATGCGTGGCCTTCGAGATGCCGATGCGAATGCCGGCGGCGACCCGTGGAGCGGTCGCCGGACGAAGAAGCACAAAACTTCTCCCGCCCAGGAAATCGCGGCCATGCTGCGATTGGTCGATCCCAAGCGCCCTGGTCAGTTTCCCCGGCCCCGAGCAGAGGCCGGCTCTCATCCCGCGACGCTTTTGCATCCGCCCGATTCCCCGCGTGGGCTCCAATGCGCGGATCAGCACGAACCCGTTTTCCACGCCGCCTTTGACAAGAAAATTCAGGAGCCAGTGGACGCCGTAGTTCAAGTAAACATAGGCGGCACCCGGAGGATGTCCGGCGACAAAGGCACGGGAGGACGGACGGCTGAACGTGTGGCAGGCCTCGTCGCCGCAGACCGAGTAGGCCTCGGTCTCGACAATGATCCCGCCGCAGCTTCTCCACAGCAGTTCGCAGCCGATCAACTCCCTCGCGCAGGTCACCGGATCGCGCCGGAAAAAATCCGCGCCGATCAGTGTGCCCGCATTGTCACCGGTGCGGATGGCTTTCACTCCCCCAATCAGTCCTCCGCCGGGTTGAGGGCGTGGACTTTTTCGCGGAGGATGACGAAGTCGGTAAAGGTGGAGATCGCCTCGATACGGAGGCTGCGCGGGCCGGAGTCGCCGGGAAGCTCGACCGTCTCGCCGGGCTTGCGTCCGAGCAGGGTCTGGCCGATGGCGGCTTTGTAGGAGACGATGCCGAGATCCGGCGAGCTGTCCCATGCCCCGAGGATGCTGTAGATTTCCGGGTCGCCGGATTCCGGGACGAGCGTGACAACGGTCCCGATCGAAACCTGCCTGGTGTCGGGGTTTTCGAAATCGGTTCCCCGCGCGGTGGCGAGGTCGCGTTCGCCCTCGATTTTTCGGCGTTCGAGGACCCGCTGCTGTTCCTTGGCGGCTTTGAACCCGAAGTTTTCGCGAAGGTCGCCCTGTTCCTTGGCGACGTTGATATCGCGGAGGTTCTGCGGGATTTCTTTGTGGATCAGGTGCTCGTAATCGGCCTTCCGCCTTTCCATGCTTGCCCAGGAAACCGTGAGCGACTCGAATTTCTCCCCGGAGTCGCCGCCGGTGATCATGCTCTGGGTTTCCGGGTAAAGCTTGACGATGCGCGCCATGAGCGAGCGTTTCGTGAGATCGTCGAAGACCGGCGTGAGGATGAGCTTGCGCATCGTGTCGCGCACGGTGTCGCGATCGGCGTTCGCGATGAGTTCGCCGAGCAGCTTGTGGTCGTCCATCAGGAGGTCGCGCAGGCGGGATGTCCGGCGCTCGGCCAGCATGTCGCTCTCGAGCGCGCTGAAAACCGCCGCGAGAAGCTCCGCGTTGAAGAGACCGTCGAAGCCCGCCCCACGTTCCTTGCAGAGCCAGATCAAGGTCTCCGAGGAGATCGAACGCTCGCTGATCCAGCGTGCGAGCGCGGCGTGCATGACGCCGGATTTTCCCGCTTTTTCAAAGAGGCGGGAGATTTCGACGACGAGGCGGGATCCGGAAGTCTGGGCGAGTTTGAGCGCCTTTTCTTCCCAGCGTCCGCCGAACGCTTTCTCGAATGATTCGAGAGCCTTGCGGTGTTTCGAAGCGGGAAGCGCGGAGAAGAGCGCGGGGAGGCGGGTCTCCTCGCCAACGAGGATATCCGCGACATTCGGTGCCTCGGCGCCCGGGCTCAGCGCGTCGTGGCGTGCCAGGATCTCGTCGCGGGCGATGAGCATTTCCACGGCGGCAGCGGACTGGAGTTTGCGGCCTTTCGCGGCGGCATCCTCGATTTGGGCGGCGAGCGACTGGAGTTCCCCGACCTCGTGGGCGAGATCGCCGAGCGCCTTGGTGATCTGGTCGAGCGCGGCGACCTGGTCTTTCGAGTGGCGGGCGCCACGGAACCGGTCAATCAGCCCGCGCCCCGGGCTCACCGCGGTTTCGAGCAGGGCGAAGGGATCGGACTTTTTCGTGGGAATCTGGAAATGCCCGTCGGCTTTCATTTTCTTTTTCACGCCGTCCCACCACTTTTTGAATCCCGCCGCGTCGAAGATCTCCGGTTGCAGGGTGGCCGCGACCTGATCGGCGGTCGCCTTGCCGCCGAGGTCGCCGAGAATCTCGCGGGCGAGAGCCAACGGGTCCGACTTCGCTTGCGCGCGGACAGCCGCGGGATTGGCGGCCTTGCGGGAGAGAATGTGGTTTTCCAGAAGCGGGGCCAGCGCCTCCGCCGCGTATTTCGCCTGCATCGGATGCCCTTTCCTGCTCGCGAAGTCGATGAAAACCTGCCCGGCGATCAGATTCCATTCCGACACGCGTCCGAATCCCCAGCTCTTGTGCTGGCAATACGATCCGGGAGTCAGGCTGCCAAGTGCGGCCGCGGTTTTTGTGTCGATTCGGCCGCTCTCGACGGCTTGGTTGAGTTCATCGGTCATAAACTCCATTTTCCCAGAGACCCGCCAGACATGCAAGGCGAAGAAATTTCGTCGCGGAAAAAGTTGATTTTATTCCCGATATCCTTCATGTGCATGGGATGCGCAAAATTTCTTTTTCCCTCGTTCTGGTGGTTTTGGTCGGTCTTGGCGTGTCCGGCTGCAACAAAAAGAAGTCCGACATTTATGCCGGGGTGGACGGGGATTTCGTGACCGGGACTCCGCTGGGAGATCGTGTCGAGGGCGCCAGTTTCTTCGGAACCAGCGTGGCTCGCGGAAAGTTTCCGCCCGTGTATTTCGCTTACGACAGTTTTGAAGTCGCGGGGGCCGAGCAATCGAAAATCCGGCAGGTGGCGGACTCGATGAAGGCGTCCGCCGGAAGCCTGATTGTCGCGGGATTCACCGACGACCGTGGAACCCAGGAATACAACCGCGGGCTTGGCGAACGCCGCGCACTCGCTGTCCGCCAGGCGTTGATTGGTGCCGGCGTTCCCGCCGGCCGCATTCAGACCGTGAGCTTCGGAAGCGAAATGCCGGCGGATCCCGGCAGCGGGGAATCCGCATGGGCACACAACCGACGCGCCGAGTTTGGCGCCGTGAAATAACGCGCCGTGCGCGTTCCTCTGCTCGATCTGACCCGCCAGCACACGCTGGTGAAGGACGAAATTGCCTCGCGTGTCGCCCGGCTCTTTGAGTCGCAGCATTTCATACTGGGACCCGCTGTTGAGGAATTCGAGGAGGCTTTCCGCATCCTCATCGAGTGCGGCCACGCGGTCGGCATGTCCTCCGGCACCGATGCCCAGCTCGCGATCCTCATGGCGATGAAGATCGGTCCGGGCGATGCCGTCCTGACCACACCCTACACGTTTTTCGCCACCGCGGGGTGTATTCACCGCACCGGCGCAGAGCCGGTCTTCGTTGATGTCCGGGAGGACTCGCTGAACCTGGATCCGGAAAAATTGCGGATTTTCCTCGAAGACAGGTGCCGTCCGGGCCCGGACGGGTCGCTTCTGACCCCGCGCGGAAACCGGATCCGCGCGATCATCCCGGTCCATCTTTTCGGGACGTGCTGCGCGATGGATGAGATCCTCGCGATCGCGAAGCGTTTCCACCTGTCGGTGATCGAGGATGCCGCTCAGGCGGTCGGAGCGGAATACCCCGGCACCTGCGGCGCGGTCAAAGCCGGAGCCATCGCGGACTCCGCCTACTTCAGTTTCTTCCCGACAAAAAACCTCGGCGGAGCCGGCGACGGCGGGATCGCTGTCTGCCGCGACGAGGCGATGGCCGTGCGCCTCCGCCTCATGCGCAATCATGGAATGGAGCAGCGGTATTTTCATCGCGAGGTCGGCGGCAACTTCCGCCTCGACGCAATCCAGGCGGCGGTCATTCACGCCAAGCTCCCGCATCTGGCGGAGTGGAACGCCGGTCGGCGACGAAATGCCGCCCTGTATCGCGAGGCATTTTCCTCGGATGATCTTGCGGATTTCATCAAGCCTCCCGTGTCGCCGGATCCAGGGCGCGAGAACAGCCACATCTACCACCAGTATGTGATCCGGGCCCGGGACCGCGATGCCCTGATGTCCCACCTGCAGGCCGCGGGAATCGGCTGCGCCATTTATTACCCCGTTCCTCTCCACCTTCAGGAATGCTTCGCCTACCTTGGCCATAAGCCGGGAGACTTTCCGGTCTCCGAGGCGGCCTCCCGCGAATCCCTCGCCCTGCCGGTCTTCCCGGAACTCCGCCCGGAAGAAATCGAAGCGGTCGCCGCCGCGATCCATGGTTTTTACAAGGCAAAAAGCTAGCCGTGCCGAAATTCTTCAGGATGTTTCCCCTTGCATAATCCCGTCAGGGCAGGTTGCCCGCACCACGAATCCATGCTCTCGGAATCTTTCGCCGCCCTCGACGCCATCCCGCACATCCGCGCCGGGTTCACACGCAGGATCCCCGGTCTTGATGTCCGGGTGGAACGCGGGGAGGTCCTCGCCCGGCTGAACGCCGCCCACCGGGAGGCGCTGGCCGACGCCGGACTCGGCGGCACGGCTTTCGCCACGGCGGAACAGGTCCACGGCAAACACGTCGCGGAAGTTTCTGCCGCCACAACCGTCCCCGCCGCCGACGGCCTTCTGACGACGACTCCCGGCATCTGCCTCGGAATCCACGTGGCCGACTGCGCGGCTGTCTATCTTGCCGACCGACACGGCCGCGGCATCGCGCTCGTCCACTCCGGAAAAAAAGGCACCGGGCTCGGCATCGCCGCCACCGCCGTCGAGGCGCTCCGCCGCGCGGCCTCGATCCCTCCCTCCGACATCATCGCCCAAATTTCCCCCTGCATCCGCCCGCCGCATTACGAAACCGCCTTCGCGGCGGAAATCGCCCGCCAACTCGAAACCGCCGGCGTCCGCGAAATCCACGACTGCGGAACCTGCACCGCCTCGCACCCCGACATCTACTATTCCTACCGCCGCGAAAAAGGCCTGACCGGCAGAATGCTTGCCTTCCTGGCGCTCCGGTAACAAAAGGTTGCTCCATGCGCATTCTTGTTGTTGACGACGAAAAGAACATCCGGCAGACGATGATGCTGGCGTTGGAGTCGATGGGGCATGAAAGCCTGGCGGCCCGGAGCGGCACCCTCGCCGTCGAGGAATTGAAGGCGGACAGGTATGACGTCGTCTTTCTCGATTTGAAGCTCAGCCAGGAAAGCGGGCTCGACGTTCTCCAGGAGATTTTGAGAATTTCTCCCCGGACCGCGGTGATCATGTTCACCGCGTTTGCCTCCATTGATACCGCCGTCGAAGCCATGCGCCGCGGGGCGTTTGATTATCTGCCCAAGCCCTTCACGCCGGATCAAATCCGGCAGACGCTGGCACATGTCGAGAGGACGCGAAAGCTGGAAACCCGCGTGGCGGAATTGGAATCGCGCGTGGCGATGGAAGGTCCTGACATCGACCTTGCGACAGAAAATGAGTTCATGCAAAAGGTCCTGGATGTCGCGTTCAAGGCGGCCAACAGCGATACAACCATCCTTCTTTTGGGAGAAAGCGGAACCGGAAAGAGCGTGCTGGCCAGGGCCATCCATCAACGCAGTCCGCGCCACGCGGGGCCGTTCGTGACCGTAAGCTGTCCCAGCCTTTCCCGCGAACTTCTGGAGAGCGAGCTTTTCGGCCACGTCAAAGGCGCGTTCACCGGCGCGCATTCGGATACGAAGGGGAAAGTGGCGGCGGCGGACGGAGGCACCTTGTTTCTGGATGAGATCGGCGAACTGCCCTTGGATATCCAGGCCAAGCTTCTGCGGCTTCTTCAGGAACGCGAATACGAGAGGGTGGGAGACAATAAACCGCGCCGGGCCAACGTGCGGGTCATCTCCGCTACCAACCGGGATCTTTCCGCCGCGCTCCAGGACGGAAGGTTTCGCGAGGACTTGTATTACCGTCTGAACGTGATTTCTCTGCGGCTTCCCGCCTTGCGCGAACGGGTTCAGGACATCGGGCGCCTCGCTCTGCTGCACCTCAAATTCCTCGCTTCCCATGCCGGAAAAAAAGCGCTGGCGTTTTCCCGGGAGGCGCTGGCTGCCATGCAAGCCTATGCCTGGCCCGGGAATCTGCGCGAACTTCGCAACGTGATCGAACGGGCTGTCATTCTTTCCGAAGGGGAATGGATCGAGGCGGACGACCTGTCCGACAGCATCCAACCCGCCACGGAAATCCGGCTGGGCGGACGTTTCGCATTTGAGGAAATCGAAGCCGAGCACATCCGCAGGTTGCTGGCCAACACCAGCACACTCGAGGAAGCGGCAAAGATTCTCGGTGTCGATCCCGCCACGCTCTACCGGAAACGCAAGCGGCTGTAATCCGACTTGTCCCGCCTTGCAGATTTGCACGAGGAAACCGGACGTTTCGTGCGATTTCGCACGATCTCCCTTTCCGGGCAACCTCCCGCAAAAACACGCAAGGCACTGGCAAACAGCGCATAAAGAAATCGCTGAAATTCCGGCACGAAACCCGCTGGGGAGAACCCATGGTTATTTGTGAGTTTTCACCACCCACACCGCAAGGGGAACCGCAGGGAGCCTGCCCTGTAAAAAAACGTGGCGGTGGCACGCGAGGGTGCGCAAACTGTGGAAAATGAAACGGCGCATCGTTTTCGGACTCGCTCCCATTTTTGTGCTGATCGTGGGGATGAGCGCATATGCCATTTTGCTTTTTACAAAACTCGGCTCCCAGGTGGATGTCGTCCTGCGGGAAAACTATCGCAGCGTGGTGGCCGGACAAAAAATGAAGGAAGCCGCCGAACGCATGGATTCCGGACTGTTTTTCTCCCTTGTGGGCGAGGAGGAGCGTGGCCGCCGGCTCTACGCCGACAACCTGCGGAAATTTCAGGAAGGTCTTCAAATGGAACTGGGCAACATCACGCTGCCCGGCGAAGACCGCCTCGCCCACACGCTTCAGGCGCTCCATGAACAGGATTCCCGACGGGCGGACGTCTTCTGGCAGACCGCGGATCCGCAAGCGCGACGGGACATGTATTTCCGCGAGATATTGCCGGTTTTCACCGACATCAAAGACACGGCGCAGGCGGTCATCACTTTGAATCAGGACAACATGCTGAAGGCCGATCGCGAGGCGCGGGAACTGAGCGGGAGATCCACCCGCCGCATGGCTTTCGCGAGCATTGTCGGGATCGCGGCGGCCATCTTTTTTGCCGCGCGCCTTCAAAAGGCCATTCTCCAGCCCATCCAGACTTTGACCGCGGTGGCAAAGGAACTGGGCGAAGGAAATCTCGATCAAGTCGTGCCGGTAAGCTCGAAGGATGAACTCGGGGAACTCGCGGAGGCTTTCAATAAAATGGCGTCCAAACAGCGCGCCTACCGGCGGGTGACCTGCGACCAAATTCTTCAGGCGCGCCAGATGACCGAGACGACTTTCTCCGCGTTTCCCGACCCGATTGTCGCCCTGTCTCCCGAGGGCGTGATCAACTTCACCAACCCGGCGGCCATCACCCTTTTTCACAAAATCGGTTCGGAGGGAACCCTTCCGGGCGATGTGCAGAAGCGCGCGGAGAAGATTCTCAAGGGCGGCCCGGACTATTTGCCGACCAGCTTTGAAAAAACCGTGGTGGTCCGGGTGGATGACAAGGAAGTTTTCCTGCTGCCGCGTGTCATCGGCATGCGCGACGAGTCGGGCAATGTTTACGGTGCGGCGGTGATCCTGCAGGACGTGACTCGTCTGCGCCTCCTCGACGAGGTGAAATCCAATCTTGTTTCAACGGTCAGCCATGAGTTGAAGACGCCGCTCACCAGCGTCCGCATGGGGCTTTATCTTCTGCTTGAGGAGCGCATTGGGACCTTGAACCCGAAGCAGACCGAACTCCTCATGGCCGCTCGCGAGGACTCGGAGCGCCTCCTGGAAATGATCAACGACCTGCTCGATCTGGCCAAGCTGGAATCCGGCAAGGTCATGCTCAATCGCGAAGACATCGATGCCGGGCGTCTGGTGAAGACAGTCTCCGGGGAGCTGGAATCGTTTGCGGAATCGCACGGCTCCAAACTGTCAACCGACATCGAGCCCGCTCTTGCCGATGTCCGCGTCGATCTGCGCCAGATTTCCCATGTCTTCACCAATCTGGTTTCCAATGCCGTCAAGCACAGCAAGCGGGGCGAGGCTGTCACGCTTGCCGTGAAAAGCCGGGAAGGCATGGTGCGGTTTTCCGTCACCGATCACGGACCGGGCATTCCGGAGCAGTTCCAGGCGCGGATCTTTGAGCGGTTTTTCCGGGTGCCGGGCGACATCGCGAGCGGCGCGGGGCTCGGACTCGCAATCACCAAGGAAATTGTCACGGCGCACGGCGGCAGCATCGGTCTCAACAGCAAACCCGGCCAGGGATGCGAATTTTATTTCGATCTCCCGGCCGCACAAACACACCATGCCTGACCTCCTCTACATCCTCGCTGCCATCGGCTTCTTCGCCCTGATGCTCGCTTTCATCGCGGGCTGCGAAAAAATCTGACCATCCGATCCCCATGGAAAATATCATTGTCGGAACCATTGCACTTGCGCTGATCGTTTACCTGATCTTCACGATCATCCGCCCGGAGAAATTTTAATCGCCAAATTTGTGAATAATTCAGCTTGGCTTCAGTTCATTATTTACATCGTCATCCTGCTGGCGATCACCAAGCCGCTCGGCCTCTACCTTTGCCATGTGCTGGATGTTGACGGGAAAACATTTCTTGATCCGGTCTTCAAGCCCTTGGAACGGCTGACCTACAAGCTGACCGGGGTTGACCCAACAAAGGAGCAGGACTGGAAAGGCTACTCGGTCTCGATGCTGCTTTTCAGCCTTGTCTCGATGCTCTTCACCTATGCCATCCTCCGGCTGCAGGGATTTTTACCTCTCAATCCCCAGCATCTCCCGGCGTTGAGCGAACCTCTTGCTTTCAATACCGCCGCCAGCTTCACCACGAATACCAACTGGCAGAGTTACAGCGGCGAAAGCACCATGTCCTACTTTTCACAGATGGTCGCGCTGGCCATCCATAACTTCGTTTCGGCTGCGGTTGGAATCAGCATTGCCGCGGCCCTGGTGCGCGGCATCGCGCGCCACAGCGCGAAGACGATCGGCAATTTCTGGGTCGATCTCACCCGCGCCACTTACTACCTGCTTTTTCCGATCTGCGTGGTCTTCGCGATCATTCTTGTGTCGCAAGGCATGATCCAAAACTTCAAGCCTTTTGACTCCGCCAGCTTGAGCGAACCGTTCACCGTGCAGGCGCCGAAAATCGATGACAAGGGAAACCCAGTGGCCGGCCCGGATGGCAGGCCGGTGCTGGCCGATCAAAAGGTCGCCACCCAAAGCATTGTGCAGGGCCCGATGGCTTCGCAGGTCGCGATCAAGATGCTCGGCACCAACGGGGGCGGCTACACCAACGCCAACGCGGCTCATCCCTACGAGAACCCGACTCCGCTCTCCAACTTCCTCCAGATCCTCGCGATCTTTGCGATTCCCAGCGGGATGACCTATTTCCTCGGCCGCATGGTGAGGAACCAGGGGCACGGCTGGGCGGTCTGGGCCGCGATGTTTGTTCTGTTTTTTACGGGCGTTTTGTTTTGCGCCCACTATGAAGCGGCGGGCAACCCGCAACTGACCGCTCTCGGTGTTGACCCCGCCGATGGCAACATGGAGGGTAAGGAGGTCCGTTTCGGGATCTTCAACTCCGCCCTCTTCGCCACGGCCACGACCGACGCCTCCTGCGGCGCGGTCAACTCGATGCACGATTCCTTCACCCCGATCGGCGGACTCATCCCCATGCTGAACATCCAGCTCGGAGAAGTCGTCTTCGGCGGTGTCGGTGCGGGCCTTTACGGCATGTTGATCTACGTGGTCATTGCGGTCTTCATCGCCGGCCTCATGGTCGGGCGCACGCCCGAGTATCTCGGCAAAAAGATCGAGCCCTATGACATCAAGATGGCGTCGCTCGTCATCCTCATCCTCGCCTTTTCCATCCTGGGATTTTCCGCATGGGCCAGCGTGAGCAAGATGGGGCCGCCGGATCCAGTGACCCACCAGCTCACCGATGGCACGAACAACAACGGGCCGCATGGCTTCAGCGAAATTCTCTACGCATACAGCTCCTGCACCGGGAACAACGGCAGCGCCTTCGCCGGCCTCACCGCGAATGCGCCCTGGTATGACACCACTCTCGGACTGGCGACGCTCTTCGGACGTTTCGCGATGATCGTGCCGATCCTCGCGCTGGCCGGCTCGCTCGCCCGCAAAAAACTCGTGGCGGAAAGCGCGGGCACGTTCCCGGTCTCCGGCGCGCTCTTCACCAGTCTGCTTGTCGGCACCGTGGTTCTCGTGGGGGCTCTCACATTCGTGCCCGCGTTGATGCTGGGCCCGGTCGTCGAGCATTTCCTCATGGTTGCCGGCAAGTTGTTCTAAAAATCCAGAATTATTATGGCCGCCAAAGTTCATTCCATCTTCGATCTCGCGATTATTGTTCCCGCGACCGGAGAATCCTTCAAAAAACTCAATCCCCGCCACATGGTCGGCAATCCGGTGATGTTCGTCACCGAGGTCGGCGCGGCAATCACCACGGTGCTGCTGTTCACCGGCGGACAAGGCGCGTCGTTCGGCTTCCTCCTCCAAATCACGCTCTGGCTGTGGTTCACGGTGCTCTTCGCGAACTTCGCAGAGGCCATGGCGGAGGGCAGGGGCAAGGCCCAGGCCGACACCCTGCGCAAAGCCCGCACGGAAACCAAGGCCAACCGCGTCCGGCCTGACGGCACGCTGGAGGAACTTGCCTCGAACGTGCTTAAGAAGGGCGACACCGTCGTCGTGAAAGCCGGGGAATTCATCCCGGGCGACGGGGAGATCATCGAGGGGGCCGCGACCGTGGACGAATCGGCCATCACCGGCGAGTCCGCACCCGTCGTCCGTGAAAGCGGGGGCGACCGCAGCGCCGTCACCGGTGGCACGCGCGTGCTGTCCGACGTGATCAAAATCCGGATCACGGCGAATCCTGGCGAAACATTTCTCGACCGGATGATCGGGCTCGTCGAAGGAGCGAAGCGTCAGAAGACGCCGAATGAAATCACGCTGACCATCCTGCTCTCGGCGCTCACGATCATCTTTCTGATCGTGCTCATGTCGCTCAAGGCATTCGGCATCCACCAGAATGTTGATTTCTCGATCACCGTGCTCGTGGCACTGCTCGTCTGCCTGATCCCCACGACCATCGGCGGACTGCTCAGCGCCATCGGCATCGCGGGCATTGACCGGCTCGTGCAAAAGAATGTGCTCGCGATGAGCGGTCGGGCGGTCGAAGCGGCCGGCGATGTGGATGTGCTGCTGCTCGACAAGACCGGAACCATCACGCTCGGAAACCGCCAGGCGACGGAGTTCTTTCCCGCGCCCGGCGTGACAAAGGAAGCTCTAGCCGAGGCAGCCCAGCTTTCCTCGCTCGCCGACGAGACGCCCGAGGGCCGCAGCATTGTCGTGCTCGCCAAGGAGAAATTCGGCCTTCGCGGACGCGAACTCCACGAGTTGCCGCACGCCACGTTCGTCCCGTTCACCGCACAGACCCGCATGAGCGGAGTGAACATCGCCGGTGCCATGTATCGAAAAGGCGCGGCTGAGCAGGTGAAAAATTTTACCGGCAAGGATCTTCCCGCGCCTGTCCAGGCTGATGTGGACAGGATCTCCAGCCTGGGCGGCACTCCGCTGGTCGTTGCCGCGACGGACAAAGTGCTTGGCACGATCTACCTCAAGGACATCGTCAAGGGCGGACTTGCGGACCGGTTCGAGCGCTTCCGCGCCATGGGCATCCGGACGATCATGATCACCGGCGACAACCCTCGCACCGCTGCCGCGATCGCCAAAGAGGCGGGCGTTGATGGCTTTCTCGCCGAGGCCACGCCGGAGCAGAAGCTTGCCCTCATCCGCAAAGAGCAGGAAGCCGGCCACCTCGTCGCCATGACCGGCGACGGCACCAACGACGCCCCCGCCCTCGCCCAGGCCGATGTCGGCGTGGCGATGAACACCGGCACGCAGGCCGCGAAGGAAGCCGGCAACATGGTTGATCTGGATTCGAACCCGACGAAACTCATCGAGGTCGTCGAGATCGGCAAGCAGCTCCTCATCACCCGCGGCGCGCTCACCACCTTCAGCATCGCGAACGACGCGGCGAAGTATTTCGCCATCATTCCCGCCATGCTCGTCGTGACGTTTCCGCAAATCGCGCCGCTGAATGTCATGAACCTGGCTTCGCCGCAGAGCGCCATCCTGAGCGCCGTGATCTTCAACGCGATCATCATCATCCTGCTCATCCCGCTCGCGCTGCGCGGTGTGAAATTCCGCCCGCTCGGCGCGGAGAAAATCCTGCGGCGCAACCTTCTCATCTACGGTGTGGGCGGCGTCATCATCCCGTTCATCGGCATCAAAGCCATCGACATGGCCGTGGCCGCACTGCACCTCGCCTGACATCCCAACACGAATCATTCCCATGAAAACCATCCTCAAAGAAACCATCACCGCCGTCATCGCGACGCTTCTTTTCGCCGTTGTCTTGTGCGGCATCTATCCTGTCGTGATCCTGCTCATCGGCCAGTTGGCCTTCCCCCACCAGGCCAACGGCAGCCTCATCGAAAGCAGGGACCGCAGGATTGTCGGTTCGGAATGGATCGGACAGAATTTCACCGGCGCAAAGTATTTTCATCCCCGCCCGTCCGCGGCCGGCCCCGGCTATGACGCGGCCAACTCGAGCGGCAGCAATCTCGGGCCGACTTCGCAGAAGTTGATCGATGCGGTAAAAGCACGGGTGGAATCCTACCGGGCGGAGAATACCTTGTCCGCTGGCACTCTCGTTCCAGGCGATGCGGTGACGGCCTCCGGCAGCGGCCTTGATCCTCACATCAGCCCGAAGAACGCCGTGCTGCAGGCAGCCCGTGTCGCCAGGGAGCGCGGCCTCAGCATGGACATCGTGAATGCCGAGATCCACAACGCCACCGCGGGATCGCAGTTCGGCATTCTCGGCGATCCCGGCGTGAATGTGCTCGGGCTCAACCTCGCTCTGGACAATCTCACCGTGGATTGAAACCTCCTTTCGAAATGTTGGAAACCTGTTGAACAATGGATGCTCCCCCTCCCGGCACACGCCCCAGCGCGGATGATTTTCTTTCCATCATCCGCCGCCAACAGCTTGGAAAACTGAAAATCTACCTGGGTCCGTGTCCCGGTGTTGGAAAAACCTTCGCCATGCTCCAGGAAGGGAACCGGCTGAAAAAAAACGGCGTGGACGTCGTCATCGGCTACGTCGAACCGCACGATCGGTCGGAGACGACAGCCCAGATCGGCGATCTCGAAATCGTGCCGCCCTGCGTCACGAGCTATCACGGGATCGAACTCCGCGAGATGGATGTCGGGGCCGTCATCGCCCGCAAGCCAACCGTTGTCCTGGTGGACGAACTCGCCCACAGCAACGCGCCGGGCAGCAAAAACAGCAAACGCTACGAGGACGTGTCCGAACTACTGCGCGCCGGCATCAGCGTCATCAGCACGGTCAACATCCAGCACTTTGAATCGCTCTACAATTACGTGGAGGAGGCGACCGGCGTGCGGGTCAAGGAACGCGTGCCGGACGAGATCGTCGCACAAGCCGACCAGATCGTGAATATCGACCTGCCGGCCGAGGATCTCCAGGAACGCCTGAACGCCGGAAAAATCTACCCGAAGGAACGCATTGAGGCCGCGCTCGCCAACTTTTTCACCGGCAAGAATCTCACCCGACTGCGTGAAATGACACTGAGCGAGACCGCCAACTTCCTTGACCGCCAGCAGCGGAGCAATTCCGAGCAGGAGAAGCAGGTCAGCGCCCTGGGCCAGGTGATGGTCGCCATCAGCAGCCTGGGCCCCGATCCAGGCCGCCTCTTGCGGAAAACCTCGCGCTTCGCGGCGCAGCTCAATGCGCAATGGTACGCCGTCTATGTCCGCACACCAAAAGAGTCCGCCCTCCGCATCGACGCGGCGACCCAACGCCGTGTCTCGGACACTCTTGAGACGGCCCAAAAAATGGGCGGCCTTGTGATTTGCCTGAAGCAGGCGAACGTCGCGCAGGCACTCATCGCCTTCGCGCGGGAATACGGGATCACACACATTGTTCTGGGACGACCCCGCTCAAAGCCGCTCTGGACACCTTGGGAAAAAACCCTCCCCGAACAGATCCTTAAAGAGTTGCCCGATGTCGATCTGATCATTGTCTGACAGGGGCTCCGGTCGCAACGGCCCCCGCCCTCGCCGACAACATGCTTTTGCGGGATGCCGGCGTGGGTCATCGCGAATTGTTACGCTGCGGTTTCCGCAGGGCTTTGACCGCGAGGGTGAAAAAAGAAGCCCATCGCGACAAGGACGATCATTGCCCCGGTTGCCGTGTCGGCATAATAGGAAATCAGGAGCCCGCCGCCGACAACCAGCACCGTGACGCCAAGCCAGGCGATCTCCTTCGGCGTGATACTCAACAAATCCCCGATCAGGTATTGGCTGAAACGGTTGAAATTCCCCCCCCCGGGAAAGCAGCACCACCCCGAGGGCAATGCTGAAGGACATGCTCAGGGATCGTATCCATCGCGGAGCGCGTGAAGCGATGAAGGACAAGGATCACGGCAAGCAGCGCGTTGCGCATGAATTCATACCGCGCCCACTCGAAGGGAAGATGGGAGAGAAAAACAATCGGATAACTCATGGCATGGAGGCGCCTGTTTTTGATTGAACGTGTTGAAGATGCGTGATGGGCACGAGCAGATGAAGCTCATTCATACTGCGACGTTCGACCATCGTTGGGCGTGTGGGGTCTGTGCCGAAATGTGCAATCATCAGGCCGATAAGCGCGCTAATCTGGTCGGTGTTATCGAACCAGTCAAAGAGTGTCGTGGACACACAGGGACCAGCGGGAATCTCGATAATGGGAAAGCCGAATTCCTGTTCCTCCCGCTCGCTCTCGGGGACGAGTCCCGCATGGTATTCGAAGCCGTTCTCCGTTCTGAATCCCAAGCCGTACATCTTTCGACCGCTCAGCGTGGGAAGCCTGTTCTCGATTGTGGCGTAGGCATCCTTGATGCCACTGGGAAACGTGCCGGCCTTCGCGGAAATGAGGCGCAATGCAGGCTGGTCTAAAAAGGTGATTTGCATGGTTCGGAATTGAGGGGGGAGGGGATTTCTCTTTTCGGATCGGAACGCAGAAGCGGTTATTCCGGGATCTTCCTATTCCGGGTGATAGCTGACAAGAGCGCTCTTTCCCCGGCTGTTTTGCGATGGGTGGTTCGTTCTCGACAACCATTTTCAGGGAAGCGATAAAAGCTCGCTCAATGGATCTCTCGCCCGACATCAAACTGGCCGGAATTTTGTGCCCGTTGAGCGCACTGCGCGGCCAGGCGGATCTGGGAGTTGGTGACACGGCGGCCCTGGTCGAGTTCGCCGGTTGGGCGGCGGCGAAGGGATTCGGACTGGTGCAGATCCTTCCGGTCAACGAGACCGGAAGCGACCACAGCCCCTACAACATCATCAGCTCGATGGCCTATGAACCTTCGACGATCACGACCACTCCGAAGTGGCTTCCCGAGCTCTCTCAGAAAGCCTTCGAGCAAGTCTGCGCACGCCATAACCTGAAGGCGCTCCGCGATGGACCGGTGAAATATACGGCGGTCAAGTCGCTCAAAAACGCGCTTCTCGAAACCGCGTTCCGGGTTTTCCGGAGCCGGAAGTCCGACCGCGTACGGGTGCGGGCGTTCGCGAAATTCGAGCAGGACGAGGCCGACTGGCTCGATCCCTACAGCATGTTCCGGGCGCTTGTCGCATGGAACGGCACCGGGGTGACCTCGCGCTGGCCGAGGGAGCATTTGAGCCGGGCGATGGCGGAGGAATGGGAAGCGGATCTCCCCGCCCCCGACAGAAAACGGCTCCGCGATCTCGTGCGATTTTACCGCTACGTCCAGTGGGTCGCCCGGATGCAGTGGAAGACCGTGCGGGCCGCCTGCGAAAAACTGGGCGTCGCGCTCGTGGGGGATATCCCGGTCGGCGTGAGCCTCCACAGCGCGGATGTGTGGAACCTGCCGGAAATTTTCGATCTCGCGCGATCGAGCGGCGCACCGCCCGAGAAGATTTTCAAGAGCGATCCTTTCACGGAACAATGGGGACAGAACTGGGGGTTCCCGCTCTACAATTGGCAGGCCATGTCGCACGATAATTTTTCGTGGTGGCGTCGCCGGCTGGGCGCGGCCTGCGAGGTCTTTCACTTTTTGCGCGTGGATCACGCGCTCGGGTTTTTCCGCATCTACAGCTTCCCATGGCGTCCGGAGGAGAACGGGCGGTTCACCGATCTGACTCCCGACGAGGCTCGCGCGCTGACCGGGGGACCGCTGCCGGAGTTCGTCGAACGCGACGACAGCACGGAGGAAAACCGGGAAAGGAACCGGCTTCAGGGCGAAATGATTTTCCGAATTTTCATCGAGGAAACCGGTCCCCGCCGGCTGATCGCCGAGGATCTCGGCGAGGTTGCTCCGTATGTGCGTCCGGTGTTGCGGTCGCTTGACATCCCGGGTTTTAAAATCCCGCAATGGGAACGCGACGACGATGGCGGCATGATCCCCGGCGCCGAATACCAGCGGCTCAGCCTGGCGACATTTGCCACGCACGACCATCCGCCAATCCGGAAATTCTGGGACGCCTGGGTTGCCGATTGTGGGGATGCGGACAAGCGCGATGCCGCATTGCGGCGGATGCGGGAGATGCTCGACTTTTGCGGATGCCGCGATTTGCCCGTCCCTCAGCCGTTCACGCCCGAGATCCACGCCGCGTTTATCCGCGGGCTTTTCGCCTGCAATTCGTGGATGGCAGTCCACCTGATCACCGATCTGTTCGGGTTGACCGAACGCTTCAACATCCCCGGCGCGGTCGGAGAAACGAATTGGACAACGCGAATCGCCGGAAGACCGTCCGAGTGGGCCGCATGGTATCCGGCCCAAATTGAGGCGGCCGTGACGGCCCTCAAGGAAACCGGACGCCTCCGCCAGGGAATGCCCTGATTCCGTCAAAATGGCGACAACAAGAGCGAACTCCGGGATGATTGAGACGGACGGACACTGTTCCGCAGGACGTGCCTTCAGGCTCTTTGAGTATTGCGGACAAATCGCCGCCGCCGCCATGTTTTTTGCTATTGCGGGCGCGGCCTCCCTCCCGATGTGGATGGCTTGGAAGCTCGCGGGGATCTCCTCACGATCCGGACAACGCGTGATCCGCAGGCTTTTCTGGATTCACATGTGGTGGATGCGCGCCACCGGCATGCTCCGTCTCGAAGCGCGCGGGTTCGAGGCCATGCGCGACATGCGGGGAACGATCATTGTTTCGAACCATCCGGCTCTGCTCGACGCGGCGTTCCTGATCGCCCACCTTCCGCCGACCGCCTGCGTGATGCGCGCGGACCTCTTGCGGAATCCTTTTCTCCGCGGCGGCGCCCTGGCCGGCGGGTATGTGACAAACGATTCCGGGCCGGGATTCGTCCGGCAGGGGATCGAAAAGGTTCGCGCCGGAGAAAACCTGCTCGTTTTTCCAGAGGGCACGCGCACGCTGACGCCGCCGGTCAACCGCTTCAAAAACGGTTTTGCTCTTGTGGCGGCGCGAACCGGGGCTCCCGTGCGTACCGTGGTCATCGAATACCGCGGCACCCACCTGACGAAAGGCGTGTCGCTTTTCACCCCGGCAGACGTGCCGCTCCGTTTCACGATCCGAACGGGAGAAATTTTCCATGCGGACCCCGGCGAGACTGCTCCGGATTTCAGCCGGAGGATCGAAGCTTGGTTCCGCAAGGAGCTGGCGGGCCCTGCTGGCTGATGGGAAAGCCGCTTGTCATTCTCCCGAGCTACAACAGCGGGGAACAGCTTCTGCGGACGATGGCGTCGGCGAGGCAGTACTGTGACACGGTTTGGGTCGTGGTGGACGGCAGCACCGATGGCAGCGGTCAGCGCGCGCGGGAGGTTGCGGGCGAAGGCTTCCGCGTGATTCTTCTTGAGAAAAATTCCGGCAAGGGCGGGGCTGTCCTCCGGGCATTTCGCGAGGCGGCGGCAGACGGGTTCTCCCACGCGCTGGTGATGGATGCCGACGGCCAACATTCCGCGGAGGCGATCCCGGAGTTTTTTCAGAAATCGCAGAGATGGCCGGAGGCGCTCATCGCCGGCGTGCCGGTTTTCGGTCCGGAGGCCCCATCCGAGCGGGTCAAAGGACGGCGAATCGGAAATGCTTTTGCTTTGATCGAGACTTGGGGGATGGGCGCTGCCGACGCGCTGTTCGGGTTTCGCATCTACCCGATCGCGCCCGCCCTGCGGGTTCTGGAATCCAGGCGGGGCGGGCGGCGGTTTGATTTCGACACGGTGATGGCGGTGCGTCTGCTCTGGGCCGGCGTGCCGACAATCAACGTCCCGGTGCCGGTGCGATATCCCGCCCGCTCGGAGGGAGGAGTGACGCACTTCCGGTATTTCCGGGACAATCTGCTTCTCACCCGCGTTCATGTGCGCTTGTGTTTCGAAATGCTTCCGCGTATCCCCGCTCTCATATCCATGCGATGCCGCCGATGACGAAACGAAGACAGATCCGGGCTCTTCGGGGGATCGCCCTCGGGGCAACCGTTCTCCTGCGCGGGCGAGCCAGAGCCGCCGCCTGGGCGGCCCACGAAATCCTGCGCCTCGGCCCCACACTCCTCAGAAACAGCGACCTCAACGGCCCGGTCGCCCGTCATTTCGACACGAAAAAAAAGGAGGTCTGGCTGACGATTGATGACGGTCCGGATCCTGGACAAACCCCGCAGTTGCTCGAAATTTTGAAAAGCCACGGCGCACTTGCATCGTTCTTCGTCGTGGGAAAAAAGGTGGATGGGAACCGTGCGCTCTGCCGACGGATTGTTTCCGGGGGGCACACTTTGGAGAATCACACCCACACACATCCCTCCGGTCTTTTCTGGACGTTGCCCTGCTGCGCGATCCGCAACGAGATCGTGCGCTGCAGCCATGCCATCCGGGTCGCCGCAGGGGTCTCCCCCTCGTGGTTCCGCTCCCCCGCCGGACTCACGAACGCCTGTGTTCACCCCGCCGCCGCCCGCGCGTGGCTGCGGGTGGCCGGATGGTCGGCCGACGGACTCGACGGAATCCCCGGGAGGGCTCCCGGCGAAGTGGCGGCACGGATCCTGCGCCGAGTCAACCCCGGGGCCATTCTGCTGATGCACGAAGGACCAGGACGCAACAGCGCGCAAGTGCTCGAACTCCTTCTGGCGGGACTCGCGCTGGAAGGCTTCCGCTGTGTGATCCCGCGCGGAAAAGACGTGATATGACGAGGGAGAGTCCGAAACCTCACACCAAGCGGCTGGCTTATCGCCTCGGCTATACGAGCGCGGCATTTTCTTTTCTCTGCCGGACCGCGGCGCTGAGCGGACGACGGGGCAGTCGGATGATCGGCATGCTCGTCGCCAAGGCGTATTGCGCGACCCAGCCGGGGATCTTGCGGGTCGTCGCCAGCAACCTCGCGTTGCTCGACCATCCGGCGGACGGTGCCGCACGGGTGTTTGAAAATTTCGCCACGACACTCGCGGACTACTTCTGGCTCGCCAGCCGGTCACGGGAAGAAGCCTTCGCGCTGGCGGACATCGTGGGGAAGCCTCTCGACATCAAGTCCGGAGGGATACTCGCTTCCGGGCACTTTGGTTTTTTTGAGTTCGGCGCACTGTCTCTCACCCAAATGGGGCTGCCCGTAAGCATTGTCACCGACGCCGAGCCGACGTCCGAACTCACGCGTTGGCGGGCCGACTACCGACGGCGCTGGGGAGCGGAAACGATCGAACTCGGAAACGATGCGTTTTCCTCGCTGCGCACGGTGGAGGCCATCGAGGGCGGTCGCCTCACCGCCATGCTCGTGGACAGGCCAACCGGCGGACGCTCGCTCGACATCCATCTGCCCGGCGGGACAATCCCGTTTTCCATGGCCCCTGCCATTCTCTCATGGATGACCTGCTGCCCGGTTATTCCCGTCAACGTGCGACGGACCGCGGCGGGAAGGTATGCCCTCCACACCGGCGAACCTGTGACCGCCGACCGGAGCCGCCCGCGCACCGAGGCTCTCGAGGATTGCACGCGCAAGGTCGCTCAATCCCTCGTGCGGGACTTCCTCCTCGACCCGCTCCAGTGGTATCACTTCGTTCGTTTGTCCTGAGGAAAGCGGTTTTCGCCCTGCTCTAGAGTTTTCGCCGGATTGGGACTGAATTCTTCGCCCGCGAGATATTTTCTTCCCGCCGAGTGCGATCATTGCTAAAATATATCATATGGAAAATCCCATTCCGCAACCTCCCCTGACTCAAGAACCCGCTCCGCAGCAGCCAGCTCCCGGCGGTATCACAGAACAGCAATGGATTCTTTTCCTGAATCTCAGCGCCCTCGCCGGTCTCGTCATCCCCTCGCTCGGACACATCCTCGGCCCCCTCATCATCTGGCTCGTCAAAAAGCCGGAAAGTGCGGCGATCGATGCGGCCGGCCGCAATGTTCTCAATTTCCAGATCTCTTGGACCATCTGGATGGTTGTTTCTGTCGTCCTGGCCGCCTTCGGATCCTGTCTCGTCGTGCCCATTATCCTGCCGTTCGCCGCGGGCATCGCATGGCTCGTATTCGTCATCATCGGCTCGGTCAAAGCCAGCAACGGCGAAGCCTACACCTTCCCTCTGACAATCAAAATGCTCTGATCTTCCTGAGTGGCCACAGTCAAATGGAGATGAATCCCCTCATTGGATTCATCCGCCACCGACTGATAACCGGTCTGGATAAACCTAGCGCCTCACTGAAAGAATGGTCTTTGGATAAAATGCCGAAATGACCAAAGGCGGCAGCGTGCCAAAACGCATCCCCAAATCCGCGGGCAAGGCCGCTGGGCACAGGGAGGGCGACTCGACAAACGATAGATAATGGGAGGAGCAGCGCCCGCGCTGCCCATTTGCAGTGGCAGAGCGGATGCCGGGGGGACATCCCTCCATTGATTGCGCCTACGTGCGGATCGGGGTTTCCGCGGATCAGGTTTCCCCAAAATCACTTGACGCGCGCCCGGCAAAAGTTATCTTGAGTTGAATATGAATGCCGCATCCGAAATCATCAACACCAAGCAGTTGCGGTTGGAACTTCCCAGAATCATCCGGCGAATTGCGGAGGGCCAGAGGTATCTCGTTCTCCACAGGAGCAAGCCTACATTTGAGATCATCCCCCATCGTGCTGACCCCGCTCCCC
>JBAXTX010000029.1:0-22843 GCA_037129975.1 Verrucomicrobiia bacterium | reverse complement strand
CCCGTTTCATTATTCGCTGGCGCAGGGCGGGCTGAGCAGCGTGTGGGGGGCCTCGTTGCTGCCGGTGCATCCCGACGACATCCGCGACTGGCCGTTTCCGTATGAGGATCTCGTGCCGCATTACCGGGCGATCTTCGACTGGCTGCCGACGGCGGCGGGCGCGCCCGACGGGCTGGCTGAGATCCTGCCCTCCTATTGTTCCAAGCCGGAGCCGCTGCAGTTTTCGCGTCAGATCGAAAGCTTCGTTCGGGATTTGGAAAAGAGCTGCCCGGACGACATCCGTTTCGGGCGGTCCCGGCAGGCGGTTTTTACGGGCGGGCGCAACGGGGGGCCGGGGTGCGTGTATTGCGGGCGCTGCCTTTACGGGTGTCCCTACGGGTTGATCTACTCGACCGCCCACACGCTTGAGGACATGCGGAAGAGCGGGCGGGTGGATTACATCGATCGCCAGCGGGTCGAACGGCTGGAGCAAACCGGGAACAAGGTGCTCATCCATACGACCGATTTTCGGACCGGCGGGCCTGCCCGCTTCGAGGCCGGGCGGGTCTTTGTGGGCACGGGGATCCTGCCCACGGCATGGCTTGTCCTGCGCTCGCGCGGCGCGATCGGCAGGAAGGTGGTGATGAAGGACAGCCAGTATTTCATCTATCCGTTCCTGCGCGGTCCGCTGACACGCGGGGTGCGGGACGAGCCGCTTCACACGCTCTCGCAGCTCTACATGGAAATCCGCGACCCCAAGATCAGCAGGCATCTCATCCACCTGGAGGTTTTCAGCTACAGCGACTACCTCAAACGGGCGCTCATGCAGACGCCGCTGAGGTTTGTTCTTTCCAATCCGTGGGCAGCCGGGCAGTTCTTCGGACGGGTCCTCATCATGCAGGGATTTCTGCATTCGGCGGATTCGCGGACATTTTCTGTCGAGCTGGAGGCCGGGGAGCGTCCGAGGCTGCGGCTTGAGGCGAACAAACGCGGCCCGGGCCTGTCGCAGGCGGTCAAGGTTGGCCTCAAACTTCTCTCACAGGCGCACCGGCTCCGCGGGGTGCCGATCCTTCCGGCGCTGCAATTTGCGGACCCGGGGCGCAGCTACCACTCGGGCGGAGGGTTCCCGATGCGGAAGAATCCGTCGGAATGGGAGACCGACCCGCTCGGCCGCCTGCCGGGATGGGACCGCATCCATCTGGTGGACGCCTCGACATTTCCCAGCATCCCTGCCACGACGATGGCCCTCAACATCATGGCCAACGCCCACCGCATCGGGACCGCGGCGGCGTGCTTATGAGTCTCCGCGTCGCCATCACCGGAGCGCGCGGATACCTTGGTTCGACGCTTGTGCGCCATTTCCGGGAGAGCGGTTGCGAGGCGGCCGCCTGGCAGCGCGGCGCGGAAGCCGGGTCGCGTTACGAGCTCGCGGGCGGTCTGGAATCCCTCGACTGGACCGGCGTCGGCGCGGTTGTCCACTGCGCGTATGATTTCCGGGCACGCGGATGGGAGGAAATCCATCGGGTCAATGTCGAGGGCAGTCTGGCGCTGTTGCGGGAGGCAGTTTCGCATGGCGCGCGGTTTGTTTTCATTTCTTCGATGAGCTCTTACGAAGGCTGCCACTCGCTTTACGGGCGGGCGAAGCTGGATGTGGAAAAGCCGGTGCTGGAAGCGGGCGGCACGGTGATCCGTCCGGGCCTTATCTATGGAGATCCGCCCGGCGGGCTTTTCGCCACGCTCTGTCGGGCGGTGCGCGCGCTGTCGGTGCTTCCGATGATCGGCAGCGGAAAGTTTCCGCAATACCTCGCGCACCACGGCGACCTTGCGCGACTGGTGGCCGGAGTGGCGGGCGGAAGCCTCGCGCTTCCGGCGCGCCCGCACAGCGCGGCGCACCCGCGGCCGATCCTCTTCCGTGACCTGCTCCGCGAAATTGCCGCGCTTCAGGACCGGCGGATCGCCTTTCTCCCCGTGCCTTGGCGGGCGATTTACGCGGCCATATTTTGCGCCGAGCGGGCCGGGCTGGGGCTGTCCTTTCGAGCCGACAGCCTGATCGGGCTTGTCCGCGCGAATCCCGCGCCGGCTTTCGATCTGCCCGAGGGGTATTTATTCCGTCCATTTCCGGAAGGGGCCGGGACGTGAAGCCGCTTTTTTTGTTCAGTGTGGACGTCGAGGAATTCGACGCGGACCCGCCGGGCCGTCTGTTCCGCAGCACTTCGCTGCCCGAGCTGCTGGATGTTTACGTGCGGTGGCTGGGCGAGCAAAAGGCGACGTTTTTTATTGTCGGCGGGGTGGCGCGGAAATTCCCCGGGGCGATCCGGGCGCTGCATGAGGCCGGGCATGAGCTGGCGTGCCACACCGATTCCCACCGGCGGTTGGACGAGATGTCGCCCGGCGAGTTGCGCCGTGATCTCGAGCGGAACCGCGAGGCGATCCTGGGCGCCGCGCCCGCGGCGGAGATCGCCGGCTTCCGGGCGCCGGTGCTCTCGATGATTCCCTCGACCGCATGGGCCTACGAAGTGCTCGGGTCGCTGGGTTTGGAATATTCCAGCTCGGTGCTGGCCGCGAAGAATCCGCTCTACGGGTGGCCGGGATTCGGCGCCGTGCCGCGCCGCTTCGGACGCGTTCTCGAAATGCCGGTGAGCATGGGCCGGTTCGGGCCGCTGGCGGTGCCGTTCGCCGCGGGGACGTATTTCCGCTGCCTTCCCGCCGCCTGGCTTCTCCGCCGCTTCCGCGCTTGTGCGCGGCAGGGGATCCCGGTTCTCGGGTATTTTCATCCCTATGACATTGATGCCGCACAGGAGCGGGTCATGAACCGGGGGGTGCGCGGCAACCCGCTCATGAACGCCCTTCTTTACTTCAACCGCCACAGGACGCTTGAGCGGCTGAACTTGACTCTCCGGGAGGGATTTCGCATCGTCCCCTACCGCGAATATGTCCGAAGTGCCCCATGAAATTTGTCCGGCTCCGCATGAGAAAATCGCGGTGATCATCCCGTGCTTCCGCGTGCGCGACTCGCTTGTCGAGGTCGTCCGCAACGCCCTCGAAGTCGCGGACTATGTTTTTGCCGTGGATGACGCCTGCCCGGAGCACTGCTGCGACGGCCTCGAGAAGTCCGTGGGCGACCCGCGCCTGCGCGTGATCCGCCATGAGCGGAACCAAGGAGTCGGAGGAGCGGTCATCACCGGATTCGCCGCCGCGCTGAAAACCGACGCCGAGATTTTTGTGAAGATGGACGGCGACGGGCAGATGGAGCACAGATGGCTGCCCCGCCTGGTCGAGCCGCTTCTGCTCCGCCACGCGGATTTCACCAAGGCGAACCGGTTCTACGATCTCGCGGCCCTCGGCACGATGCCGGCCGTCCGGCGGATCGGGAACTTCGGGCTCACGTTCCTGGCCAAGGCGGCAAGCGGGTTCTGGAACATCTCCGACCCGACGAACGGGTACCTTGCGATCCGGCGCGGCGCCCTCGAAATCCTCAATTTCGAGCGCCTGCACAAACGCTACTTTTTTGAAATCGGCCTCCTCGTCCAGCTCAACATCATCCGTGCGGTCGTGCGCGACGTTCCGATCCCCGCCCGCTACAACAACGAACCCAGCTCGCTCAACCCGCTGAAAATTCTCTTCAGCTTCCCGCCGAAGCTTGTCCTCGGCCTTGTCAGCCGGGTCTGGTGGAGGTACTTCATTTACGACATCAACATGGTGACCTTGTTCCTGGTTTCGGGAGGGCTTTTGTTTCTTGGAGGCGCGGGATTCGGGGCCGTCAAGTGGGCGGAGAATTTCGCGACCGACGGCAACCATCCCGCGGGGACGATTGCCCTCGCGATCCTGCCGGTGGTTCTGGGGTTCCAGCTCCTCCTGCAAGCCGTGGTGCTGGATGTCATTGACAAGCCGGAAGAGCCTCTCAGCAACCTCATGGTGCGCAGCCTTCCCCCTCACCCGCCCGCGACCGAAAGAGCCCAGGCACTGCCCGGGCGCGCCTCGTGATGGAATGCGAAAAGGAGGGAACCCGCCTGCGTTCGTTCTTTGAGAGCGGCCGCTACCGGCCGTGGTTCGCCGCGGCGGTGCTCGGGCTTTTCCTGCTCGGTGCCTGGCTGCGGTTCTCCCTTCCGCAGGTTCCCGTCACCAACAGGGACTCGGCCGGTTATATCCTCCCGGCGCTTGCGCTGCTCGCCGACGGAAAGTATGTGCCTTCCCACCGGAATTTTCCCTACGCCTTGTTCGTCTGGAGCCTGCTGAAAACGTCGGGAACCTTCTCCTCGATCGCGATCGCGCAACACCTTCTCGGCCTGGCAGGCGGTCTTGTTTTCTGGCTGACGTGGCTGCGGCTGAAGGTCTTTTTGCCCCGGGATTGGCGGATCACGGCGTGGCATGCCGTGCTGGGGCTCGGGTTGGTCTGGGGGCTTTTGCTCTCGATGCAGCCGATATTTTTCGAGCACTCGATGCGGCCCGAGGCGATCTATCCGTTTTTGATCGCGCTGCATCTTTTCGGGGCGGTGAGCTTTTTGGAAAGCTCGCTCATCCGGAAGTCGGTGCCGCTCGCGATCTGGTGGGGGACATTCCTGACGGCTGTCTCCTTCGGCCTCTACGTCCTGAAGCCGATCTGGGGGCTTGCGCTGGTGAGCGGCGGGCTGCCGTTTCTGATCGTTCTTTTTTGCGCCCGGGGAAAATGGAAGGCGGTCCCCTTTGCCGCCGGAGCCCTGGGCGCGCTGGCCGGGACCGTGCTTTTTGTTCTGCCCGACGCGATTCTTTCCTCGCTCCGTCCCCGAGCGTCCGCGCTCATCAGCGAGCAGTTGTTCTTTGTGCATGCGGATTTGGTCGAGCACGAGATCCGGCGGGATCTGGAGAAGCCCGGCGAGCCGCCCTTCCCCCGCGAGATCCTCCTCGCCACCGCGGACAAATTCCGTGAAACTTTCAGCGGAAAAATCCGGAAACCCTACAGCACGCTCGGGTTCAACCCGGATGAATTCATGTATGGCGAGGCGAACTACAAGGCCCAGATTTTTTTCCAGGACCAGCCGGGCGGGACGGACCGGTTCTACCGGCATTACTACCTGCGGGCCTGGCTCGGGCAGCCATTCCAAATGCTGTGGAAAATCCTCCGCGAGCTGAGCGTGTTTTACCGTTGCGACGGCAAGCTCACGCGCGCCGGCAGCACGCTCCAGTTCCACAAATGGTATGCCGAGGCGGCCGCCATCCACGCCGACCCGGAATTTTTGAAGGAATTCCGGGGATGGGGGCCGTTCCGGGATTACATGGAAGCGGTGCGATGCGTCATCGCCACCAATGAACCCTACCGGCAGGATTTGATGATGGTTTATTTGAGCGTGGTGAATGCCGCGTATGTTTTTGTCCTCATCCTGTTCCTGGTTGCCGGATTCCTCCGGGGTAAAAAGCGCGACACGCCGGCCGGCAGAATTCCTCTTCTCTGGCTGGGCATCTGGCTCTTCAGCTACAACTTCGCCATCACCCTCACCGTGGCGCTCGTTCACAGCATGAGCATCCAGAGATATACCGACACCCAGTTCTGCCTGACTTTGTTCAGCTTCTGTGCGGGTCTTCTGTTTCTCGCGGCAATTTTTGAGTCCGCAGTTGTCAGGCGGGGCGAACCTTGGTAGCAAACTCTCATGGCACTGGCTGTCCAACGACCACAACTCACGTTTGCCGAGAGGCTGTATCTGCCAGCGATCATTGCCGGGCTCGCGATCACCCTCGGGCACCTCGTGAACCGCCTCCTCGGGCGGACCAAGGTCACGATGCAATACCCGGAGGAAAAGTGGGACGCCCATCTCCCCGAATGGTACCGCGGCGCTCCGACGCTTGTGAAAGACGAGTGGGGGCGCGAGCGGTGTGTCGCCTGCCAGTTGTGCGAATTCATCTGTCCGCCCCGCGCGATCACGATCAAACCCGAGGAAATCCCGGAAGGCGAGCGCTGGGGGAAAGTCGAGAAGCGGCCCGAAGAATTCGACATTGACATGACCCGCTGCATCTACTGCGGGCTCTGCCAGGAAGTCTGTCCCGAGCAGGCGATCTTCCTGCGCAAGGATTACTCGATCACCGGCTACAGCCGGGCGGAAATGGTCCATCACAAGGCGAAGCTCCACGAACTGGGCGGAGTCATGCCGGGACTGGTCAACAAGTGGAACGAAAAAAAGTAGCCGTCCGTCCGCGCTCCTGTTAAAAATTCATAGCCACTATGCCGCTTGCCCTCTTCTGGATCTTTGCCGCTTTGACCCTGGCCTTCGGGTTGGGAGTGGTTTTTTTTCGGAGCCCGGTGTCCGCCGCGATGAGCCTTGTGATGGCGTTCGTCGGCCTCGCGGCGCTTTTTGTGACGCTGGACGCGTTTTTCATCGGGGTGGTGCAGGTGCTTGTTTATGCCGGCGCTGTGATGGTGCTCTTCCTCTTCATCATCATGCTCCTGGATCTTCGTGCCGATCAGCGCCGTCCGGTGAAACTGGCCGCATGGACCGGCGGCGGGATCGTCGCGGGCGGGTTCATGGCCGTGCTCACGCAGGTGATTTTCTCGCTCCCGGCACTCCAGCAGACGAAGCCCGCCCTGGCAGACCCGTCGGTCAACGACGTCGCGCAGGTCGGGTTCTCGCTCTTCCGCTATTTCAACCTCCCGTTCCAAATCATAGGCGTCCTGCTTCTGGTCGCCACCGTCGGAGTCGTCGTCCTCAGCCGGAGGGAGCTGAAATGAAGCCGGGGGAAGTTTTCAGTTTTCAGTTTTCAGAGGCGGGAGATTTTTGGCATCCGGCAGGATGCCGGATGTCCGACACGCAGGATGCGTGCCCTCCCGACGTTCCCCATTCCGCATTTCGCATTCCGCATTTCACATTTTCCTAACGTGCCAACCCTCGCCAATTACCTTTTTGTCAGCGGCCTTCTCTTCTCGATCGGGCTGGCGGGAGTTTTGCTGCGCCGGAATATTCTCATCATTTTCCTGGGGCTTGAGCTGATGCTCAACGCGGCGAATCTTTCGCTCGTGGCGTTCTCGCGCTTCCACCTCGGGCAGGACGGGTTCCCCGGCTACAGCGCGCAGGTTTTTGTCTTCTTTATCATCACCGTCGCGGCCGCCGAGGTGGCGGTCGGCCTGGCGATCATCGTCGCCCTCTACCGGGCGCGGCAAACCACGCGCGTCGAAGACCTCGACACCCTGAAGTTTTGATGAACACGACGACCGTTCCCTGGATCATCCTCCTGACTCCGCTCGCCGCGGCGGCAGGGATTCTGTTTGTCGGGCGGCTCTCGAAGCGGCTCAGCGCGGGCCTCGCCATCGGGTCGGCCGCCCTCGGGTGTGTTCTCAGCTGGTGGCTTTTCGCGCAGCCGGACCCGACCGGATCGCTCGGGTTTTACTGGATGGATTTCGGCCGGGCGCTGCGGATTCCGATCGGGGTGACGGTGGACCATCTGAGCAAGGTGATGTTGGTGGTGGTGACGACGATTGCCACGCTCGTCTTCACGTATTCGATCGGCTACATGAAGACCGAGGAAGGATACTGGAGGTATTTTGCGGGGCTGGCGCTCTTCCTTTTCTCGATGCTCGGCATCGTGCTCGCCGACAATTTCGTGATGATGTTCCTCTTCTGGGAGCTCGTCGGGCTGAGCTCCTACATCCTCATCGGACACTATTTCAAGAAAGACAGCGCGGCGGACGCCGCCAAGCAGGCGTTCCTTGTGAACCGCATCGGAGACTTCGGGTTTCTGCTCGGCATCCTGTTTCTCTGGGCCGCGACCGGCACGCTGATGTTCGGCGAGCTGACCGGTGGCGTCGGGGATTTCGCAAAGAATCCGATTTACCTCACCGTGGCCTGCGTGCTGCTCTTCTGCGGCACGGTCGGCAAGTCCGCGCAGATGCCGCTTCATGTGTGGCTGCCGAACTCGATGGAGGGCCCGACGCCGGTCTCCTCGCTCCTCCACGCCGCCACGATGGTCGCGGCCGGGGTTTACATGCTCGCCCGGATTTTTCCGATCCTGGAGGCGGCGCCTCATGCGCTCGATGTGATCGCGTGGGTCGGCGGGATCACGTGTTTCGCGGCGGCGCTCATGGCGACCCAGCAGGATGACATCAAGCGGATCCTCGCGTATTCGACGATTTCGCAGCTCGGGTACATGGTGCTCGGGATCGCGTCGGCCCCGACGTCCGACGTCTCGATATTCCATCTGTTCACGCACGCCTGCTTCAAGTGCCTGCTCTTCCTCTGCGCGGGCTCCGTGATCGTCGGGATGCACCACGAGCAGAATATCTGGAAAATGGGGGCGCTGAAAAACAAGATGCCATTCACGTTCCTCACGATGTTTGCCGGCGGTCTGGCGCTTTCAGGATGCCCGTTCACCAGCGGCTACTTCAGCAAGGATCTGATCATCGCCTGGGCGGTTGTCGCGCACCCGTTCCTTGGCTGGCTCTCCGTCGCCACCGCCGGAGTCACGGCGTTCTACACGTTCCGGCTGCTGTTTGTGGTGTTCCTTGGGAAACCTCGCGGCGAGCACGCGAAGCACGCCTGCGAGTCTCCGGCCGTCATGCTCATCCCGCTCGCCTGTCTCGCGATTCCGGCTCTCATCGCGGGCTTCCCGTTCATCGAGAAAATCTTTTTCCACGTCACCGAGCCCGGGCAGGTGCCTTCCCTCCTGCACCCGATCCTGTATGTCCTCTTTTTTGGCGGGGTCGCGCTCGCGTGGATGCTCTATGGGAACGCTTCCAAAGACCCGGTCTCGATCCCCCTCTTCGCCAACCGCCTTTACATTGACGACGGATACGCCTGGGCGGTGAAAAACATTCAGGACGGCGGGGCGTTTGTGCTTTCGTGGGCCGACCGCTGGATCGTGGATCTTTTCGTTGTGCAGGTTCCGAGCAAGCTGGCGTGGGCGTGCGGGTTCGTGCTGCGGTTCCTGCAGATTGGGAACATCCAGGCGTATGCCTTCTTCTTCGGGGCCGGCGTGCTCGGGCTCCTTTACCTGATGATTTTCCGATGAGCCCGCTTCTTTTCCTCATCCTTGTCCCGCTGTTTGCCGTCGCGTTCATCCTTGCCGGAGCGCCCGCGCGATTCACCGCGCTCGTCGGTTCGGCGACCAACCTCGTCTTCGTTTTTATTCTCCTCGCGTTCTACCAGACGGGGAGCGGGCAGCCCTACCAGTTCGTCTCCTCGCTCCCGGTCATTCCCGCCATGGGGATCCATTTCACCCTGGGAGTTGACGGTCTCAGCCTGCTCATGCTCCTGCTGACCTCGCTCGTCACGGTGGCGGCGATCGCGGTCGCGCGCACGCCGGAGAAAAGCCCCCATTGGTTTTACGCGAGCCTGCTTTTCATCTCGGCCGGAGGGATCGGGGCCTTCGCTTCGATCGATCTCTTCTTCTTCTACATGTTCCACGAACTCGCCCTGATCCCGACGTTTCTGCTGATCGGGATCTGGGGATCCGGCGACCGCCAGGCGGCGGCGTGGAAGGCGACGATCTACCTTGCGCTCGGCAGCTTCGTCCTCCTGCTCGGCCTCATCGGGCTCTACCTGATCCAGCCGGATGGCATGCGGACGTTCGATCTTCGCGCGATCGTCGGCCTCGCCGACACCGGGTTCCTGCCCGAGGCCAACTGGGTTTACCTCCTGCTGCTGGTCGGGTTTGGAATCCTCGTTTCGCTCTTCCCCTTCCACACCTGGGCCCCGCAGGCGTATGCCAGCGCCCCCGCCCCGGCCGCGATGCTCCATGCGGGCGTGCTGAAAAAATTCGGGCTCTACGGTTTGATCCGGATCGCGGCGCCGCTTTTTCCTGCCGCGGTGCTCGAGTTCTCGAACCTCCTCCTTGTCCTGCTGGTCGGCAACATCCTCTATGTCGGTTACGTGACGATCTCGCAACGCAAGCTCGACTGGATGCTCGGGTACTCGAGCGTCATGCACATGGGCTATATTTTCCTCGGCTTTGCCGCGCTCAACGTCCTGAGCCTCACCGGGGCCTCGCTGATGCTCTTCGCCCACGGGCTCTCGATCGCGGCGCTCTTCGCCCTTAGCGGCGAGCTCCGCGAGCGCACCGGCACGCTCGACTTCGCCGAGTTGGGCGGCTTCGCCAAACCGATGCCCGCATTCGGGCTCCTCTTCGGGTTCGCCGCTTTTGCCGCGATCGGACTGCCGGGGTTTGTGGGCTTTGCGGGAGAGCTCCTTGTTTTCTTCGGATCCTTTGTCGGCGGCGATCTCCTCATGGGAATCTCCGCCGATGGCAGGGAAATTTTCCAGCTCAACAACTACCAGATCGCCACGGTCTGCGCGGTCTGGGGCGTCGTCCTCTCCGCCGTCTATATGCTTCGCGCCTACCGCAGGATCTTCTTCGGCCCGCTCAACGACCGCTGGGCCGGCCTGAATGAAATCTCCGGTCCGGCAAGAATCGCCGTCGCCGCCCTGATCGTGGTGATGCTCGTCACCGGGTTTTTCCCCGGACTCCTCCTCAAACTCATCGGGACCGCCTCGCTATGATCCCAAGCTTCCCAGCCGAATTCTGCGTTCTTTTCCTGGGCATCATCCTTCTTCTTGCGGATTCGTTTTTTGTCCGGATTGACAAGCGGATCCTTGCCTGCATTGCCATTTCCTGGCTCGCGATTTTCTTTGCGGCGACATTTTTCCTTCACCCTTCGCCGCTTTGGCCGGTACCGAACGGTTTCTACGAGACCGATGCTCTTGCGCTTTTTTTCAAGCGCTTCGCCTTGGTGGCGACGATTCTGACGCTCGTGCTCGCGATCGAATACGCGCCGGTCGTCGAGCGCTTCATTCCGGGCTCCCAACCGGGCGCCGGGCTCGGCGAGTTTTTCATCCTTCCGGTCTTCACCTGTGCCGGGCTGATGTGGATGGCCTCGGCGGCGGATTTTGTGATGATCTTCTGCGCGCTCGAGCTCGTGACGATCTCGTTCTACATCCAGGTCGCGTACATGCGGCGGAGCATGGCCAGCCTTGAGGCGGGAACAAAATATCTGATTCTCGGCGCGCTCTCGACCGGGTTTCTCGTTTACGGGATCACCTGGATCTTTGGAATGACCGGGCAGACGAGCCTGCGGGGGATCTCGCTCGTTCTCGGGATGGTCCCGGTGGCCAGCCAGACGGCGCTTCTTTTCGGCATCGGGCTCGTGATGGTGGCGCTCGGATTCAAGGTCGGCGCGGCTCCGTTCCAGTTCTGGGTGCCGGACGTTTACCAGGGCGCGCCGACGCCGGTGACGGCGTTCCTTTCCGTGGGGTCGAAGGCGCTCGGCTTTGTCGTCCTGATGCGGGTCATCGAGCCGTTCTTCATCGCCCCGGCCATTGCGGCCAAGCTGGTGAGCGCACTCGTGTTTCTCGCCGGCCTGACGCTGATCTACGGGAACCTCGCCGCGATGCCGCAGACAAATCTCAAGCGGCTTCTGGGTTATTCGAGCATCGCGCATTCCGGCTACCTGCTCGTTGGCGTGGCGAGCCTGGGCGCTCCGGGTGCGGGCCGTGCGGTGGTGTTCTACCTGGCGGCCTACCTGCTCATGACCTTCCTCGCGTTCCTTGTCCTTGTGCCCGTGGCCAAAGCCTCCGGAGGCGATGACATCTCCCATTTCAACGGCCTCGGGCGACGTGCTCCGGGGCTCGCCCTCGCCCTGTTGATCGCCATGCTCTCGCTGGCCGGACTCCCGTTCACGATCGGCTTCCTCGGGAAATTTTTCATCTTTGTTGCCGCCATGCAGCAGCAGCACTATGTGCTGGTAATTCTTGGCGTGGTGACCGTGGCATGCGGGTTCTACTATTATCTCAAAGTGATCCGCGCGATGTATTGGCAGCCCGCTCCCGAAGCGGCGCCGCCGATCGAGGTTTCGCCTCTGGCCCGCTTCACGATCGCTTTTCTTGCCGCGTTGATTCTGCTTCTTGGGATCTACCCGAAACCGGTCCTGGATTTTCTTCCCTGAAAATCATGCCGATACTCGACAAGCCACTCGCCGAACTCCGCAAATACCGCGGGATCAATCCCCGCCCGGAGGATTTTGATGACTACTGGAAACGCGCGCTCGCGGAGCTCGATGCCACCGACCCTGCTCCCGAGCTCATTCCCTGCGACGCGCTCGGCGCGAAGGGCGTCGAGACATTCGACCTGTATTTCACCGGCGTCGGCGGCGCGCGGATTTACTCGAAATACCTGCGTCCGGCGCAACACGCCGCCCCGGCCCCCGGTCTCCTCCTTTTTCACGGCTACAGCGGACACAGCGGAGACTGGCAGGACAAGCTGCCGTTTGTCAGTCAAGGCATGGCCGTAGCGGGGCTGGACTGCCGCGGACAGGGCGGACGAAGCGAAGACCCCGGCGGCGTGCGCGGGAACACCCACAACGGGCACATCATCCGCGGACTCGATGAATCTCCGGATAAGCTCCTCTTCCGCCAGATTTTCCTCGATACCGTCCAACTCGCCCGCGTGCTCGCAGGATTTCCCGAAGTCAGCGAACTGTATTGCATGGGCGGATCCCAGGGCGGGGCGCTCGCGATCGCCTGTGCTGCGCTCGAACCTCGCATCAAACGCTGTATCGCAATGTTTCCGTTCCTCTCCGACTACAAACGCGTCTGGGAGATGGACCTCGCCAAGGACGCCTACGCCGAGCTCCGGACGTATCTCCGGATGTTCGACCCGCTCCATGAACGCGAGGAGGAAATTTTCAACACCCTCGGCTACATTGATGTCCACCACCTCGCACCGCGGATCACCGCCCGCGTCCTCATGGCCCTCACACTGATGGACAACATCTGCCCGCCATCCACACAGTTCGCCGTATTCAACAACATCCGCTCGGAAAAAGAATCCGCGATCTATCCCGACTACGGCCACGAGGGACTCCCCGGATTCCCCGACCGCGCGTTCCGCTTCCTCACGGTCTGAACGGCCGACAGCAACCCGCTAATCTGATTTCCAATCAAGGAACGTGCGTGGCGCCGAACGGGGGCGTCTGCTTTAAAGCAGTTTAAAGTAAAACTAGCCCCGCCCGTGCCGGGCGTGTTGGCGGAGAGCATGGTGAGATGAGTCTCAGAGGCGCGTCCGACACGGACGCGGCCACAGCGCTCCTCTTTCAAAACAGCCATGTGTTTATTTAAACTGCTCTAGCCCGTCGCCACAAATGATCGCGCCGATGACCGGCGTGACGCAAACACTTCCGGGTTTGGTCACGCCCGGCCATTTGACAATCAGGGGGACGCGGACGCCGCCTTCGTAAGCAGAGCCTTTACCAGCGCGCAGCGGTTTGTTGGAAGTCGGTCCGATCAACCCGCCGTTGTCGGAGCAAAAGAACACGATCGTGTTGTCGCTGAGTTTGACTTCATCCAATTTGGCCATCAGGGTGCCCACGCTGTCGTCCACGCTTTCGATCAGGCCCGCATAAATCGCATTTTTATGCAGGGAGTCCGGAATGGATTTGGCCTTGTATTTCGCAATGACCCCGGGCTTGGCTGCTATCGGTTGGTGGACGGCATAATGTGGCAGGCAGAGGAAAAAGGGTCGGTTTTTGTTTTACTCAATAAATTTGACAGCCTCGGCGGCCAGCCGGTCGCTGAGGAACTCGCCCTGGGGGCCATCCTTCAGCATCGGGTTTTTGTATGGGGAGAAATATGACGACGGTGCTCCCTTGTCCCAACCGCCAATATTGAGATCAAATCCCTGTTTCTCAGGCCAGAACGGTTCTTTGCCAAGGTGCCATTTGCCGATGCTCGCAGTGGCATAGCCCGCGGACTTGAGCGCCCTGGCAATGTTTGGCACCTCTCTGAAAAAATTGTGGAGCCCGCGACGATGTGCTCGCAGGTGCGCCATTGCCTGACGGGGCTCCGCCCCTGCTTTGACCGGCAAAGCGCCGGGGAAAAATTTGGAAATGCGGATTGATTTCTGTCGGCTCATTGAGGATATACGTTGCATGCGTTTCCTCGCGCTCCTCCTCTCATGCCTTCTTGCGGGCACTGCTGTGTCCGTTTATTCTCAGGCTCCTCCGGCTCCGGCCGCACCGAAGAACACGGTGGAAAACCCGAGTTTTGAGTCCGGAGTCCGCCGGGACAATTTGTGGGCCGGGGTGGATTCGACCGGCGTTTTGGCGGGCGAACGCACGTCCCTGCCGGTCCTCACAACCGACGGCAAGATCTCTCCGACGCCCATGCCGGTTTCGGTTGCGATCGCGGATATGAACGAGGATGGACTC
Source organism: Verrucomicrobiia bacterium (assembly GCA_037129975.1). Lineage (GTDB taxonomy): Bacteria > Verrucomicrobiota > Verrucomicrobiia > Chthoniobacterales > Terrimicrobiaceae > QYQL01. The sequence goes on along the minus strand of JBAXTX010000029.1, from coordinate 8,706 downwards.
CTCGACATCGTGGCAATGGATCCGGTGGGATACCTGCACATCTATTTCAACTCGGGCACAAAAACCGAGCCGAAGTTCACGATCGGCGAGCTGGCTTCGATTTTTCTCTCCCGCATTGACCATTCCGATCCGACGCTGCAGATGTTGGAAAAGTCGTTCGCCGCCCAGCGTGTTACCGAGCATGTGAGGAGGGGGCAGCGGATTTGCCTCGGCAATATCTCCCGCTCGGGAAAAAACGATCTCGTGATCGGAAACTACCTCGGCGAGATCATGCTCCTGCCGAACGGTTCCGGGGTGCATCCCGAATTCCGCCAGCCTTCCAGCATCGCGCAGGTGCTTGTTCCGACGATGAAGGATTCCCTGAAGAGGTGGGGAAACCTCTTCGCTCCGGCCATATGGGACTGGAATCACGACGGCAAGGACGATCTTCTGGTCGGGGAAGGCTCGTACTCGGCCAACAGCATCCACCTCCTTCTCAATCAGGGTGGCGGATCCAAGCCGGTCTTCGAGGAAAACAACACGAGCGTGCTGGCCTACGGCATGGGGCTCGAACAGCTCACCCCGTGCGTTGTGGATTACAACGGCGACGGGAAAATGGATCTTCTCGTGACCGAACGCAGCGGAAAGGTGGCCGTCTATTTGAACAGCGGAAAGGCATGGAAACCCGGCGAGACGCTCGCATTCGACTCGTTCATCACGGTCGGAGGCGCGAAGCCGGCGGCCGGCGGCGCGCCGGCGGCGCATGATCCGATGACCGCGGCCACCGCTCCCGGTTTGCTCTCGGTGGGCGGGATCGCCACGATCGCCGCCGCCGACATGAATGGCGACGGACTCTTCGACCTCATTTTCGGGAAGAGCAACGGGAAGCTCGCCATGTCCCTCAACACGGGCACCAAGACCGAGCCGAAGTTCGCCGCTCCCGTTGATATCAAAGGCGATGCCGGAACCCCCGCGTTCAATGTCCCTTCCGGATGGAAATGCGATTCGGGTCTCGACCGGGGGAACTTTTACGGATTTTTCTCGGTGGTGAAAGAGACGGACGACCCGGAGGCCAAACCGGCCGATGGCAAGTCGTGCCTCAAAGCGGGGTACTTCCCGAGCCCGAACAAAATCATGGCGGCGCCTTCCCAGTATACACCGGCTTTCCCCGACTGGAAAAAAGGCACGGACAGAATCGCCACCCTGGTAAGACCTAATTTTTGGTGGCGCGAAGATCCCGGTGCTCCCGCCAGCTATTTTAATATCTGGCAAGATAATAGCTGGCAAGGTAATATCTGGCAAGGTTTCAAGCCGCTCAAAAACAATAAAACCTATTTGTTTTCCATGAAGTTCAAGGGGAGCAAGGTCACCGATGCGACGGTAGAAATCGCCTTGCGCGGAGGAAAGGAGCTGACCGAAGCAAAGCTCGTGCGCGGGGACCGCGGGGCCGTCACAAAAACAAGGAACATAGTCTATGAGGAAAAGCACACGCTTTTCCCCTTCGCTCCCGGACCGGTGTGGAGCGAGGTGAAGGGGGAATTCTCCGTGAGGTTCGACAAAAAGGAACTCGCATCGGCCGCGCTCGACGAAAAAGACGGCCACCTGAATTGGACCACGAGCATCGTCTTCAACCTCGCCCCGGGATCAGGAGTCCTCTACTTGGATGATGTGAAGATCATCGAGAAGTGAAGGCCTCCCGCTCTCCCGTCACCTCGCCGACGTAGATGCGGTGGGCGGCGCGTTTGGCGCGCTCGTGGGCCTTTGCCTCGAACTCACCGGCCGCGAAGCCCGACCCCGAGAGCCGGGCCAGGAAGGCGGGCTCGGGTTCGGCGGACCAGAAGGCAACGCGTCCGCCGGGGCGGAGAGCCCGGCGGATCAGGGAGATGCCCCCGCTGTTGTAAATCCGGGAGTTTTTGGCCTGCACGAAGGAGGTGGGGCCGTTGTCCACGTCGAGGAGGATGGCATCAAACCGGCCGGGGGCTTTCCTGATGCAATCGAAAACGTCTCCGGTGACGATCTCCACGCGCGGGTCGTCGAGAAGTTTCCCGTTGAGGCCGGCGAGAAACCGCCGGTTCCAGGCGACGATCTCGGGCAGGAGCTCGGCCACCTGCACGAACGCCTTTGGCCCGGACAGCTCGAGCACGCGGCGGAGGCTGAACCCCAGTCCCAGTCCGCCGATGAGGATGGCGGGCGAGCTCCGGGGCTTGCGGAAGGCACAGGCCAGATCGGCAAGGAGGAACTCGGAAACCGTGGAGTTCGATCCCATGAGCTGGCGTCCGTTGAGCTTGAGGAAATACTCCCCGTCGTGCTCGTGCAGCGAGAATCGCGAGCCATCCGGGGTGCGGGTCTCCGCAAGGTTGCGGAAGCGGATCAAGGCGCGAGACCTCCCGGGCGCGGATGTCTTCGGCGCACGGGCCTTGCCGGCATGGCGGCGGCCCGCCGGCCCTCGGTCACTTCCCGGCGGCCGAGCGAGGCGGCGCAGCCGGTGCAGAGGTAGTCGTAGATCTCTTTGCCCGGAAGAACGAGCAGGAGTTTTTCCCGCACGGCCATCGCCCGGTTGCACTTGGTGCAAAAGAGCGACGAGGCGCGGAAACTTTCAAATTGCTCCATGAGTTCCCCTCCGCAAGCCCTGCGGCGCGGTCTGTCAGCCGGCGTTGCGCCCGATGCAGTTGAGGTCCTCGAACGACGCGATCAGACGTTTTGTGAACGTGCTTTCGCCGGCGCCGAGCCATGTCCTTGGGTCGTAGTATTTCTTGTTCGGCGCATCCGGGCCTGTCGGATTGCCGATCTGTCCCTGGAGGAAATCGTGGTTCTTCGCCTCGTAGCCGCGCACGCCGTCCCAGAACGCCCACTGCAGGTCGGTGTCGAGGTTCATCTTCACCGCGCCGTAGCCGAGCGCCTCGCGGATCTCCTCTCGCGATGATCCGGATCCGCCGTGGAAAACAAAACTCACCGGCTTCGGACCAGTGCCAAATTTCTTCGCGATGAAGTCCTGCGAATTTTTCAAAATCACCGGCTTGAGCTTCACGTTGCCCGGCTTGTAAACCCCGTGCACATTTCCGAAGGCGGCCGCGATCGTGAAGTTCGGGCTGATTTTGCTGAGGACCTCGTAAGCCTCGGCGACCTCGTGCGGCTGCGTGAAGAGCCGGGATTCGTCCACATCGGAATTGTCCACGCCGTCCTCCTCTCCGCCGGTGACACCGAGCTCGATCTCGAGGGTCATGCCGATCCTGCTCATCCGTTCGAGGTATTTCGCGCAGATCCCGATGTTCTCTTCCAGCGGCTCCTCCGAGAGGTCGAGCATGTGCGAGCTGTAGAGCGGCTTCCCGGTCTTGGCGAACTGCTCCTCTCCGGCCGCAAGCATCCCGTCCACCCAGGGGAGAAGTTTCTTCGCGCAGTGGTCGGTGTTCAGGATCAGCGGAACTCCGTAGGCTTTCGCGGCCGCATCCGCATAGTGCGCGCCGGCGATCCCGCCCAGGATCGGCCCGAGCTGGTTTTCCTTGCTCACGCCCTTGCCGATGAAAAATTGCGCGCCGCCGTTGGAAAACTGGATCATCATCGGCGAGTTCACCTCGCGTCCCGCCGCCAGCGCCGCGTTGACCGTATTTGTCCCGATGCAATTCACGGCCGGAAGCGCGAACTCGTTCGCCTTCGCATAATCCAGAACCGCCTTCACCTCGTCGCCGAACAGAACCCCCGCCCGGAAATGTTTCTTGTCGCTCATAGTCTTTGTGTTTTTTTGGTTGTGCTGCGCCCGCCGATCAGGCGGACGCAACTGCTCCTACCAGAGCCAATGGATTTGAAAAGCACGAATCTTTTTTTCGTGGCCTGACCGTGACCGGGATCAAAATCCGAACCGGTCACGGCTTCACCAAGGCATCGTCTCTCCGGACGAGTTCCTGCCAGGCGGCTTTGTAATCCGGCTCGAACCGCTGGTCCTGAAAATCCATCATCTGCTCGCGGTGGCGGACGATGGCTTCGATGCGCGGGAGGATCTCCTGGCAAACTTCCCGGAGGAGTCGGAGCGCCCCCGGCTCGCGGTCCCACAGAACGGCATACGATTCGACAAATTCCGCCGCGTATCCCGGCTCCGCCCGGTCGTTCGGAAACCAGATCCTCTTCGTCGGCTCATCCTGCTCGAGGAGCATCGGGGCGAGATAGATGTTTTTCAGAATCCCCTCCGAATACTTTTTCCGGGCCTCCGCTTCGCGGCCCTCGAACGACAGGCACAGCGCCCAGCCGAACAGAAACGAGGGCTCGGAAAAATCGCCCGGATAATTTTTTTCATACTTTTCAAAAAATGCGGTGGCGCGTTCGGGAGCTTCCGCGAGGAGGTGGAGCATCGGGATCAGGAACCTCGCGCCCTGGTGATCCTTCGGGTTGAGAGCGAGCAACCCCTCGAGCGTCGCGGCCGCGGGCAGGTATTGGCCGATATGCCACCGGGTCATGGCGCACCCGTAGAGCGCGCGAAGGTAGGGACGCGTTCCGATGTCGGTCCACCACGCGGCGTGCGCCGGCCACTTCGGAGCCTCCCGCTCCACGACCGCCTCGTAGGCGGGCAGACAGGCCTGGAAATTGCCGGCCTGGAAATCCAGATCCGCGAGCTCCACACCGGCGGCCGCGCAGTCGGGATCGCGGACGGCCGCCAGTTTGAGAAGCGCGGCTTTTTTTGCCTGCGAGCGCACGCGCAGCGCCGTTCGGACAAGCCCGCTCGCCACCTCGTGTGCGTGTGTCGGCCCCTGGGTTTCGCGGCCCACGCGCATGACGAGCGTCTTGGTGAGCGCGCGGAGATCCTCGGGGGTGCGGCGATCGAATGCCTGCAGCCGGATGTCGAGTTTGCAGTCCGCCGAAAAGCTCTGCCAGGCTTCGGCATCCCAGTCTTCGCTTGCCGCGATGGAAAGCCGGTCGGGGGTTCCCAGTTGTTCCAACGTCTTGTAAAGGAAATTTTCGATCTTTGCCTGGTCGAGTTCCTCGAGGATTTCCGGCGGGGCGACCGGGGTGCCCGATTCGTCGCAAACGATGACAATGGTCGGCAGGAACCAGTCCTGCCTTGCCGGCAGCGGCTCCTCCAGATCCACCCAGTATAGGAACCAGTTCGTTTTCGGCGATTTGAGCGGCTGGATCATGCGCTCCAGGCGATCTCGATGCGTTGTTTCCGTCCGAAGCGGTCGTGAAAAAACAGCTCCTTGTGGGCGGCTCCGTATTCGTGGACAAGCTTCGTCACCTTCACGTCGAAGCAGCAGTATTCGGCGATCTCCATCATTTTGCCTTCGCGAAACCAGCGGATGGCATCGAGCCCCTCGGCGGATTTTCCGACGCCGAGCGTGCCTTGGGCGACATCATCGAGCTTCACGCGGTGGCCGACCGCTTTTTCAATATCCACCAGCAGGTCGAGTGTCCGAAGCTGATCGGGCAGCGAAAGGATCGTGTAGGCCATGAGCACCTCGTAATCAAAACGCAGGATGTTATAGCCGACCACCAGATCCGCCCGCCGGAGCCGGCTGATCAGGTCCTGGACGCGGTTCTCCGGAAAAATCTCGTATTTGTTGTCCGCCGAGCTGTAGGTGACACCGACCGACATCCCCATCTCGTGCTTTTTATCCCAGCCGCCGACGTCGTTCGCGGTCTTCCGGGTCTCGAGATCAAAATAGACAATATCCATGTGCCGGAGATGATGCCGCCGCGATGCCCGAAGGGAACCGGAGGTCAGTCGGTGACCGCCGCCTTGACGATCTCCGCAAAGCTGCGGGCTTCCAGGCTCGCCCCCCCCACGAGGGCGCCATCGATATCCGGCTGGCCGAGAAGCACGGCGGCATTCGCCGGCTTGACGCTTCCGCCATATTGGATGCGGACTTTGTTGGCCGTTTCGGCGTTGGTGAGCGAGGCGAGCACCGCACGGACGTGCGCGTGGGCATCCTGTGCCTGCTCGGGGCTGGCATTGCGTCCGGTGCCGATCGCCCACACCGGCTCATAGGCGATGACCGTGTCAAGCATCTGGTCGGCGCTGACCCCGGCAAGGCTCCCCTTGAGCTGCGCTTCAAGAACCTCTTTTTCTTTTCCGGCATCGCGTTCGGCAAGCGTCTCACCGACACAAAGGATCGGCTTCAATTCCGACGCGAGAGCGGAGTGGACCTTTTTGTTGATCAGGGCGTCGCATTCCCCGAAAAGCTGCCGGCGCTCGCTGTGGCCCAGGATCACGTACCGGACGAACAGCTCGCGCAACATCGCCGGGCTGATCTCTCCGGTAAATGCGCCCGATGTCTCAAAATACATGTTCTGCGCGCCGAGTCGCACCTTCTGCGAACCGCCGAGAAGCTCGGAAAGCTTGGCCAGGGCGGTGAAGGGAGGAGCGATGACGATCTCCACCCCGTTCACCTCCTCGATGTCGAGCCGGAAGTCCTCCAAAAAGCCCTCCGTTTCCCCGAGGGTCATGTTCATTTTCCAGTTCGCCGCGATGATTTTTTTGCGCATATTGGGTTTGATTGAGAGCGGATCCTAGCGTCTCGATGGAGATCCCGCAATAGCGATTCGACCAATGGCACTCCCTCTTCGCGAAGCGCGCGGTGGCATGGTTCTTAGGACGTGACAGGACGGCCGCGGGAGATCAGGCTGGCCGCATTCTCCGCAGGATGAATCCCTCTCCACAACAAGCCTGGGTTGTCACTGCCGACATGGGATACGGCCATCAGAGGGCGGCCTATCCGTTCCGGGACATCGCCCGGGAGCGGATCATCACCGCCAACAGCGACACGGTGGTTGGAGAGCGGGAAAAGAAGATGTGGAGGCAGTTCCAGGGGTTTTACGAAACCGTTTCGCGGCTCGGCCGGATTCCTCTTGTTGGTCCGCGGCTCTGGCAGGCCTACGATTTCTTCCAGAGCATCTCGCCCTATTATCCGTTCCGCGATCTTTCGAAGCCGACGTTCGGATCGCTGCGCCTGCATCGCATGCTCCACAAGGGGTTCGCCAAAAGCGTGCCCGTTTACGCCCGCCGGGAGAATCTCCCGTTTCTGGCCACCTTCTTTGCCGTGGCGCTTGCCGCCGATCACCTCGGCCTGCCGGATGTTTTCTGCGTGGTCACGGACTCCGACATCAACCGGATCTGGGTCGCCGAAAAGCCGGCGGAAAGCAGGGTCGTCTATTTTGCACCCACCGAGCGGGCACGAAAGCGCCTGCTGCTTTACGGCGTGTCCGAGGACCGGGTTTATTTCACGGGCTTTCCGTTGCCCGATGAAAACGTGTCCCCCGTGCGCGATGACCTGGCCCGGCGGATCGGCGTGCTGGACCCCCAGGGGATATTCCGCGCAAAATACCGCCAGCTCTTGGCGGGCGAGCTCGGGCCGCTCCCCGTCGCGGACCGTCCCCTGACGATTGTGTTTGCCGTGGGCGGTGCCGGTGCGCAGTCGGAGATCGCCCGCGACATCCTCCTGAGCCTGCGTCCGGCCTTGAAAGCCGGGCGTGTCCGCATCCATCTCGTTGCCGGAACCCGGCTGGAGGTGAATTGCTTCTTTCTCGAAACCATCCGCGACACGGAGCTGGCGGAGGAGCTGGGAAAATCCGTCCGCGTGCTCACCTCGCTGAGCAAGACCGACTACTTCGCAAAGTTCAACCGGATCATCCGCGAGGCGGATGTGTTGTGGACGAAGCCCAGCGAGCTCAGCTTCTACTGCGCCCTGGGACTTCCGGTTGTGATGACTCCCCCGATCGGTTCCCATGAGGAGTGCAACAGCGACTGGCTCATCAAAAACGGGGCGGGACTTCCCCAGGAGGATCCCGCGGCGGCGGCCGACTGGATCTTCGACTGGCGGGACCGCGGGCTGCTCGCCCATTCGGCTTTCAACGGATTTTACCATGCCCCCCGGCACGGTACGGAAAACATCAAAGCCCTCCTCTTTGCAAAAGACCGCACAAAGGTAAAAATACGGATGTGATCTTTCGCTGCTCCCGCCCCTCTTGATCGCCGTGCGGGAAACACGGCGGCGGTGAGATCAGACGGAAGCCGTCTCGACGTTCACCCGGCGGCCGTTGCGGTCGAACCGCACGTTTCCCGACACAAGGGAAAAAATCGTGTGGTCGCGTCCGAGCCCGACATTCCGGCCCGGTTGGAACTTCGTTCCGCGCTGGCGCAGGATGATGTTGCCGGGGATGACCGCCTCTCCGCCAAATTTTTTCACGCCGAGCCGTTTGCTTTGGCTGTCGCGTCCGTTTTTGACACTTCCCTGTCCTTTTTTATGGGCCATGACGAGTTACTTGGTGGAGATGGATTCGATTTTGAGTTTGGTGAGCTGGCGGCGGTGGCCGACCGTGCGGTGGTAGCCTTTGCGGCGGCGAAATTTGAAAGCGATCACCTTGTCGTCCTTGAACTGTTCGACGACCCCGGCCGTGACTTTCGCGCCGGACACGAAGGGCGTTCCAATCGTGACGTCCGCGCCATTCGCGACAAGAAGCACCTCCGAAAGCTCGGCCTTCCTGCCGGTTTCGATGTCCAGCTTTTCCACTTCGATTTCATCGCCTTCGGCGACGCGGTATTGTTTCCCGCCTGTTTGAATCACTGCGTATGCCATAAAATTTCTTGTTCGTTGAGAACTGATGACCTTTATGGAAAATCTTTCCCACATCAAGCGTAATTTTCTCTCTTGCCAAACATTTCTCCGCCGGTATTTTTGCAGCCTCACTTGCTCGGGTGGTGAAATGGCAGACACGTACGTTTGAGGGGCGTATGCCGTAAGG
>JBAXTX010000028.1:0-24027 GCA_037129975.1 Verrucomicrobiia bacterium | reverse complement strand
GAACGCGATCTTCGACCTCGACAAATGTTTTTGGCTGAACGGCCAGCACCTCCAGCACATGAGCCTCGATCGCTTCGAGGAACTCGCCCTGCCGTTTGTGGACAAGGCCGGGGTTCCCTACGGAACGCGCGAGGCACTGCGTCCCGCGCTCGCGATCGTCAAGCCAAAGGTCAAACACCTGAGCGACGTGCCGGACTGGATCGGCTTTCTCTTCACCGAGAAATACGCGTTCGATCCCGAGGCGGTCGCGAAAAGCCTGCCGGGTGCGGCCGACCGCCTCCAGGCGCTCGGCACCGCGCTCTCCGCGCTGCCGGATTGGACGCATCCCGCGATCGAGGCGAAATTGAAGGAGACCGCCGCCGCGCTTGGCGTGAAGACCGGCGCACTCGTGCACCCCGCCCGCGTGGCCGTGAGCGGACGTTCGGTCGGCCCCGGGCTTTACGAGATGTTCGAGGTGCTGGGGAAAGCCCGGACGCTCGCCCGCTTCGAAAAAGCCCGCGCAATGGCGGCGTAGGTTCCATGCCATTCTCAGCCGAATTCGAAAAATCCCCCGGCTGGAAATCTTCCACGCTGAGGGCCTTTGAGCGTCTGCTTGATCCCGGCGGGGATTTGCGCGCGCTCGCGGCGGATGCGGCGGCATTGACCCGGCGGCATTTCGGGCGGACGATGCGGCTCTTCGCCCCGCTTTATCTTTCGAACGAATGCGTCAACTCGTGCGCGTATTGCGGGTTCTCGCGGGAAAATGCGATCCGGCGGGTGACGTTGGAAATCAGCCAGGTCGAGGCCGAGGCCCGACACCTGACGGCCGAGGGGTTCCGGAACATCCTGCTCGTCGCCGGGGAACATCCGAAATTTGTTTCGGGCGACTATTTGAAGCTGTGCGTCGGGCGGCTGCGGGGCTTTGTTCCGGGGATCTCGATCGAGGTGGCGCCGATGGAAGCCGAGGATTACCGCCCGATCGTGGAGGCGGGCGCGGAGGGACTGGTCGTCTATCAGGAGACCTACCACCGTCCGACCTACGCGAAAATGCATCCGCACGGGCCGAAAAAAGATTTTGGCTGGCGGCTGGACTGCGCGGAACGAGGGCACGCGGCGGGGTTCCGGAGGATCGGGATCGGAGCGCTCTTCGGGCTCTGGCACTGGCGCGAGGAGGCGCTCGCCCTCGCCGCCCACCTCGAATACCTGCAACGGGTTTGCTGGCGTTCGCAAATCACCGTGAGCCTTCCCCGGCTGCGCCCGGCGGCGGGAGAGTTCGCCCCGCCGCACCCGCTCCCCGACCGCGAATTCATCCGGCTTCTTTGTGCGCTGCGGGTCACCTTCCCGACGGTCGGGATCGTGCTGAGCACACGGGAGCCGGAGGCGTTGCGCGACGTGGTGGCTCCGCTCGGCGTCACGATGATGAGCGCGGGCAGCCAGACCGAACCCGGCGGCTACACCGGGCAGGGACGCGACGCCGTCCACCTGACCGTGCGCGGCAGGCCGCTCAAGGGAAGCGGTCCCGCCACCGAACAGTTCGCGATCGCGGACGGACGCAGCGCCGATGCCATGAAATGCGCGCTCGAAAAAATGGACCTCGAACCGGTCTGGAAAGACTGGGATGCCGGAATCCTGGGCGCCTCATGATCACGGTCAATGGCGAGGAGCTTCAGACGCAGGCCGCAACCGTCTCCGGGCTGGTCGGGGAAATGGATCTTCCCGCTCCGCTCCTGTTGATCGAACTCAACGGCATCGCGCTCAGAAAATCGGAATGGGAAAGCACCGCCATCAGCGAGGGCGACCGGATGGAAATCCTCCGGATCTCGGCGGGCGGGTAGAGCGGGTTACTTGAGCAACTGATCGAGACTGCTGTCCGGGGCGGCACCGAGGTCGAGCGCTTTTGCGTAATGTTTTTTTGCGAGCTGCCGGGACGCGGCATCGCCGGATGCCTGGAGAACAGCGAGGTTGAAATGACCTTCGGCGTAATCCGGGGAGAGCTTCACGGCTTTTTCGATCTCCTGGATCGCCCGGTTCCGATCGCCTTTTTGGTCAAAGGCGACGCCCAGATAATTGAAGGCCGCGGGATCGCTCGGATCCAGGTAGATCGCGGTCAAAAGGGATTTCATGGCGGCATCCACCTGGCCGTTGCGGAGCAGGATAATGCCGAGGGTCGTGTGCGAGAAGGCGTCGTCCGGGCTGAGGGCGATGGCATTGCGGATCGCTTTTTCCGCCAGGTTCGTTTTTCCCAATTCGATTTGAACGGCGGCGAGGTTCGACCAGGCGAGGCTGTTCGACGGGGAGGCATCGGCGACCTGTTGGTAGAGAGATTCGGCCTGCTCGTAATTCTTCGCCTTGAACTCGCGTTCCGCCCGGGACTGGACTTCCTGCAGGGGTTCTCCAGCGGGAAGGGCGGAGGAATTCAGAACCGAGGACGGCGCGGCATTGGTCAAGAACACCGGGGCCATCTCGTTGAGGGAGAGAGGCGGTGGAAGGGCGAGCTGGAACGCCTGGGCTCCGGCCTCGCCCAGGAGCTTTTCCATCTCGAGGATCTTCATGTCCCGCATGGCGAGCTCGGTGAACAGCTTGGAGATCTTGTCGTTGGCGAGATTCAGATCGGATTGAAGCCGGGTGATGAGGGCCATTTTCACGGGCTGGTCTTTTTCCAACTCGAGGGCTGCGGCTTCGGCTGTTGCGAGACGTTCGGCAAGGCTGCGGTTGCGGTCGAGGGTCAGTTCGGTTTCCTTGGCGGTTTGCAGCCGGAGAAGCGTATCGTTGAGCTGGCCCGCAAGCTGGGTGTTCTGCTCCTTGAGCCGGTCCAGCAGCTCCGCATTTTTTTGAGCCGTGTCCGCGGCGGACTTTTTCGGAACCAGTTGGACGGCGAGGAACGTGAGCGCGCACACCAGGGCCAGCGAGGCAAGAATCAGCGCCTTTGCCGGGGCCGGTCCGCGGGCCTTCGCTTCCTCAAGAGCCTGCGAAACCACGGCAAGCCGGGCGATCCATTTCTGATTCTGCATCCGGGCCTCTTCGAGTTCGGAGCGATGGCGGTCGAGCGTCTCCTTCAAGGCCCGCGCGGATTCGGCTTCGATCCCGGAAATCCTCGAACGAAGGGAATTTTCCTGCCTTCGGAATTCCTCGATGGCTTTTTCCTGGGAAGCGAGACGCACTCGGAGAGAGGCGGCAAGGGCCGCTTCGCCGCGCGCCTCATCGAGCTGGCCGCAGAGAAGCTTTTCGCTGTTGCGAAGCTTCTCCAAAGCGGCGCTCTGTCCGGCCACCTCGGCCTGGAGAGCTTGGACACGGGCGGCATCCTGCCGGGCGGATTCGAGATCCGAAACGAGAGATTTTTCTTTTTGGCGCAAGGCCTCCAAATCCGTGCGCTGCGCCTCCAGTTCGTGACGAAGATCCCCGGCATCGCGGCCCTGCGAGCGGGCGGCATCGAGTTCGGCCAGAAGGGATTTTTCACGCTCTTCGAGAGCCAGCAGCGCGGTGCGGTGAGTGGACAAATCCTGATTCAACTCCCCGGCCCGGATCTCTCCCTTTCTGGATTTTTCAAGTTCCAGAACGAGGGCGGCCTCGCGCTGGCGGAGAGAATCGAGGGCGAGGCTTTGCGCGGCCAGTTCGTTCTGAAGTCCTTCCGTGAGCAGTGCCTGGCGACGGGCGGACTCGAGCTCAAAGAGAAGCTCTTGTTCCCGTCCGCTCTGTCCTGCAATGGATGTCTGTTGCTGCTCGAGTTCTTTTTGAAAGCCTTCCGCGAGGGCGGCGAGGGCGTTCGCGGCATCCAACTCGGCAACCAGGGCGGCCTCGCGCTTCCGGAGCGCCTCGAGCGCCAGGCGCTGGGCGATGAGCTCCGAACGAAGTTTTTCCGCCTGTCCCGCCAGAATGCGGGCATTCTCGAGATCGAACGTCAGGCTTTCTTCGCGCCGGCGAAGATCCTCCACCGCCGCCCGGTATCCGGCCAGTTCTTCCAGGAGTTTGGCGGGATGCCCCGCTTCACGCGAAACAGCGAGCTCCGTAAAAAGCGCTTCCTCCCGCTTGCGCATCTCCCCGATCTCGGTCCTCTGCGCAACCAACTCGTCTTGCAGCGCCTCGACCAGCTTGAACTGGTATTCCGCGGACTCCAGCCGGTTTTCAAGAGCTTTTTCCCGGTCCTTGGAAACAAGAAGCTCCGAATGCTGCTGCTCGAGTTCCTCCTGGAGCTTGCGCGCCCAAACCCGGGAGGAGTGCCCCCATTTCAGCTCGGCACGCTGCTGGGCGAGCCTCGCCTCGAGCGTTTGCGCCCTTTCTTCGAACTTCCTCGCCGCCGCGAGCTGCGCCTGGAGCGCCTGCTCCCGTTGCCGGACTTCCTCGAGCCGCGCCAGATGCTCCCGGGCCTCGGCCTGATACGATTGGGCGAGGGCGGTCTCGACCTGCGCCTCCTCCAACTGGACCGCAAGCTTCTCTTTCTCTTTTAAATGGGCTTCCAGCTCCGCCTTTTGCTCTTCCAGCCGGGCCGCCAAATCGCCGGCACGCCCGGCCTCCTTCTTCGCGGCTTCCAGCTCCGAAAGCATGGCTCTCTCCCGCTTGTGATATTCCTCAAGCGTCTCCTCCTGCTGCTGCGCCAACTCCACTTGAAAGGCAAATGCCTGGCCCGCCTTGCTCCGGGTTTCCTCCATTTGAAGACGAAACAAATCCTCCCGCGATTTCGCCCGCTCCAGCTCCGCCTGCAAAAATGCCACCTTCTCTTCCCACGATCCCGCCTCCCCGCGATGTTGTCCCTTCCCGGTCATGGAAAACCCCGGAGACGCGAAGGAATCTTTTTGCGAATTCATGGCGGCGCTTAATGTAATACGCGGAATATGCGAATTTTCGCTAACGAATTGCAAGCCAATTATGCAACCTGATGGAAAAAGGGGGGCTTGAGATTTTTTTTTCTCCAGCTAGATTGTTAAACCCCGGATTTGAGAAGGGGGAATGACATTATGTTTCAACACCGTGAACTGGGATTGATCCAAGCGTATCAAATCGGCGTGACGCTGGTGATGACGGTCTTGTTCTGGGGGTATTATCTGGTTCTGGACAATTTGATTCCCGGGTATTCTCTGACGGGGTTTTCGAATTATTTCCAATATTATCTGGCGATCACCCTGGGTTTCCAGCTGTCGTTTTTGAGTTCCCGGCAATACGACATTTTTTCTGTCACCTCGGGGATCATGGAGAGCCACCGGTTCATCTGGCCGCACATGGTCTTTGCGGGGGCGATCACGGTCCTGTTCGCGTTTTTGAAGCACGACGGCGGGATTTCGCGCCTGTTTTTATTCACATGTATTCCGCTGGCCTACGTTGCGCTGGTGGTGATCAACCGGTATTTTGCTCTGGATTTTCTCCGCAAATTCCTGCACCGCCCGGACCAGAAGCTTCTTCTCATCGGGCAGCCGGAGGAGCTTCCGAAAATCGAATCCCTCCTTTCGAAGGCGAAGTTGTTCGGGCTGGAGACGGCGGGGATGCTGACCGAGGCGGATGCGGGGGATCTGCCGTGGGGGATCAAGAAGCTCGGGGGGCCGGAGGATCTGGGGCCGGTGTTGGACGCCTTCGACATTGGAAACCTTTTTATCGTGGGAAGTCCGAGGGACCGCAGGTGGCTCTCCGGGTGGATGCGGCTGGCGGAAGCGCACGGCTGCAGGGTTTCGCTCGTCAACGACCTCGACGTGTTTCTTCAGAGGCAGCTTTCCTTTTTCCGCTGCGACGGGATTGATCTGATCGAGATCCGGGACGAGCCGCTGCAGAACGCGATCAACCGGATGGCGAAAAGATTTTTTGATGTGTGCGTGTGCCTTCCGGTGGTGGTGTTCCTTCTGCCGCCATTGATCGTGCTGGTATGGATCCTTCAACAACTGCAGGCGCCGGGCCCTCTCTTTTTCAAGCAGAAGAGATCCGGGCTCAGCAATCAGCCGTTCACGATATTCAAATTCCGGACGATGTATGCCGACCGGTGCGACTCGTCCCTGCAGGCGACCGTCGGCGACAGCAGGATCTTCCCCGCGGGACGGTGGCTGAGAAAGTTCAGCCTGGATGAGTTCCCGCAGTTTTTGAACGTGCTGGACGGGCAGATGAGCGTGGTCGGCCCGCGGCCGCACATGCCGGAGCACGACGAGCTTTTCAAGGAATCCATGTCGTCCTACCGGATCCGGGCGTTTGTCAAACCCGGCTTGAGCGGGCTGGCTCAGATCCGGGGGTTCCGGGGAGAGGCGATGACAAAAGACGACATCATCAAGCGGGTCGAATGCGATATCGAATACATTGAGACCTGGTCGTTGCCGCTGGACGTCCGGGTGATCTGGCGGACATTGCTCGAGATGCTGCGCCCGCCGAAGTCCGCCTATTGAGCGGCAAGCAGACGGGCCGTTTTTTCGACGAAGGCCTCCTTGGAAAAAAGCAAAGCATGCGCGCGGATCGCCGCCTTGTCCCAGGAGATTTCTTCGCAGCGGGCCACGGCATCGAGCAGGCAGTCCTCGGTCGGTTCCGAAAAAAAGACGCCGGTGCGCCCGTCCACGACGGTCTCAAGCGCCCCGCCTCTTCCGAAGGCAACGGCCGGTTTCCCGCATGCCATCGCCTCCACGGGAGTGATTCCAAAATCCTCCTCGCCGGGAACAATGAGCGCGCGGCATTTCGAGTAATACCCGCAGATTTCCTGGTCGCTCATGCGCCCGCAAAACCGGACCGTCGGCCCGGCGAGCGCCTCCAACTGGGCGCGGTAAGGCCCCTCTCCGAGCACCACCAGCCGCCGTCCCGCCCTGGTGAACGCACGAACCGCGAGGTCGATGTTTTTGTAGCCCAGCAGCCGGGAAACGACGAGATAATACCCCTCCTCCTCCGACGACACATTGAAGCGCGAGGTTTCGACCGGCGGATGCACCACAAGCGACTCCAGCCCGTAGAACCTTTTGATGCGCTCCTGCACATTCCGGGAATTGGCCACGATGACTTTCATCCTCGCGGCGGCATCGCGGTCCCATTCGCGAAATTTGGGAAGGGCGGCCCGCACGAGCTTTTTCAGGAAGGATGAGCCGACCTCGGAATCCAGATAGCTGTTCGTCTGCCACAGGAACCGCGTGGTGTTGTGAAGGTAGCAAACCGTCCGGGTCCGGGGGGAAAACCGCATGAATTTTGCGAACGCGCTCGAGCTGATCCACGCGACATCCGCGTCTATTTCCCCGAACGACCGGAAGGCGAAGGGATACAGGGCCACATACTTTTTGAAGTGTGTCGGATGTTGGATGAGCGGCAGGCGCTGCATCCAGGAGGGCCGGATGTCGGCGTTTTGAAACTCCGGCCAAAGTCCGTTGTGGCGAACCGCGCTCGTGAAGATCGGAGCTTCCGGGAACCGCTCGTGCACGGCGGCAACCACCCGCTCCGCTCCCCCCATTTGAATGAGGTAATCATGGGCGAGGACGAGGTTCATTTTGAGGACAGTTCGGATATCACGCGGCGGGTTTTGTCAAGAACGGAAGGAAGGGAGTATTGTTTCCCAGCTTCATCCGATGCAAGCAAGCCCGTTCGCTTCCCGCGGTCTGGCAATGCAAGGACATGTCGGAGGGCGGAGGCGAGTCCGGCGGGATCGCCCGGAGGAAAAAGCCAGCCGGTTTCCCCGTCCCGGATCATCTCCGGCGGACCTCCGGAGCGACTGGCGATCACGGGCTTTCGGGAGAGCATGCCCTCGGCCACGACGCGTCCGAATGGTTCCGGTGCCACGGAAGTGTGGACGATCACATCCGCCGCCTGCATGAGCAGCGGGATGTCATCGCGCTGGCCGAGAAAAGAGACCCTTCCGGAAAGTTCGGGAGAGGAAGCCAGCGCCTCGAGTTCGGAAGCATAGAGGCGGTCATCTCCGGTAAAAAATGCCGCGCCAACAACCCAGACCCTGAGGCCGGGAATTTGCGATGCGGCGCGCAGGAGAAGATCCTGGCCCTTCCACCGGGCGATTCGCCCGATGACGGCGGCGACCGGCGCGGAGCCGGCCGAAAATTCCCGGCGCGCCGCGAGAATTTCCGAATCCGGTCGCGGCGCGAAACGCCGTGGGTCGAATCCATTCGGGATCACATGGACGGCCCCCTTTCCGCCGGCATCGCGGAACGCACGGGCGGTTGCGCGGGAGTTGGCAATCACTCCGCCTGTCCGGTTGGCGGCTTGTGTGATGAGTCCGATATTCAATCGGCTGAAGTGTTCCGGGGTGAGCAGGTCGTGCAGGTGAAAAAGGCTTGGCTTCCCGAGCCCGATGCCCGCGACAACCCCATGAAGAAGGGCTTTCGCCGTATTGAAATAGACCACATCCGCCGCGCGGATTTCCCGCCTGAGGCGACCCAGGAAACCGGCCAGTTCGGGCACTGCGGCAAGGTAGTTGCCGATCCCGGCCGCCTTGCCGATGCCCGCGAGCCGTTGCGGAGTCTGAAGCACGGAGACCGCAACCCCGCGCGACCGAAGCCCCTCCTCGAACGGCCCGTGAGAGAGCAGCAGCACGCGCGACCGGTCCCGGAAAGCGGCCGCGATGTCGGCAAGGCAGAGTTCCGCGCCTCCGGGCTGTCCGCTCTGGTCAATGAAGAGAATCATGTCCCCGGCTTTTGTCCGCCACCGACATGTTCGTAAACAGCCAGCGTGCCCCTGGCACACGCGTCCCATGAGAACCGCCGCGCCTGTTCAAGAGCCCTTGCCGAGCGGGACGCCCTTTCCCGGGGATCCGCGAGCACGGAGAGCAGGGCCGCCGCAAGCGCGCGGTGGTCGTTCGGTGGCACCGACAATCCCGCGTCGCCCGCGACCTCCGGCAGCGATGCGACATTCGACACCACGACCGGGGTGCCGCAGGCCATCGCTTCCAGGACCGGCCAGCCGAAACCCTCCCAAAGGGATGGAAAAACAAAAACATCGGCCGCGCGATAACAGGCCCCCAGAAACCGGTCGTCAAAAATCTTCCCCGCGTGCCGGATGCGATCGCCGATCCCAAGCCGCCCGATGAGCGCCGCCTCGTCGTCAAAAAAGTCGGCTCCGACCCGCAGCAACCAGACATTGTCGCCGGCCGCCGAACTCGCTTTCAATATCCGCAGGGCCTGCAAAATGGCGGGCGTGTTTTTGTATCGGGTGGCCGTGGCAACATGAAGGATGACCCTCGCGGTGGCGGGGAGACCGTAGCGGGCGAGCACCTCCCTGCGCTCGTCGGCAAGCGACTCGCCGGGAACCAACGGGTCCGGGCCGAACGCCGGATTGCAGCCGTAGTAAACGACCTCGATTTTTTCCTCCGGGATGCCGGCGATTTCGACCAGCGTTTTCTTGGTGCTCTCGGAAATGGCGATGATCTTCCGGCAGCGCTTCATCCCACGGACCCGGAGCGGGAATGTGAATCGCGTCAGGATCGGGTGCGGCATGGAAATCAGCCCCTTCGCGGCGAGGAGGGGGATGATGTCATGGCAGGTCAGGACCGTGCGGGCGGGGGGCGTCGCCCAGGCGAGGTTGGCATGGCTGTGATCAAGAATGTGAAAGACCGAGGCGTCACGCACGGCGCGAATCTGGCGCGGATATTTGATGAAGCGCGCGTGCCGGCTTGCGAATTTCCCGCCGGCTGATCCGCCACCGAACGCCGCCGCCACGCGGTCCTCGGGCGTGCAGGCGATTTCATCAAATGTCCATTCGTTGCTCTGGAGCGAGCGCAGCGCCCGCAGCAGCTCCGCGGCATACCTCCTCATGCTTTCCGATGGAAAGCCCCCGACGTTCGGCAGAAGAACCGCCTTGTTCACGTCAGGGACGGTTCTCCGCAAGTGTCGAAGCCGTCCAGCGATACAGGTCCTCGAGCCCGTCCGCGATGTCAACCGACGGCTCCCAGCCGAGGAGGGCGCGGGCCTTGGAAATGTCGCAATAAAAAACGCGCTGGTCGGCCGGACGCCATTCGCCGTGCGTGGCCTTGATCCCCCAGAGGCTGCAAAGTTCCACCAGCGAGATCGTCTTGTCGGGGCCCCCGCCGACATTGAACACCTCGCCCGCGAGCCGCTTGCGGTCGGAGCCGAGGAGCCCCTCCGCCTGCTTGAGAAAAAGCCGGGTGACATCGTCAATGTGCAGCACGTCGCGCACCTGTTTGCCGTCCCCGTAGATGACCGTCGGCCGGCCGAGAATCTTGTTCGTGGCGATGTGCGAGATCCAGCCCTGGTCCACGATGCCAAACTGGTTCGGCCCATACATGCAGGAGCAGCGGTTGGCGATCCCTCCAAACTCCCGGACATAAAGCTCCCCGACAAGCTTGGAAACGCCGTAGGGCGTGTGATGCGCGCAGTCGATCGAAAACGTCTCCGGCAGGCCCCGCCCGCCAAACTCCCCGCCGAAATCATAGCGGGTTTCCTTTTCAATGATTTCCACGAAGTTCACGTTCTCGCCGTAAACTTTGTTGGTCGAAGTGTAGATGATCTGTGCGCCGACCTCGGCCGCCGCGCGGGCGATCAGGAACGAGCCCTCGGCGTTGATCTTGAAGTCCCGCGACGGGCTCTCGACGCTCGATGTGACCGCGACCTGCGCCGCAAAGTGAAAAACGATGTCCGGACGTTCCTGGTAGATGACGGACGCCATGTCCTCAATCTCGCGCTTGCGGAGATCGAGCCTGGGATGTTTCGACTGAAGCATCCGCAGATTGATCTCGGTGCCCCGGCGCGTCAGCGAATCCACCCCGATCACGTCGAATCCGCTCTCGAGAAGTTTCGGCAGCATATTGGTTCCGACAAAACCCGCCGCGCCCGTGACAACTGCCTTGGCCATAGTGATGCTTGTAGTTAGGCGGGACGCGCCGCAAAGTAGCTGTCGAAGACTTCGACCGCGTTGCTGCGCGGCAGCCGCTGCGCGGCATCCTCCATCTCGAGACGCTCGGAGCGTTCATCAAAATCAATGCGCACCTTCCCTTGCATGAGGAGCGGGATGACCAGCCCGTAGATGTCGTCCCGCTCGTAGCCGGCATCGAAGAGCTCGTCCAGCTTTTCGGAAAGCGTGACGGGGATCTCCTCTTCGGGAAAAGCGCTGACGGGCAGGGTCTTTCTCTGCCGGAGCTTGATGCTGTCGGATGACAGGGGGGGAATCATAAAGGCATGGGACTTTTTGCACAATCCCGCCCGTCTTGCAAGCCGGAAACACTCAGCCGGAAACACTCAGTATTGCCAATGGCGATTGACCACGCCCGCCCGCCGCGCCATACTCATGGCACCTTGAAAACCGCATTCCTCATCATGGCCGTTCTTCTGGCGGTTGCCTTGATTTCGTGCAGTCGGCAGAAAACCGCCGCGGAGGATTCCGTCGAAAACAAAGCCCTGATCCAGGAAGCTCTTGCCGACCTCGCCGCCAGGAAATACGACGCGGCGCTCGCCAAACTGCAGAAGGCCGCCCAGACCCCGCCGGACGATCCGTTCGTGATGAACCTGCTCGGGGCGGCTTACACAAAAAAGAAGGACTACCAGACCGCGCGGGATTGCTTCGAAAAAGCCCTGGCGAAGCAGCCGGACTTTTTTCCGGCAAAATTCAATGTCGGCGAACTCCTGTTCCTGCAGCGCCGGTATGCGGACGCGCGCGATTATTTCAAGAAAATGCAGACGCCGGACCGCCGCAACGAGCTCCTCCAGTTCAAGATTTTCCTCTGCGAGCTCCAGTTGGGAGACAAAGATGCGGCAGCCAGGACCATGAAGGGCATCAAGTACCCGGGCGACACGCCGGCGTGGTATTACGCGCAGGCCGCGTGGGAATCGAAAGGCAACAACAATAAAAAAGCCCTCGAATACATCACCGCGGCAAAAAACGTCTTCGGTGTCAAAACGGCGCTCTTCGACGAAACATTCGAGGATCTCGACATCAAGCTCCGTTAAATGAAGGAAGGTTTTTCAGCCGCCGGAAAGCCCGCGCCGCGGGACCTCCCGCACGACGAGAAAGAACGCGTGCTCGTCACGGGCGCCGCCGGGTTCATCGGCAGCGCGCTCGTGCAGGAACTCAACCGCCGCGGGATTTCCCGGATCACCGTCACCGACTTCCTCGGCGAGGACGAAAAGTGGCGGAACCTTCTGCCGCTGGACTTTGAGGATTATGTGCCGGCCGGGGAATTCCTCGATGAGATCGCCCGCGCCCCCGGGCATTACGGGAAATTTGCGTCCGTCTTCCACCTGGGAGCCTGCAGCTCGACGACGGCGACAGATGCCGAATACGTTTTGCGGAACAACTTCGCCTACACGAAATCCCTCTGCCGTTGGGCGCTGGCCGCCGGAGCCCGGTTCGTCTATGCCTCGTCCGCCGCCACCTACGGAGACGGATCTTCCGGCATGGATGACAAAATGGAAAACCTCCGCGCCTTCCGCCCGCTCAACCTCTACGGCTACTCGAAGCAGCTCTTCGACCTCTTCGCCTGGCGCGAGAAAATCCTTCCGGACATCGTCGGCATCAAGTATTTCAACGTTTTTGGACCGAACGAATACCACAAAGGCGACATGCGCAGCCTTGTCTGCAAGGCCTTCGAGCAGATCCGGGCGACCGGGAATATCCGTCTCTTCAAGAGCTACAAGCCCGGGTATGCCGACGGATGCCAGATGCGGGATTTTGTTTATGTGAAGGACGCGGTGGACATGACGTTGCACCTGGCCGCGGCAGGGGAAGCCGGCGGGCTTTTCAATGTCGGCTCCGGAGTCGCCCGCACATGGGTGGACCTCGCGAACTCCCTCTTCTCCGCGCTCGGCCAACCGCCGGATATCGAGTTCATCGAGATGCCGGAGAACATTCGCGGCCAATACCAATACCACACGTGCGCGGACATTTCGAAAGTCCGCTCCACCGGCTACACGAGGCCGACGACCCCGCTCGAAGACGCCGTCCGTGACTATGCGGTCCATTACCTCATCCCGGGAAAACGCCTCGGCGAGTAGCTCCCGCCCGGAATGAAAATCGGGGTTGTCGGTTCCGGATCCATCGGGCTTTTTTACGGAGCCTGCCTGTCCGCGCACAAAGTTCATTTCCTGATGCGCTCGGGGTTTGATGCCGCCATGAGGCAGGGGATCCGCATCCACTCCGCCGAGCACCCGATCCACCTCGCCCATCCGCACGTCGCGGCGGACCCGCGCGACATCGGCCCCTGCGATGGCGTGATCGTGGCGGTCAAGGCGACATCGAACCCCTCGCTCCCGCCGCTCGTTGCTCCTCTTCTTGGGAAAGCCACATGGATCATCACGCTGCAAAACGGACTGGGCAACGAGGAATTCCTCGCCTCCCATTTCGGGGAAGATCGCATCATGGGCGGGCTTTGCTTCGTGTGCCTCACCCGGAGAAACCCGGTCGAGGTCGATCATGTCGGCCGCGGAACGATTTCCCTTGGCGAATTCGGACGACCTCCTCTCGACCGCACGCGCGCCCTCGCCGCCGCGTTCCGCTCCGCCGGAATCGATGCCCGCCTGGTGGATGATCTCGCCGGCGAGCGTTGGCGGAAACTCGTCTGGAACATCCCGTTCAATGGTCTCTGCACGGTGGAAAATTCCGGGACGGACCGGATTCTCGCCGACCCCGGTCTCCGCGCCACCTGCCGCGCGCTCATGGAGGAAGTCCGTGCGATTGCCGCCTCCGAGGGGCACGACATTCCGTCGAAATACGCCGATCTTCAAATCGAGCGCACAAGGACGATGGGGAGCTACCTTCCCTCCACGCTCGTTGATGCGCGCGCCGGAAACCCGCTTGAGATCGAGGCGATCTGGGGCGAACCGCTCCGCCGCGCCCGGGCCGCCGGCCTGGACACCCCGCACCTCGCCGAACTTCACCGAAAATTGGCCTCGTACGGCTGATCTTTTTCTTTTCCGGGAAATTTTCGCCCGGCTCTTTTTTGGCACGATTGCTGCTAGATTTCTTGAGCTATTGCTCTGCAGAAACAAACGCATGTATCCATGTTCAAACGCCTGATTCCGCATGTCGGAAACCGGGGAGCCGCCGTTTGGGCGGCGGCTCTTTGGTTTTTCGTGTCCCCTTCCCACGCGAACGCCGCCGAGGCGGGAGCGTCCACCATCAACAGCGGGGACACGGCATGGATGCTTGTGTCCACGGCTCTGGTCCTCTTTATGATGATCCCCGGGCTGGCGTTGTTTTATGCGGGCCTGGTCCGGTCGAAGAACGTGCTGTCGATCCTGATGCAATGTTTCGCGCTGACGGCGATCCTGAGCCTGGTGTGGCTGGCTTGCGGGTATTCGCTGAGCTTTTCCGACGGAAACGCGGTGTTCGGCGGATGGAGCCGGTGTTTTTTGAACGGGATCGGGCCGGACAGCGTGCCGCGTGAGGATGCGCCCGGGATTCCGGTGCTGCTGCACTTTGCCTACCAGATGATGTTTTTTCTGATCACGCCGGGGCTGTTCATCGGGGCATTTGCCGAGCGCATGAAGTTCAGGTCGATCCTTTTGTTCAGTATTTTCTGGAGCCTGCTGGTGTATGTGCCCACCTGCTACGGCGTGTGGCACAAGGCGGGTGCTTTTCTCGGGCTGACCCATGTGATCGATCTTGCCGGCGGCATCGTGGTTCACATTACGGCGGGAGTGGCCGCCTTGGTGGCATGTCTCATGGTCGGCCGCCGCGAAGGCTACCCGCACACCCAGATGATACCGCACAATCTGCCGTTCACGCTGGCGGGGGCCGCGATGTTGTGGGTCGGCTGGTTCGGATTCAACGCCGGCAGCCAGTATGCGGCCAATGGAAGCACCGCGATGACACTGGTGGTCACCCATCTTTCCGCGTGTTCCGCGGCGGTGGTGTGGATGGCGATCGAATGGTCGCGGTTGGGAAAACCGAGCGCTCTCGGGATTGCGACGGGCGCCGTGGCCGGATTGGCGGCGATCACGCCGGCGTCGGGCAAGGTCGGACCGATCGGTGCGCTGGCGATCGGCGCGACCTCGGCCTTCGTCTGTTGGCTTGCCTGTGCGAAGCTGAAAAAACGCTTTTCCTATGACGACTCGCTGGACGTTTTTGGCGTGCATGGCGTGGGGGGCTTTATCGGCGTCGTGCTGGTGGCGGTTTTCGGATCGAAGCACTTCGCCGGAGGACTTGGAGATTTTGAAATCGGAGGGCAATTGCTCATTCAGACCCAGGCGGCGCTTTACGCGGTCGTGCTGTCGGGCGGGGTGAGCTTCGTGCTGCTGAAAGCGATCGGCGCGACGGTCGGGCTGCGGGTCACCCCGGATCAGGAAAACGTGGGCCTCGACCTGTCGGAACACGGCGAGGAAGGATATACGGGCTGAGCCGGGGCTTGGCGCAACAGGAGCCGCTTTGGAGTGGCGGGAATGTGCCCGGAGAGGTAGGTTTCGCTCATGTCTGTCGAATTGCTCGCTCCCGCGGGCGACTGGGATTGCCTCCGGGCGGCGGTCGCCAATGGGGCGGATGCCGTCTATTTTGGAATGCCCCGGTTCAATGCCCGGATGCGCGCGGATAATTTCCGGGACGACGAGCTGCCGGACGTCGTCGGGTTCCTTCACAATCACGGAGTCAAAGCCTTCGTCGCGCTCAACGTCCTGATCTTCCCCGACGAGCTGCCGGCTGCCGTTGCCGAACTCCAGGCGCTCCACCGCGCGGGCGTGGACGCCGTTATTATCCAGGACGTCGGGCTCGCCGATATTTCGCGGCGGATGTTCCCGGGCCTCCGCGTTCATGCTTCGACGCAGATGACGATCTCCTCGCCGGAGGGAGTCCGGTTTGCGGAGTCGCTCGGAGTCCGCCAGGTCGTCCTCGCGCGGGAAGTCTCGCTCCGTGAACTCGAAAAATTCCCGCCGCTCCTGCCACTGGAGGTTTTTGTGCACGGGGCGCTTTGCGTGGCCTACTCGGGCCAGTGCCTGACGAGCGAGGCGCTCGGACGCCGGAGCGCGAACCGCGGGGAGTGTGCCCAGGCCTGCCGGATGCCCTACGAATTGATTGTGGACGGCACTCTTCGCGATCTCGGCGACAAGCGCTACATTCTCTCGCCGCAGGACCTCGCCGCCGTCCGGGAAATTCCCGAGCTCATCGCGCGCGGAGTGGTGAGCTTCAAAATCGAGGGGCGGCTCAAGTCGCCGGAATACGTCGCCGCGGTCACGTCCGTCTATCGCAAGGTGCTCGATGCGGCTTTGCACAAGCAGCCGCACGAAATCAGCGAGGACGACGAATACCGCCTCGAAATGACATTCTCGCGGGGGCTCTCCACCGGGTGGATTCACGGGGTCAACCACCAGGAGCTCGTCGGTGCCCGTTATGGAAAAAAGCGCGGCGCGTTTGTCGGCCGGGTCGCCCGCACCGGCCGCGACCACGTCGAGCTCGACAATCCCGCCGTTCACCTCAAGCCCGGGGACGGGCTTGCCTTCGACACCGGCGGCGACACAGACCGCGAACAGGGCGGGCGGATCTTCGAGGTTCGCGGGGCGAAGCTGTTCTTCGGGCACGGCAAGCTCGACTTCCAGGCGATCCCGCGGGGAACACGCGTTTGGAAAACCAACGACCCCGCGCTCGATCGCGAGCTGCACAAATCGTTCTCGGGAAAAATCCCCGGCCGCCCGTCGAAGAAAGAGGCGTTGGATTTCACTGTCAGCGGCGCTGCCGGTCGGCCGCTCGCGCTGGAATGCCGCGGAATCGTGATCGCCTCGGAGACTCCGCTCGAGCCCGCGCTGACCCGCCCGCTGACGGTCGGGGCGCTCGCCGCCCAGTTGGGGAAACTTGGCGGGACGCCGTTCGTTCTGGGCGAAATCGTCAACCGACTCGAGGGCGCGGTCATCCTGCCGCTCTCCGAAATCAACCGCCTCCGCAGGGAAATGGTCGCGCGGATGAACGCACGCGACACATCGCCCGGGACAACGCTCGAATCGCTTTGCCAAGAATCCCTCGCGGCGGCATCGCCGCAAAATCTGGAGGGCGCTGCTCCGTCAGCGCCGACTTTCCCAATCCAAAATGACCCCGCCCCGTTTTCAACGCCCCCCCTCCTCACGGTCCTCTGCCGCTCGCACGAGCAGCTCTGCGCCGCGCTCGACTGTGGCGTTCGCGAAACCGTCGTGGATTACGAGGACATCCGCCGCCACAAAGAGGCCGTCGCCTTTGTCCGCGAACACGGTTCCACGCAAATCTTTCTCGCCACCCCGCGCATCCAGAAGGCCGGCGAGGAGGGGTTTTTCAAACTCATCGAAAAGGCCGCGCCCGACGGGGTGCTCCTCCGCAATGTCGGAGGCATTTCTTATTTTTCCCAAAGCCCGCTGCGGCGGATCGGCGACTTTTCTCTCAACGTCGCAAACCATGCCACCGCCTCCGTCTTCCGCCGGCTTGGCCTCGAACGCCTCACGATTTCACACGACCTCAACGTTTCCCAAATCCTCGCGCTGCTCCGCCAGTCTCCCCCGGATTGGTTCGATCTCACCCTCCACCACCACATGCCGATGTTTCACATGGAGCACTGCGTTTTCGCCGCCTTCCTGTCCAGGGGCACCAACCCCACAAATTGCGGACGCCCCTGCGAAGGCCACCGCGTCCACCTCCGCGACCGAGTCGGCATGAAACACCCGCTCCGCGCCGACGCCGGCTGCCGGAACACCCTCTTCCATGCCGTCCCCCAATCCGGCGCGGGCTTCTTCCCGGACTTTCTCGCCGCGGGAATCCGACGCTTCCGCATCGAACTTCTCGAAGAGTCCGCCGAAGAATCCCGCCGGATCATCTCCTCCTATCAAGCCCTTCTCTCCGGAGAAGCCGACGGTGCCGCGCTTTGGCGGAAATTGAAGGCCGTCAGCCGGGTCGGGGTCACCACCGGAACCTACGAATAAAGCGTTCGCATGTCATGATCGCGACAGAGCGCAAAGCTTTTCAGATATCGGCTCGCCGATCCGCGGGTTATGGGCTATGCTTTCCAACGTGAGGTTTTTGGTCACATGTCTGACGGCTCTGGCTTTTGCGGCGTCCGTCCATGCCCAGACGCAGGAGCGGAAGCTGCTGGACCGTGTCTTGAAGCCGGATATGGGGCAGGGAAATTCCATGCAGGGGAAGACGTTCGGGAAAACGGGTTCGGTGGTGCTGCGGCAGGCGAGCGAGTCAAAGGACGGGTTCCCCGGCGTGCGGGATGCTTATATCAAGGATTACCCTTTCCAGCGATCGTTTTGGGGGATCAAGAACCCGTGGTTTGGAAACAAGGTCTATGATACGCAGGCGGCTTCGATGTGGTCGAAATCGGTGATCGCAAACGCGGATCGTGCCGTGCCGGTGAAGAAAGCCGAGGCGGTCGGGTATTACGATGCGACGAAGCAGGCGAACTTCGGGTCGCCGGTGGTGCCGTTGCGTCCGTTCATCCCGCAGCCCGGGGCTCCGGGCGCGGTGGGACGGCTCACCACGGAGAAAATCAACGACAAGATGACGATTGACGAAGTGCGGGAATTGCTGAACAAACCCCGTTGATCCGATGTCCACACTTTCTGCTCTCACACGAGGTTGCGCGAAAATTCACAGCGAAACCGAACTGGCCGCGAAACTCGCGCTCGGCCGTCCGCTGAGAGTGAAGCTGGGGGTGGATCCGACGGCTCCCGACATTCACCTCGGGCATGGCGTGGTCCTGTCGAAGCTGCGGGACTTCCAGGACGCCGGACACGAGGCGATTTTGATCATCGGGGATTTTACCGCGATGATCGGGGATCCGAGCGGACGCTCGGCGACAAGGCCGCAGTTGACGCACGACCAGGTGCTCACGAACGCCAGGAGCTTTCAGGAACAGGCCTTCAAAATCCTCAGCTGCGAGCGGGCGAGGATCGTATTCAACGGTGAGTGGTTCGAGGCGATGAGCTTCGAGGAGGTCATCAAATTGAACAGCCGGGTGACACTCCAGCAGATGCTGGTGCGCGAGGACTTCCGGGAGCGGCTCGACAAAGGCCAGCCAATCCGAGCGCATGAAATCCAGTATCCGATCATGCAGGGCTGGGACTCCGTGATGATCCGGGCGGATGTCGAACTCGGCGGCACCGACCAACTCTTCAACATCATGGTCGGACGCGATCTCCAGCGCGAGGAAGGCCAGCCCCAGCAGGTGGCGATAACGATGCCGATCCTCGAGGGGCTCGACGGACACCAGAAAATGAGCAAGAGCCTCGGAAATTATGTCGCGCTCAACGATCCGCCCGGGGAAATGTTCGGAAAAATCATGAGCATCAGCGACGAGCTGATGGCGCGGTATTACGACCTTCTCCTTGGCGAGGCGGCACCTGCGGAGGCGCATCCGATGGAAGCGAAGAAATCGCTCGCCCGGCGGATCACCGCGAGGTTCCACGGCGAGGCGGCGGCCGCGCACGCCCTGGAGGAATTCAACAGGCGGTTCAGCGCGCGCGATCTCGAATCCGCCGAACTGCCGGATTTTTCTCCCGGCCCGGCCCGCGATTTTGTGAGCCTCGTGGTCGGGGCCTACTCCCAGTGCTTTCAGGTGGCGCGATCGCGTTCCGCCGCCCGCCGCCTGATCGAGGGCGGCAGTGTCCAGTGGCACGGGGAAAAGATTTCCGATCCCAAGGCGGTGCTTCCGGAAGGCGCAACCGGAGTCCTCAGGCTCGACAAGACCCGCGCGGTAAGAATCGGGAGGTGATTATTTCTTTTTTTTAGGTTCCGGCGCGGCGGGCTCGGCGGGCTGCGCGCGCGAGCCGTCGAGCCGGAAGATCGTCTCGCCTTCCTTCATCACGCCGAGCTTGTCGCGGGCGATGACTTCCACATAGCCGGGGTCGGTCTGAAGAAGCGTGACTTCGCGCTCGCGCTTTTTTTGCAGGAGTTGCTCGGACTGGAGTTTCGCCTGCTCCTCCCTGAGCTGCTGCGCAAGCTGGTTGCGATGGACCCACTCCGGGTAGAAATTCAGGGCCGCAAACAGGAGCGCGGCCACAATGATCAGCCACGTCAACAGCCGGTTGATATGATGCCAGAGGGCCGGATTGCGACGGCGTTTGAGATGCTCCACAAAATCTCTTTACACCGGACGCCGCGGAATGACCAGTGCCGAGCAGGCTTCCCGCGGGAACTCAATCTCCGAGTTCGACATTCCAATAGGCAATATCGAGAAAATGCTTCCAGCTTTCATGGGGCGCGTTTGAAATGGAGATATGAACGAACGGACGCCACTTGGGGCGCTTCGGCATCCGGATGAGCTGCATCCTGGCCTCGTTGGGAAGACGGTTGCCCTTCCGGGTATTGCACGGAATGCACGAGCACACGATGTTCTCCCACGTCGTCTGTCCGCCCCGGTCACGGGGCAGCACATGGTCGAGATTCAAATTTTCCCGGTCGAGAACCAGCCCGCAATACTGGCAGGTGTTCCTGTCGCGCTCGAAAACATTGTGCCGCGTGAATTTCACCTCTTTCTTCGGGAGCCGCTCGAACAGAATCAGCACGATGATCCGGGGGATTCTCACATGCATCGAAATGGTTCTGACCATCTCGGGATGCGGATTCTGACGTGAAAAATCCCGCCAGCTCTCAAAATCGTGCGTGGTGAAGCTTCGGCTCGAGTCCGACGAAACCGCCTGGGCATGACCTTGGTAGAGCAGTCTGAAAGCACGGCGGACGCTACAGGTATTGACCGCCTGCCACAGGCGGTTGAGCACCAGAACCGGAGAATCAAGGGCCGATTGCATAGGAATTGTGCCGCTGGCACCGCGCCTGGACAACATCCGGAGCGAGCCCCGCGAACGTGCGGAAACTACCAACCGCAATCAAACCTGTCAATAAACGAGTCCCCGGCGGCGTGCAGGACGGGAAAATGACCAATGGAGAGGGGACGCCCTCGTCCCCGTTGTCTGGAATCGGCGGCGGAACAGCGAGCGATTTTCTGATCGGGCCGGGGGCGACCCGACTCCTTGGAAGACGCGAACGGGATGCGTAACTTTCGCGTCATGCACCCCGGCGAAGCTTCATGGCGCCGGAACGACACCGGAGATCTCTTCCGGAATTTCATGGAAATCCGGAGGCGGAAGTTCGTCGGCCGGTTCGGGCTTGGGCGGATCAATGGGAACGGCGCGCACCGGGGGCGGTGCCGCCGAAAGATCGTCTGTTCCAACATATCCGGTCCGCCCATCGAAAAGTTTGACATAACAATAAGACGGATCCTTCCGCAAAACATCCAGAAAAGCCCCGACAGCCAGCTTCTCCGGGGGGGCCGGCTGTGCCGGACCGCAGCGAAAAAAATCCGTCTCCCGGCGGACGACGAACGCACGTCCGTCGGGGAAGATCTCGGAGGCCGCGCAACCCGCGAAGAGAAGACAAAGCACCGGGAAAATGGAGAGCAAAGCGGCCGCGGGCAGTGGTTTTGCCCGGGACGGTGCCGGCTTGTCGGCACGGTCAAAAAGAAAGTTCATCGACGCTCCACAAACAAAGCATTTCCCGGGCTGTGGCAAGGAGGGATTTTTCGATGAATCCGCCAACACGATCCGAACCGGACAATTTCCCTTGCGCTGCCGCTGGGATGAGTATCCATTCCGGCCCATGAAGTTTCTTGAGCCCTCCGCGTTGATCGGGTGCCTGAACTGGCGCTATGCCACGAAGCAATTCGACCCCTCGCGCAAAATTCCCGCGCCGGTGTGGGAGGCGCTGGAAGACGCGCTGGTTCTCACTCCGTCGTCCTACGGGCTCCAGCCGTGGCAATTTTTTGTTGTGACCGATCCGGCGCTGAAAGCGGCGCTGCGGCCGCATTCCTGGAACCAGCCGCAGGTGACCGACTGTTCGCACCATGTGGTTTTTGCGGCGCGGAACGACGTGGACGAGGCGTTCGTTGACAAATACATCGCCCGCATTGCCGACATGCGCGGGGTGACGCCGGAGTCGCTGGGATTCTACAAGGACATGATGGCTTCGGACATCCTGCACGGTCCGCGCGCGAAGCGGGTGCGGGAATGGGCGGCGCGACAGGTGTATATCGCGCTGGGAAATTTCATGACGTCAGCCGCCCTGATCGGCGTGGACACCTGTCCGATCGAGGGAATGGATCCCGAAAAGTATGACGAGATCCTCGGCCTGCCCGCGAAAGGAATCCAAACCGTGGTCGCGTGCTCGGCCGGGTATCGTGCCGGGGACGACAAATACGCGAGCCTGCGGAAAGTCCGTTTTCCCAAGAGCGACGTTGTCCGGACGCTGTAACCCCATCTCTTGGAAATAAACAGACGCTAAGCGGCCGGAGCAAAACAGCACAGGCGTCCCGCCTGATTCAGGAAGCGCGGGGGCGGGCGGGCTTTTTGGCGGCGGGTTTGCGCGGTTCGAATTCGAAGCCGACTTTGGCGGTGGATTTGTCGAGGGTGAGGAAGGCGGAGAACGGGCGGCCTTTTTTCGAGATGAACCGCTGGATGAGCGCGGTCTTGCCGTCCGCGATGAGCTTCTCGACCTGTTCGCGCGGGACTTCGCGCTGGCAGAGGGTCTTTCCCATGCGGAATTTGCAGGCGGGCGTGTTGCTGCACTGCCAGGCCGACCCGGTGTCGTGGATCGTGCCGGGATCGCAGAGCGGGCATTTCCCGAGGGCCGGGAGGGTCGAAAAATCGAGCTTGTGAGCCGGGTCGTCGGAGTCGCCGAAATCGAAGCTCTGCTTGAATTCCGTCGCGGCGCCGAGCTTCACGACCGCCTTGAACGGGCGTCCGAGCTTGCTGCGGAAGCCTTCGAGCTCGATGGTGCGCCCGACTTCGAGGAGCGTCCGGACTTCGTCGCGCTCGAACTGGCGCCCGGCCATGTTCTTCCAGATGATCGCGCCGCACTTCGCGCCGCACTCGAACGCCTTGAAGGATTCCACGAACCCCGAGTGCCCGCACTTCGGGCACTCGACATCGAGCGGCTGGAAATTTCCCTCGACGGTCTCGCCGGAAAAGTTTTTTGCCTTGTCAACGATATCGGTTGTGAACGCGCGGATTTCTTCCATAAATTGTGGGCGGGGCATCCCGCCGCATTCCATTCGCTTGAGTTTGTGTTCCCACTCGCCGGTCATTTCGGGCGAGGTGAGCGCCTGGACTCCGAGCCCGCGGAGGAGGGTGATGAGGGCGAGGCCCTTCGAGGTCGTGATGAGGTCGCGGCCCTGGCGGGCGAGGTATCCGTCGAGGATCAGCCCCTCGATGATCTGGGCGCGCGTGGCCGGTGTGCCGAGCCCGCGCTGGCTCATCGCCTCGCGGAGTTCCTCGTCGTCCACCAGCTTGCCGGCGCCCTCCATCGCGGAGAGGAGCGTCGCCTCGTTGAAGCGCGGCGGCGGTTTCGTCTCGTTCTCGCGGACCTCGATCGCCTCGGTGCGGGCGGGCTCGCCCGGAATGATCGCGCACACGCCCGCCTCGTCGCCGCCGGCGGCCTCCTTGCCGTAAACCGCGAGCCATCCGGGGTCGGTGATGATCTTGCCTTCGGTCTTGAACGCCTCGCCCTCGACGCGCGTGATCCGGGTGGTCACCTCGAATTGCGCCGCCGGGAAAAACGCCGCCACGAACCTGCGGGCGACCATGTCGTAGATTTTGTATTCGAAATCATCGAGCGATTTGGCGGAGACGCCGGTCGGGATGATCGCGTGGTGGTCGGTGACTTTCGCGTTGTTGAAGATCCGTTTGTTCGGGCGCACCCATCCCTGCGTGAGCGCCTTGCGGGCGTGCGCGGCGAGGTCCGGCTCTTCGAGTTTCGTCATTGCCGCCTTCACGTTGGCGAGGTTGTCCTCGGGCATGTAGCGCGAGTCGGTCCTCGGGTAGGTCAGCACCTTGTGCTTCTCGTAGAGCGCCTGCGCGATCTGGAGCGTGCGTTTCGCGCTCAGACCGAACCGCCCGTTCGCCTCGCGCTGGAGCGTCGTCAGATCGTAAAGCTGCGGCGCGATCTGCGTGGTCGGCTTCTTCTCCTCGACCACGACACCCCGCCTGCCCTGGCACTTCGCGACGATCGCGTCGGCCGCCGTCCTCTCCCAGATCCGCTCGGCCTTCGCGTCCTCCCCGCCGTTTTTTTTGAATCCCTCGGTGAACCAGCGCCCGTGGTAGGTTCCGGCCTGCACGCCAAAGTCCGCATGCACCTCATAATACGGGCGGGGCTGGAACGCGCGGATCTTCTCCTCGCGCTCGGCCAGGATCGCGAGCGTCGGGG
>JBAXTX010000027.1:0-24282 GCA_037129975.1 Verrucomicrobiia bacterium | reverse complement strand
CCTTCGAAGGAGTGTTCCAAACCACATTGTAGCGCCCCATGCGCTCGGCCGCCTGGGCGTCAGATGGCGGCTGAGCCAGCGCGGCGGAGCCGAGCCCCGCACAGAACACGATGCCAATAAGAAGGTTAATTGTCTTTTTCATAGGTTTATATTTTTATCTTAATCCGAGAGTCCGGAAAACGGGGAACGGACCTGCTCTTTGTTAACTGGCGGAACCGACTTGGGGTTGCTGGCGGTGGACACCTTAAGTGGGGCCTTATCGCCATATTCTTTGCGTGTCTTCTCCATCAATTCCATCAGTTCCTCTATCTTTCCGGCATACTCCGGTTTGCCAGCCAGATCGGCCATCTCATGCGGATCGGCCTGGAGGTCGAAGAGTTGGGTCTTATCGATAAGCGGATATCGGATTAACTTCCATCGGTCATCGCGGATGGCGCGCTGGCTGAATTCATAGGCGGTAAACAGGCAGTCGCGCACTTTGGACTGCCGGCCCCTGAGAATGGGTGCCAGACTCCTGGCGTCCAGCCCGGCTGGAACCGGGATCCCGGCCAGTTCACACAAGCTGGGATAGACTTCGTACAAATACACCAGCGCCTTGCTCTCGCCTTTTACAATGCCTGGTCCCGCGAAAACCAGGGGAACGTG
This sequence comes from Verrucomicrobiia bacterium, assembly GCA_037129975.1. GTDB lineage: Bacteria > Verrucomicrobiota > Verrucomicrobiia > Chthoniobacterales > Terrimicrobiaceae > QYQL01. The sequence goes on along the minus strand of JBAXTX010000027.1, from coordinate 23,637 downwards.
CATGCCGCCAAACTCGTAGAGATTTTGTTTGCCGACCAATCCGTGATCACCCAGCGAGAGACCGTTGTCGCCGGCAACCACGAAAATCGTGCTGTCGAATTGTCCGGCCTTCTTCAGCGCCTCAATCACCCGCCCGACCTGTGCGTCCCAATAGGAGACGGAAGCATAATAAATGGCCAGCCTGCGCGCGATGCTCTCCCGGGTGCGCGGCACGGGCAGCTCTTTTTGCAGCACCTCGTCGCGGGTGTTCATCGCGCCATTGTCAAAGGGATGGATCGGCAGGAAACTGTCCGGCACCGGCATCGCTTCCGGCTTGTACATCGCCTTGAACTCTTCGGTGGAAAAGGGCGGGTCGTGCGGTTCTTTCGAAGCCATGTAGAGAAACAGCGGTTTTTTACCGGCGTGTTCCTCGATAAACCGAATGAGATTGTCGGCATTCCCTGCTGCATTTTTTCCGTCCAGGTTTTGGTCGAACTCGTCTTCGAGCTTCATGGGAGTATTGTCCATCTTGCCGCTGCGTATCGAGGCGTAGCCGGCTGCCTTCATGGTCTGGACAAGAGTCGGCGTCCCGACCTGGCTGGGATTGATCAGGCCCAAGTGAGGCCCCATTTTGCTTACCATATGGAGGTAACTCTGGCCCGTCATAATCATCGATCGGGCCGGAAGACAGACCGCCGGCGTGTGCGATCCGAGCGTGTAGGCATCGCAAAAGCTCAGCCCGTTTTCGAGCAATTTGTCCAAATTCGGGGTCTTGACCACCGAATTGCCCAGCACACCCAGGCATCCCGCCCGCAAGTCATCAGCGAGAAAGAACACCAGATTGGGTTTGTCCGGTTTCATAATTTTCTCTTTGGCTTGGACGGGGGTGATGCCGCCGGCCCAAAAAACGGCCAGCATCAACATCAGTGTCAGTTTGCTATTATTCATGAAATCCTGGCATTGCCTTCCTGGGCCGACATCCGCTTGAGCCATCGCCCCGGTTCCGAACCCTGCGGAGATCGCGGCGGCCAAAATCACAAAAGGTTGAATCATGGGGCTACTTTATAGGTAGGCCGACGAAGTGTCTTGTCGCAATAATTGTGACATAGTCGGGCATTGCCGTCGTTTGGAAGGTTCCGTATGCTGCCGGATGGCAGTTACCGCACCGACACATGTTGTTTAGAAAAGAATTGGCCGTTTCTCTGCTGGCTTGCGGCATTTGCTGGGCTTGGCAATCCGCTCGTGCAGAGATCGAGATTTCGGCTGTCGATGTCGAGGGCAAGCCGAGGCACGTCATTGCAGGCGGTCAGAGTGGAGCCACCCCGCTGCTGGCTGTCTCCCGCCACCGCAATTTTCGGTTCGTTTTCAAGCAGATCGATGACGACGGCCAGCCGCAGAGCCGGCTTCGCTACCGCCTGGATGGCTATGACAACGCCTGGCATGACCCGACAAATGCGATGCGCCTCTCCGTGGAGTTTTTGGATCGAGACCAGCAAATCACAGGAACGCGGGAATTTTTCATGTCTGATGTGACCCCCGGCTGGAAAGGCAGCCCGGAGAAGTCGCTATTCGTTGCCAGAAGCGAGCACCTCACGGTTCCCGAGCGCTCGGCTTATTTGAAGCTGCTTTTCATCTCCAACGGCGGCGGCAGGACCATGGGAGTCCTCGGAGTGGATGCCGTACGAGTCTTGGTCGGAGGTTCGGAAAAACAGCCCGGGAAGATCTTTGACCTCAGCATTACGGAGGGAATGGATCTGTCGCATCCGCTGGGCATCCCGGCCAATTGGAGAAGGCACGGAGCACGCGCTGAGATGGCTCAATTGCGCACGCGCCTCCTTCCGACTCCGCATCCGATCCTTGTTCTCGACGATGACGATGCTCTCGAGACAGGATTGTGGTTCAGCTATCCGGATTACGCCATCCCGGTGACTCCCGGCGACCAGCTGACATTGGAATGGCAAACCGCGCACAGCATTGGAGGCGCGGGCCCCGGGGTCGCCACTTACCCGCAGTTGAAAGCTGGCAATTATTTTTTCCGCGTCGCAGCGGTTCGACCCAACGGCGAGGCGACGGGAGTGGAGGCCGTGCTGCCCGTGGTGATCAACGCTCCGCTCCATCAACGATGGGAATTCTGGCTGGCAATGGTTTTGGTGATCAGCACGGTCGGCGCATGGGCGGGCCGCCTCACCATCCAGAAACGGATGCAACACCGCGTCGCCCAGCTGGAACGCGAACGGGATATGGAACGCGAACGCGAACGCATCGCTCGCGATCTGCACGACAACATCGGCGCAGGCCTCACGGAGATCGCCATGCAAAGCGACTTGGTCCACAGCGAGCTGGAGCAAGGCCCCACCGAGCAGACCTTGCAGCGAGCCAGGCGCATCCGGCACTCCGCCACAGATCTTGCGCGCTGCGTGGACGAGATTGTCTGGGCCGTCAACCCGGCCAACGACACCCTCAAACGCTTTGTCAGCTACCTCACCCAATGCACCGCCCAGTTCCTTGAGGCGGCGGAGGTGCGCGTCCGGTTCGAGATCCCGCATTCCCTGCCCGTGCTCACACTGGCGGGAAAAGTCCGGCACGCCCTCTTCCTATCCATCCGCGAGGCGGCAAACAACGCGGTGAAGCACGCCGAGGCCAGCCTCATACGACTGGAAATCCACTGCGAAAACCAAGAGCTGCATGTCGTGATCGAAGACGACGGCTCGGGCTTTCTCCCCGGCGCGAAAGGAGAGACAAACACTCACAATGGCTTGGGAAACATGCGCCGACGGATGGAGGAGATCAACGGACGCTTCCTCCTCACCAGCCAGCCCGGTAAAGGAACCCGAATCGACTTTTTCGCGCCCCTGCCCGATGAACCCGCCCAACCCGAAGAAATTCCCAAATGATCAAAGTTGCCGTTGTAGAAGATGACTCTCGCATTCAAAGCGTGGTGATCGAAGTGCTCGCCGCCACCAAGGATTGCCAATGCATTGGAGCTTTCTCAGCTGGCGCATCAGCCATTGCAGAACTGCCGGCCCTTCAGCCCGACGTCATCCTCATGGATATCAATTTGCCCGACATCAGCGGAGTGGAATGCGTGGCACAAATCGCCCCCCAACTCCCCAAGGCTGAAATCATTATGCTGACGGTTTTTCAGGATCCCGAAGTGATTTTCCAAGCCCTTGCCGCCGGGGCCCACGGCTACCTTGTCAAGCCAGTCATGCCGAAAAAGCTGCTCCAGGCGATCCGTGAGATTCGTGCCGGAGGAGTTCCGATGAGCCCGGGCATCGCTCGGGAAGTGATCGACTTTTTCCACCGCCCTCCGCCGGTGCCCGCTCCCGGCGTTGAGGCGGAATATCCCGATCTCGGTCCACGGGAACAACAGGTTCTCGAATCGTTGGTCAAGGGACTCACCTACAAAGAAATCGCCAACGAATTGAACATCTCGATCTGGACCGTGGCCACCTATGTGCGGCGGATCTACGAAAAGCTTCGCGTCCGCAACCGTCGCGAAGTGATCGCCCACGTCAAGGGGTCCGGCACCGGTGCGAAAAATAAGTAGATCCCCCTCCATCGCTCAAGAGGGCATGCCAGTCGGAGCTGGCATTCATAACCCGGGCAATCTCCGATCTGGTCAACACCATGCAAGCCGTGGAAAGCGCGTCGGAAACGGCCGCCGAGGGTGCAGCGACCCAGGCACGAGAGCGTTGAACCGCCGGTTTTCCCGTGCGCGGATCCAGGATATGCAGGCCCTTCACCGCAATGCCAGATCCGCTCAACGCACCGTGGGTCAACCAATACCGGAAACTGGCAGCGTCGTCGCCCACTCTGCTGTCCCAAGCGGCCATTCCAGAGGGAGGATCTCCTGCCAGAATGCTGCTGCCTCCCGCCACCAGGAGGTGGCTTGGGCAATCCCAATCGGCTAGCTCCTCAGCGATCCGATCCAACGCAAAACCCTTGCCTATGGCCCCGAGATCCATTTCCAGACACCCCTCTTCGCAATGAATGGCAAGACCCGCCCGATCCAGCGACCAACGAGGCATGGCGGACCGCGTTTTCCGGGCTGCCGCGGTGATGGAGAACGCTCCGAGGGTAGCGGCTTCCATGTCCCGCGCGATTTCCAGACAGGCAAAAACCGGTTCGCTCAAACGAAGTTGTTCCCCGGGTTTCAATTGAGCGATCTGGGCGATTTCGCTGGTTTCACGAAACCGGCTCAGCAAATCTTCCAACCCATCCACGCTATCAAACAGAGCGCGAGCCGCCTGCCCGGCATATTCCGCATCCTGTCCGGCAATGCGCACCTGAAAATGCGTTGCCATGGCGTGATGGTTAAAAACATGGATCTCTGCAGCCCGGCTCATTGTCTTGGCGGAGGGCTTTGCAATATTGTCTCCTTTTCTGGAGGTGTCCAAAGAATTGCGAGGACTCCTGGGCGCACTCCAAAAAATTCCGGGCGCCACCCTTGGATTCGTGATCCGAGGGATGCCCCGGCCTCTGGCAAAGTGATGTAGAGATCTGCCGGCCCGGGATCCTGCTCCGGCTGCCAATAACCGGTCTTCTGAAATCGGCGCAAATACCACGGCAGCGGCCAGGCATCGGCGGCGACCACGGCAATGCGCAATTCATCCCCGACCTCTCGCTCTCGCGCCCATCGCTGCACGCGCTCAGGGAGGAGGCGCAAATCCTCGCCGGTATGCGCATACGCGTAGGGATTCCGCTCGTCATACGGTTTCAAAAAGACACGCCCCCAGGTGTCATGTCCGATCACTGCGAGTATTATCATGAAAACGGCAATCACTGCAGCCCGGGCAGAAATTGGTTTGGAAACTCGCCAGATCGCTGCAAAACCGCACCCAGCCAGAATAGAAATCGGCAGCCAGAAATTCAGCGCGAGCCATGGTGTTTTGTAGGGAATCGCGCTGTAAATTACAAAAATCAAGAACCCATAAATCGCAAAATACCGCGCCATCCATACACGACGTCTTATTCCATCCACCACCCCCGCCAAAGCAAGGGCAAGCACGGCAAAGCCAGCCGGGTAATCCCCGAGCAGCCCCAGATAGTACCAAGCCGGTTTCTCATGGCCTTCGCCGGTGGCGCGTCTTGCAAAACGCCCGAATGACCCGATGAAATCCAGCGGCCCCCTCCAGTTGGATCCCCCCCATGTGTAAAACGCCAGGAAAACCACAACACACACGATCAATGCCAGCCCAATGACGCCAACCCGCCTCCGAAGATCAATCCGCCGGATCACCCAAGGCAACCCCGCAACAGCCATGCTCGCAATGCTGATCACGGCCGTCTCCTTGCATCCCAGCATGACGCCCGCACAAACGCCGGCAACGATCCCCCACCGGTTGGAACCGCGGACCAGCGCACGCCAACTGCAAATCATCAGGCCAAACGTGGCCCCGACAAAAAGTGTTTCGTGGATGAAATAGCGGCTGTAATAGACCGGCAACGATGCCGTGCTCCACAGCAATGCCGCGGTGGCCGCCGCGAGAGTTCCCACTCCCCGGTTTAGCAGGGCGAATAACAGCACAACCAGCGCCCCGGTCAATGCCGGGGCAACCCGCAGCATTGATGCATCAAGGCTGGCAAGGTCATTCGCCCCGCAGAGCCGGACAATGGGCAGCGCCACCGCGAGCGGCGCCGGGCCATGAAGATCAACTTTGCTGTAGTGGTAGCCTTTCCCGGCGAGAATTTCCCCCACCAGATAAGCTTGAACCGCCTCGTCGGTATGCATCGGACGGTCAGCCAGCCGGGGAACCCGAATTGCCAGGGCAAGGACCCCAATAACTAGAAAGGCCGCCCATTTCAGAAACGGCCTCTCGCGACCGTTCCGCCCGGAAGGAAGCCCCTCCTCCACATTGCGGCCGGTCGTCATTCCAAAGAAGACGGAAGCCCGCGCCTATTGCGCCGGTTTTCCGTAAACCTCCACTTCGATATAGTGGTTCAACTTGTTCGTGGTATTTCCTGAACTGTAAAGGCGGACATAACGGCCTTTGGTTCCCTTCGCATCAATGAGCTTGCCTTCGCAAGTCTCGATATACATCAGATCCTTGCCCGCTCCCAGACCGGAGCTGTTTTCCGAATCGTTGTTGAAAACCGTCGTCACGCCCTGCTCAAATTTCGGATCATCGGAAATCTGCACGATCACGGAACGATAAACCCGCGCGTCCGCGTGAAAATGCCAGGCCACAATCGCATAGATATTCGCGGACTGACCGAGGTCGATCTGAACCCATTGCCTGCCAGTGCCGAGTTCCACGTAGCACCCCTCGTCGCCGGCTTTGTCCCCGTCAGTCACAAGATCCAGCGTGCCGACCACCGGCTCCGAGTCGCTCGAGGTAACATGCTTTCCTTTGGCAAGGTTGACCGTCCCTGCCGGCACAAGGAAATCAGGGCGTTTCCCCTGTCTTGGTGGTTCCAAATTGGGGATTTTAACAGGCACGGGAGTGCCGACAAAAAGCGGGGGCGGAAGTTCAAGTTTCAGCGGTACTTTGGCGTCTTGTGCAAAAGCGCCGGTTCCAAGAAAAGCCAGGGCGATGAGTGCGGTGCAGGGAATCAATTTCATATAATCAGGGATTGGTGAACAGGTTAAACATTAGGGTGATCGACTTCAATTTCAACCAACTAAGTTGCTTCCATTTCGGCGGCATTAAGGTCAAGCGTCCGCCTGGCGGTGATGGCTTCATTGGCCTTGTGGATGATGTATTCGCTGGAGAACGCCTCATCCGCCGGGCAGTTCAGCTTGGCTGTTTTCCGGATGGCGTTAAAGAAGTTCTCCAGATGCGGTTGGTGGATCGCCTTGTTAAAAGAAACCGGGAGATCAAAGGAAGCAAGCGCCGCCGTTTCACGGACGTCCACCTGGGTGTTGTCGTCGGAGTCCGTCTTGGGCGGGAGCCCCTGCGCGCGAATATAGTTTTTGCCAATCCATTCATCCCACGACGGAGCCCGCGCCTCTCGATAGATTGTGGTGAGCTTCGGATTTTCCGACATTTTAAGGGATCCTTCGTCGCCCATGAAATATTCAAAGTATCCGCCGCCCGCGCTGGTGGTGGTCTGCACCTGATAAAAAGCGCGCGCCATCCCTTCCGGCAGCGGGTATTCATAGATCACCATGACGTTGTCGCACCACTCGTGGTTCTTGTAGTAGTCCACCCCGCCAGTTGCCAGCACGGCTGTCGGTTTAACCCCGAACCACCAGTTAAAGATGTCGATTTGGTGGGCGCCGAGATCGGATAACGGGCCGCCTCCCAGATTCTTGAACCAGCGCCAGTTGCGGAACTGGTGCATGTCGGCAAATCCATATTTGGCGAGCTTAGCCTGATCCATGGCCGATTTTTTTGGCCAGCCAAAATCGGGGGTGGCGGCGCGGTTCCACTGAGCCTGGGCCGCCGTAAGCCGCCCGCAAATCTTGGCCTCGCGCAGAAGCCGGTTCAGCGCAAAAAGGTAGCGAGGATTGCTCCGGCGTTGATGTCCGATTTGAAGCAGCTTGCCGGTTTCCTTCATGGTCTTCACCATGGATCGGGCTCCTTCAATGGTATTGGACATCATCTTTTCGCAATAGACATCCTTCCCCGCGCGCAGGCAGGCATTGGTGACCGGCGCATGCCAGAAATCCGGCGTGGCGACGACGACGGCTTGCAGATCCTTTTCCGTTGCAAGCAGTTCTTCGTGGTCCCGGTAGGTGCGTACTTCCACACCGGCTTTTTTCAGGTAACGCTCGGCATACGTCCGAGCATAGTCCCAGATGTCGCATACCGCCACGAGCTGGATTCCATTAATCTTGAGCAGCGATTCCTGCAGCACTCGCCCTTGGGCGCCAAAGCCCACGAGAGCCACGTTGATCCGGTTATTTGCAGGCGAAGCCTGGGAGAAAAGGCGGTTTCCACTCGCAAGCACCAGCCCTGCGCCTGCTGCTGCGGCCGTGCGCACAAAGTCCCGGCGTGTGATCGATTCGCTTACCATTTTTTGAGAACGCAAAGCCGGTTGTGTTTTGAGAGAATCAGTGCCAGCGCGATGAGCGCTACGTGAATCCCGAGCCACGCCACGCCGTCATCCTGTTTGATCAAAATCAGCCCGGCGCTAAGCCCAATATACAAAATTCCCTGCGCAAAAAGCGAGACACGAGTGCCGATCCCGGCGAGCAGCATCAGCCCCAGCACAATCAGCGTCGGCCCGAGGGCGGCATAGAACGGTCTGGTCAGGAACCCCGGGAGCAGCGGTTCGCCTGCAAACTTGTCGCGCAGGGATGCCGGAATAGCTGAGTAGTTGGAAAGCCCGTATATTTTATGCTTCACGTCCAACAGGGCTCCGCTTGGGTCCTCCATCCCGGTGACGGGATCAATCAACGCTTTCTGGATCGATTTGAGCGTTCCGTATTTCTCGATCCCGGTCAGCAACGCACGGACGCCAAGCCATCCTCTCAGAACAAAGAAAGCCAGCGTCAGATCCCAGCCCTCCGAACCGTGCCGCGCGGGATGATGAACTTCTTTTTGGGTTTGTGTAGATTCACTCATGTTATATGAAGGATATACTCTAAATGTTTCCGGTTAAACCAGCCATTTTGTTCGGTAATTGGGGTGAATAAAGCGGTCCGCTTCCGGGTGGCCCGGCACTTTCATTGCCTTGCCATCCCATTCAATCGGCATGCCCAGCCGGGTGGAAACGATTCCCGGCAGGAGCACTTCACTGGCTTTCGCTCCTTCCTGCAGCGGGGTGTAGGTCTTGCCATTTCCCTTGCAGGCGGCGGCGAATTCCCCGAAATGCGTGCCGCCTTTGGGAGCGCGCGCCTGGGTTTTGGGCAAGGGCTTGGCCGCCTCGTGATCAAGAACGCTGCGCCAGCGCTGCTCGTCTTTAAGCCGCATCACTCCCCCCCGGCCCCAACCGTCTGCCCAGAGCATACCCTTGTCCCCCACAAAGAGACAGCCACTGCTGGGAGCTTTATAGGGCAACGCGTCAAAGAGTTCGCTTGGCGGAGTCAGGCCGCATTCATACCAGTAAAGGCTCAGCGGGGCCCGGTTGCCCTTCGCAGCAAAATCAAAGCGCACTTTCAAGGTCGCAGGAGCGGTTTCCAAGGAGGGTTCGGAGGCTTCTGCGGCCACTTTCACGGGCGGCTCGAGGTCCAAGGCGCGCACGGGCATCATGAAATTATGCTGGCCGAAATCGTTGAGGTATGCGGAGGAGAAATCATACCAGACATACCATTGGCCAACCCCGTCGTAGAGCCCCTTCTTATACGGTCGCATCGGAGCTGGCCCGAGCCACTCGTCCCAGTTGAGATACTCGGGTATCGGGTCCTCGCCTTCGGGAAGCCCATGACTTGCCGACCGATCCTTGATACAGTTGAACCAAAGATGCACCTCGCGAATGGAGCCGAGCAAGCCCGACTGGATCACCTCCACCGAGCGGCGGAAAGTTTCCGTATTAGTGCCTTGGGTGCCCAGCTGGGTCACGACGTGGCTATGGTCGCTGAGCAAGCCACTCAGATCGCGTGCCTCGCCGACCAGCCGGGCCAGCGGTTTCTCGCAATACACATGTTTGCCCGCCTTGATGAACGTCTTGCACAATGGCACGTGCCAGCGGCACCCGGTGGCAATCAGCACCGCGTCGAAGCTGTTGGCCTCCTCAAGCAGCTTCCGGTAGTCCTGGTAATCCTTGGCCTTGGCCAGCCCCTCCTTGAAATCCGCGTTGCCCCGTTTGATCTGGATGTTCCTCAGGTTGACATCACAGAGCGCCGCCACATTGACGCCGCTGTCCGGCGCCAAAATCACTGGAAGATGGGAATGGACAATCCCACCCGTGCCAACAATGGCAAGGTTCAGCTTGTTCGAAGGCGCCTCTTGGCCGAACAAGCGGGACGGCAAGAAGAGTGGGGCAGCGGCCGAGGCAAGCATGACTTTGGTCATGCCGCCAAGGAACTCACGTCGGGTGCTGCTGTTGATTTTCATAGGTTTATCTGAGGTTTTAGTTTCGGTTTTAAAGATTGTTTTCTAGAGTTTTCCGGCAATGTAATCGGCGTATCGCTCGGCAACCTTGCCGCTCGCGGCATCACCTTTGTGAATGAGGACGCCCACCCGTGTCTCCAACGACTCTCCTTTGCCCAGGGCAAACGCTTTTCCATTTTGTGCGTCAATCCGGCGTGGCCCGAACATTCCCTGTTTGTGGATAAACCAGGTGTGGGGATACGGGTTTTGGCTATGGCTGAAAATCGCCAGGCCTTCCGTAATTCCGCCGACGGTATTGGATGTATCGACCCAATGCGCCACCTGGTCGTGGTGGCCGAAGATCGTCTCGCCGCCTTCGGAGTTGGTGACTTTCGCACCCTTCGCCGCGGAGAACGCTTCCTGCATGCGAATCAACGGCCACGAATAATGAATCCCATCATCCCGCATCGTAAGTTTTCCGTAGCTGGCCGTGACCTTGTAATGAATATCCAGGAAATATTCCCCTCCACCCAGCGCCACGACCCGAACCCGCTGTTCCTGATCGGCCAGCGGAGTGTCCGGATGCATGCGCCAGAGCTGTTTCATGCCGATTTCGGCCTGGTTGGGAGCAATCTGTTTCTCGGGAAGAAACCCCGCATGAATCGCCGCATTCAGGAAGGGAGAATTGGGGTCATTGGGATTTGATCGGTCGTAAACGCTATAATAGAGCTTGGATATCTCCTTGCCTTCCAGCTGCACATCATTAATGAACCAGAACGATTGGTGATGAGGCCATGGAAATACCCGGCCCGCCTCGGTCAATGCCTTGCCCGAAGGACTCCAGACCGGATAAAAACAGGGCATCGAGAGCTCATTGGGAACACCATAGCGGTACACGAGAGCTTCGGCCCCATCTACCCGGATACTCAGCCGACCTTCCGCCTCGTTGGGCACAAAGGCGATCCTCGGAGCCGCGGCGATTTCCTTGGGGCATTCGGTGCGAACCGGTGGAACAACCTTCGCCACAGATTTGGCCGGTGGCCCCCATTTGGCAAGGGGATCGATGGCAGGAAGCTCCTGGCCGAAGCTGGCCGAAACAATCACCACGCAAAAAATGCTACTTAAAAGCAGTTCGTTTCCTTTCAAAAGATGAGATAATTTCATATTCGTTAAATTGATGCGCACTTTTCCCCGGCCTGCATTTGAGGAAGGGTGGAAAGAAGGAGGATTCCTGCGGCGAGGAAGTGATGAATTTTCATAAGTCAATGGGATTGGGGATGAATGATCGCTGTAGTTGTTTCGTTTAGATCCACCCCTTGCGATATTGCGCCTGGATATATTGGTCCGCCTCGGGAGCGTTGGTTGCCTTCATCGCCGGGCCATCCCATGCGAGTTTTTTCCCGACTTTAAGCGCCACCACGCCCGAGAGCGCGATTTCCGTGAGGTGTCCTCCGGTTTCAAAGTCCGAAAAGACCGGCTTCCCGCCGAGGCAGGCCTCGACCCATTCTTTCATATGGCCGGGACTCTTTGGCAATGTTTCCGGAATGTTTTTGCAGGCGGGGTGATTATGAACACCCCAAAGTTTCGGGTCGCCTTTTAGGAAAATGTAATCGGAACCGTTCCAACAATTGCCAAAGGTGAAGCCGTTCTCGCCGAGAATCAGAACGCCGTCGCCAAGGTGTCTTTTGTTTGTCACTGTCTTGCCAGTCTTATTGTCAACAGTCTTTGTTTCTTGTCCATTGAAGTAGTCGGTGAGTTCCTTGGGAATCAAGGCTGGGTCGGGGCGGCGTCCGCCATCGTACCAACTGAGCGTGACCGGGGACAGATCCCCGCGCTGGGCGAAGTGATAATCGATTCGCGCCTGCTGGGGATAAGTGGGCAGGCCCATGAGTTTGGCGTCGATGTCGATCTCAACCGGGTAATCGAGTTTTAGAGCGCGGACTGGCAGGTTCATGTTGTGGCAGCCAAAGTCGCCTATCGGGCCGCTCCCGAAATCGAGCCAGCCGCGCCAGTTCCAGGGATGATAGTAGCCGTCCTTGTAAAGACGTTCGGGGGCCGGACCGACCCATTCGTCCCAGTTCAAATTCGGAGGAACCGGGTCGCCCACGGTTGGCAGCGCGAGGCCAGGAGAGCAGCCGACACCTTCTGCCCAGCAGTGGACCTCGAGCACTTTCCCAAGCGCGCCGGCCTGGATGATTTCAATGCCTCGTCGCAAATTTATGTTGGAGCTTCCCTGGTTGCCCATCTGGGTGATCCGCTTCGTTTGTGCGGCCAGCGTCCTGAGTTCGCGAGCCTCGGAAATCGTGTGGGTGAGCGGTTTTTCGCAGTACACATGCTTGCCCGCGAACAGCGAAGCCTTGGCAATAAGAGCGTGCCAGTGATCCGGTGTGGCAATAATGACGGCATCCAGATTTTTTTCGTCAGCGAGCAGTTTCCGGTAATCGCTGTAAAGCTTGATCGAGTCCAGTTTTACAGACGGATCGGTTATCGCAATTCCCGCCTTGGCGTAGTCGAGGTGCTTTGAATCGACATCGCAAAGCGCGATGATGTTGACAAGGTTGCTTTTCATCGCCTCCCTCACGAGGCCTCTGCCTCTTCCAAGGCCCAGACCGATGCAGGCGATGTTCAGCTTTGTGCCGGTGTTTTGCGCCCGCAAAATGGCGGGAAATCCGAGTGTGGTTGCTCCGGCGGCGAGCGCGGAGAGCTTGAGAAATTGACGGCGGGAGAAATCGGTGTTCATGGAAATATTGGCGGGATTGTTTAATAATGATTGGCCGCGTTCCCATTCAGACATGAATCTCCATCAAATAATTCAGTAAAAATCCAAGTTTTTCCACCAACCCGGAGATCGGTGGAATGGGCGGCGCAGCCTTTCAAGCTTTGTTGATGGTGAAACTACCAGCCTTTGATGGATGAATCTTTCGAATTTGCTTTCTGGTAAATATTGAACAAGATTGATTTTCACAACCGTCATCGTCCTTCCATGCAACGCCCCGCTGTTTTTCGCTCGGACAACGAGCTTTACCACGCCGACTCCTGTGAACCGCTGAAACAGGCAGCCCTGCGCGGCGAAACGCGAATCGTTGCGCTTGGACGGGGGTCTTACCCCGGAGATCGTTTGCCTGCCCATGAAATCAGGGAAGTCAGCCTCACCGGTTACTGGGATGCGCCCCACGACCAAACCTGGGGCCTGGGCTGGCACCGCAACGAAGGAATCGAGCTTTCGTTTGTCGAAGCCGGACGCGTCCCCTTTGAGATCGATGGTAAATCTTATATGCTCGATCCGGGTTATCTTACCATCACCCGTCCCTGGCAGGATCACCGGGTGGGAAACCCGTGCGTCCCCGCCTGCCGCTTCCATTGGCTGATCATTGACGTGGGGGTTCGGCGGCCCAATCAGCCGTGGCGCTGGCCCTCCTGGCTGCTTTATCCCAAGGCAAACATGGAACGGCTCACCACCATCCTTCGCCAAAATGAACAACCCGCCTGGCGTGCCAACGAGGAAATCGCGCATTGTTTCAGGAAGCTTGGCAAAGCGGCGGCGGGCGGGACCGGTCCCGAAAACATCACCCGTTTGAAGATCATCATCAATGAACTGATCATCGCCCTTGCCGAGATGCTCGGAAACCACAACCCGCAGCTCGACGAGAGCCTGTCGAGCACCGCGCGTGCTGTCCGCCTGTTTCTCGAAGAACTCCCGCGACGCATTGATGAACCATGGACGCTGGAGTCCATGGCCGAACAGTGCGGGCTGGGCCGAAGCGCTTTCGCTTCGTGCTGCAAGCAGATCACCAACGCGTCTCCCGTGGATTACCTCACCCGCTGCCGGGTCGATGCGGCCGCGCAAATGTTGCGGGCGTCTCCCGAAAAAAACATCACCGAGGTGGCGTTCTCCTGCGGGTTTCAGTCCAGCCAGTATTTTTCGACCGTCTTTCGCGCCCATCACGCCTGCTCCCCGCGGGAATGGCGGGCCCGCCGGCATTGAGAATTTTTTCCGCCGCCGCATTTGTTGAAAATTCACCACTGGCGTATCCTGAAAGAAGCGGACGGGCCATTCGTGCAGGCTTCGATGGCACAACCTGCTTTTCATCCAACTGCGGGAGATTTACATTTCCCCATTTCCATTTTCCCAACCCATGTCCAGACCCCTGACACTTTTTACCGGCCAATGGGCCGATCTTCCTCTCGCGCAGCTCGCCCCCCTGGTGAAATCCATGGGCTACGACGGCGTCGAGCTTGCCTGTTGGGGCGACCACTTCGATGTGCGACGCGCCCTTGACGAACCGGATTACGTCCCGAACCGATGGGCGCTCCTCGGCGAGCACGGCCTTGCCTGCCACGCCATCTCCGCGCATCTCGTCGGCCAGGCCGTGTGCGATTTGATTGACGAACGGCACCGGGCGATTCTTCCGCCGGAAATCTGGGGCGATGGCGATCCCGAATCCGTCAGGAGGCGCGCGGCGGAAAGAATCCAGGACACCGCCCGTGCCGCGCGCCGGTTCTTTCATGCCAAACCCGGCGGCGGGGACGGCCATCGCGCCGTGGTCAACGGATTCACCGGATCGTCAATCTGGCATGCTCTCTACGCATTTCCTCCGACCAGCCAGGAATTCCTTGAAAGAGGGTTTGCCGACTTTGCGAATCGCTGGCTCCCGATTCTCGACGTGTTTGAAAAAGAGGATGTCCATTTCGCGCTCGAAGTGCATCCCACGGAAATCGCCTTCGACATCGCCTCGGCCGGTCGCGCGCTCGAAGCGGTGAAGCACCATCCGCGGTTCGGGTTCAACTACGACCCGTCGCACCTCGGCTATCAGGGCGTGGATTATGTGAAATTTATCCGCGAATTTCCGAACCGCATTTTCCACGTCCACATGAAGGACGCCTGGTGGGGGCACGGCGACGGAACGGCGGGCGTGTTCGGCGGGCACACGGATTTCGGCGACGCGCGGCGCTACTGGGATTTCCGCTCGCCGGGCCGCGGCGACATCAACTTCGAGGAGATCATTGTCGCGCTGAACGACGCGGGATATCGCGGACCGCTCTCGGTCGAATGGGAGGACGCCCGCATGGACCGCGTCCACGGTGCGACGGAAAGTTGCGCGTTCGTCCGCAAGCTGGATTTCGCTCCGAACCAGGCGGCCTTTGACGCGGCATTTTCCAGGAAGAAATAATCGGCGTCCTGGCGGGCTTCCAAAAATCATCATGTCAAACAAACCTCTCAACGTCGGGCTGGTGGGCGGCGGCAAAGGCGCCTTCATCGTCAACCCCCACCAAAAAGCCATTCACTTTGACGGCACCCGCCGCGTGGTCGCGGGGGCGCTCTCTTCGGATCCGAAGGCCGCCATGGAAGAAGCCGCCCGGTGGGCGTATCCGATTCGCGGCTACGGCTCCTACGACGACATGATCGCGGCGAACAGGACATTGCCCGATGACGAGAAGCTGGATTACCTCCTCATCGCCACGCCGAACTTCGTGCATTTCGACCCGGCGATGAAAGCGATGAAGGCAGGCATCGCGGTGTTCTGCGAGAAACCGCTCTGCCTGAATCTCAAGGAAGCCAACGCGCTCGTGAAGACCGCGCGCAAGCTGAACATTCCGTTCGGCGTGGCGCATACCTATCTCGGCCACTGGACGAGCCGCTTCAGCCGTTACATCGTGCGGAGCGGGCTGCTCGGCGATGTGCGCTGGGTGGACAGCTATTACATCCAGGGCTGGCTGGCGACCAAACTGGAAGCCACCGGCCAACAGCAGGCGTCCTGGCGGGTGGACCCGAAGCGCGCGGGCGGTTCCGGCTGCGGCGGCGACATCGGCACCCACGCGCTGATGCAACTGCGCTACGTCACCGGACTGGATGTCACGGAAGTTTCCGCGCGGATGGAAACCTTTGTCGAAGGCCGTCAGCTTGACGATCATTTCACGACCTATTGCAAATTGAGCAACGGCGGCAGGGCGCTCGTGCGCGCGTCGCAGATTTGCATTGGTCACAAGAACGATCTCGGCATCGTAGTGGCCGGCGGCAAAGGCACGCTGCGCTGGCGCCAGGAAGAGCCGGAAAGCATTACGATTTGTCTGCCGAACCAGCCCGACCGCGTTTATTGGCGCGGCGCGGTCACGGGCGGCGACGGGTTCCTGCCGAAAGATCTGCCCGCCGACCTGATGGCCGAACCGACGATTCCGGCGGGTCATCCCGAGGCGTTCCACGACGCCTTCGCGCGGCTGCATCGCTGCTTCGAGGCCGACGTGCGCAGATGGAAGGCCGGCCGGAAGTTTCCTTGCGACGGCGGCAGATACGCGAACGTGCAGGACGGCTGGACCGGCATCGCGTTCATCGAAACTTGCGTGAAGAGCAGCAAAAAGAACGGGGGCTGGACCGCTCTGCCCAAAATGATTTGATTATTCCCAAAGGAAGGCACTCTGATTGTTGAAATCCGTGAAGGTCTCAGCGTCCCAGTCCCCTGAACACACAAATGAAAACCGCAATCGCTGTCATGACTTTTCTGGCGACGGTGTGTTCGCTGCCGGTTCCGGCGCAAACCGCCCCCGCCCCCGCTGCGCCAAAACCCAAACAGGTGGTTATTGATGGCGTCGCCTACCGCAATATCTGGGTGCGCCCGCTGCCGCCAGTCAACGAACCCCAACAACCGACATCAAACCAATGAAAAAACCGAAAAGGAAAGTTCCCATGAAAATTCTCGCCGCGGGCCTCCTCGTTCTTTCCTCTCTTCCGCAAGTGCAGGCGGGGGAAAAGCTGAAGGCGCTCATCATTGACGGGCAAAACAACCATTCGTGGAAGACGACCACGCCGGTGCTCAAATGGATCCTCGAGGAAAGCGGCCGTTTCACGGTGGACGTCTCCACGACACCGCCTTCCCCGCCGCACGCGCCTGCCGCGCCCAAGGCCGACGCCTCGCCGGAAGCGAAGGACGCCCACGCGGCCGCCCTGGCCAAATGGAAGGAGCAAAATGCGGCGGCGGACCAGTCGAATGCCGAACTCTGGAAAAAATGGAGCCCGGATTTCAAAAGCTACGATGTCATTGTTTCCAATTACAACGGGCAGGACTGGCCGGAGGCGGTGCGCACCGGGTTTGTCGAATACATCCGCACCGGGGGAGGGCTCGTGATCTATCATGCCGCCGACAATTCGTTCCCCGGCTGGCCGGAGTTCAACGAGATGATCGCTGTGGGCGGCTGGAACGGGCGCAATGAGAAATCCGGCCCGATGGTGCGCTATCGCGACGGCAAAGTCGTCTTCGACACTTCCCCCGGGGCCGGAGGCGCTCACGGCAAACAGTCGGAGTTCCTTGTCGAAATCCGCGACACAGAACATCCCGTCACGAAGGGTCTTCCCTCAAGCTGGCTCCATGCGACAGACGAACTCTACTCCAAATTGCGCGGCCCGGCCCAAAACCTCACCGTTCTGGCGACGGCCCATTCCGACCTGACAAACGAAAACGAACCCATCCTCATGGCCGTGACTTTCGGCAAGGGGCGCATCTTTCACACGGTTCTTGGACACGCTCCCGGATCCATGGTTGACATCGGATTCCAAGCCACCCTGCTGCGCGGCGCGGAATGGGCCGCGACGGGCCATGTGACTTTCCCCGCCCCGAAGCCCGAAGAGATGCCCCCGGACAAAATCGTCAAGCGTGACCCGCCCGCGACCCCGGCAAACTAATGCCCTGTCCCGGATGACGCGGACAGATCCGGCGTCTCGGATGCTTTTCCTCTGCAAACAAGCAACCGGGAGGCCGCCCCACATCCCCGAACCCATCAATCTTCGTGGGCCAGGCAGGCGGAGGTGAAGCCCTTGAAAAGCGGGTGGGGAGTGTTCGGTTTCGACTGGAATTCCGGGTGGTATTGGCAGGCGATGAACCACGGGTGGTTCGAGAGCTCGATGAGTTCGACGAGGTCGCCCTCCGGGGATGTGCCGGCGATGACAAACCCCAGTTTTTCCATCGTTTCGCGGTAGGCCATGTTGAACTCGTACCGGTGCCTGTGGCGTTCCATGATTTCGGTGCGGCCATAAACCTGATGGGCGAGGCTGCTCTTGGCGAGGATGGTCGGGCAGGTGCCGAGTCGCATCGAGGCGCCCTTCTCGGTGACGTCCTTCTGCTCGTCGAGGATGCAGATGACCGGATGCTGGGTGGCGGGGTCGAACTCGGTGCTGTTCGCGCCTTCGAGCCCGCAGACGTGGCGGGCGAATTCAATCGTGGCGACCTGCATGCCAAGGCAGAGGCCGAGGAACGGCGTGCGGGACTCGCGCGAGTAGCGGACGGCCTCGATTTTTCCCTCGACTCCGCGGTCCCCGAATCCGCCGGGAACCAGAACGCCCGCGACGCCCTTCAGGTATTTGTCGGCCCCTTCGTTTTCGATGTCCTCGGCATCCACGAGCACGAGGTCAATCCCGCAATCGTGCGAGGCGCCGGCATGGGTGAGAGACTCGTAGATGCTCTTGTAGGCGTCCTGAAGCTCGATGTATTTGCCGACAATCGCGATGCGGACGCGCTTTTTCGGCGCGATGACACGCTGGACGTATTTCTTCCAGTCGGTCATGTCCGGCTGCGGGGTTTCGAGGCGGAGGATCTTGCAGATGAACGCGTCCAACCCCTCGGCCTGGAAATTCAGGGGGGCCTCGTAGATCGTGTGCTCGACGTCGCCCGCTTCGATGACCGCTTCCAGCGGCACGTTGCAGTAAAGCGAGAGCTTCTCGCGGACGTCGTTGCCGAGCGGTCTCTCCGTGCGGCAGATCAGGACCTGCGGCTGGAGGCCGATCTCGCGAAGTTTCGCGACGCTCTGCTGGGTCGGCTTCGTCTTGAGCTCGCCGGCGGCCTTGATGAACGGAACCAGCGTCACGTGCATGATGATCGCGTTTTCCGATCCCACCTCGAGGAGGAACTGGCGGATCGCCTCGAGGAACGGAAGCCCCTCGATGTCCCCGGTCGTCCCGCCGATTTCCGTGATCACAATGTCGCCCCCCGAATTTTCTCCGAGATCGCGGATCCGGCCTTTGATCTCGTCGGTGATGTGGGGGATGACCTGAACGGTTTTGCCGAGGTAGTCTCCGCGGCGTTCCTTGGCCAGGACGGTTTCATAGACCTGGCCGCTGGTGAGGTTGTTCGCGCGGGTCAGCACGCAATTGGTGAACCGCTCGTAATGGCCGAGATCGAGGTCGGTTTCCGCGCCGTCGGCCAGCACATAGACCTCGCCGTGCTGGAACGGGTTCATCGTCCCCGGATCCACATTCAGGTAGGGGTCGAGCTTCTGCAGGACGACTTTCAGCCCGCGCCTTTCGAGGAGGGTTCCGAGCGATGCCGCCGCAAGGCCTTTCCCGAGTGAGCTCACCACGCCGCCGGTCACAAAAATATATTTCATGTGGCAGGAGACTACGGGGTTCGCCGCAAAAATCCAGCAGGTTGTCACGACGATCAATCCGCACGGGCATATCGCCGAACAATTTCACCTAATCTCCTTGAGCTCCCACATGACGGCTTGTAGCGTTTTTGATTTATGAAATTTGAGAAAACGAATCATCTCATGGCAGGCAAGGCGGGAGTTGGGATTCTCCTTGTCATCGTCCTGGCGGCTTTGTCGGGCTACCTGGTGATTGGCCGTCCGGATTTGGCCAAGAAATACCTTCCCGGGCTGTTGGCGAAGCCGACTCCCGAGGCCACACCGGTCGCCACACCGACTCCCGAGGCGACGCCGGTTGCGGAGGCGACGCCCGCGCCGGAAGCCCCGCTGGATTTTGCGGAGGTCGCCGCCACTCGCACGCTTTGGCCCAAGCAGGTCGCCCTTGTGCAACAAACCTCCTTTCCGCTCATTTATAACGGCAAGGTTGTTGGTCAGGCCCCCGCCCCGGTTGGCACACTTCTTCAAGTCGTGCAAGTTCTCCCCGACCCAACCAATCCGCGGGTGGAGGTCTTGTTCCAGAACAATCGCGAGATCGTTTCCGCTTCCGTCATTGATCTGCTTCAGCGGGCTGAGGCGCTCAAAAAGGCAGCCCCCGCGAAACCCGTTTCGTCTTCGCCGGTTTCTTCGCCGGCGTCCATTCGCGCGACGCCTGTCCCCCCGCCCCCGATGATGCACGGCGTGAAGTTTTCCGATCGCGTGACCGTCGAGGTCGTCCGCCAGAAAACGGTCCGCGCGGTCGATACTTATGACGACAAACAGGACGATATTCGGATGAAGGTCAAACTCACAAACAGCGACCCTTCGAAGGCGTTCGATAAAAACAGGGGGACGATATATATCCTTGCCGAAGACCTGGAGAATCCAACCAAGACGAAGGTGCTGGGCATCGAATCGTTTGATTTCTCTTTGCCTGCGCTTGGAAATTTCGAAAAGATCACGTCGCAGGTCACGAGCGGTCGCTATGATCAGGAGCGCAATTCGTCGCGGTCCGGCTTCCGTTATGGCGGGTGGTATCTTCGGATTGTGGACGGCGATGGCGGTGTGGTCGTGGAGAAAGCAACCACACCGAGCATCCTGAAGAGAGCGGAGAGCATCATCAAAACGAAAGTGGGGGGGGAATTCTCCCGCAAGCCCTGACCCGATATGTTTTGGATCAACAAGGGGATACACCGGATCAACCGGTTTTGGAGATACCTGCCGTATCTGCTTGCGGTGCTCGGGCCCGGAATTATCACGATGGTCGCCGACAACGACGCGGGCGGCATTTCCACGTATGCCGTCACCGGGTCGAAATACGGGTTCAATTTCCTGTGGGTGTTTTTCATCCTCATCCCCATGGCCTACTACGTCCAGGAGATGACGGTCCGTTTGGGGGCGGTGACAAAGCGCGGGCATGGCGAGGCCATTTTCGACGGGTTCGGCAAGTTCTGGGGTTGGTTTTCGATTTTCGATCTGGCGGTGGTCAATCTGTTGACCCTCGTGACCGAATACATCGGGATGACAGCGGCCATGAGCATTTTCGGAATCCCGGCCTGGGTGACTTTTCTTGTTGTGACGGCGGTTCTTTTTGCGGTGGTCCTGACCGGAAAATATTGGACGTTCGAAAAAATCACGCTGGTTTTCTGCGTCTTCAACCTCGTCTATATCCCCGCCGCTTTCTGGGCGATGAAGACGGGCTATGCCCCCGGATGGGGCGAGGTTTTCAAGGGGTTCTACGCGCCGCAGTTTCCCGGCGGCATCACCGGGGAACTCATCTTCATCCTGATGGCGAACATCGGGACCACGATCACTCCCTGGCAGATTTTCTTCCAGCAGAGCGCCGTGGTGGACAAGGGGCTGAGCATCCGCGATGTCAAATTCGGAAAGATCGACACGTTCGTCGGGTCCTTCATCACCGGCGTGGTGGCGATGTTCATCATCATCGCCACCGGCGCGGCCTTCTACTACCACCAGCCGCCGATTGTGATCGAGGACGCCCAGCAGACCGCGTATGCGCTCGGGCCGCTTCTTCCCGCTGGGCTGGGGGATTGGGGCAAGGCGCTCTTTGCCATCGGCCTCTTTGATGCCGGGTTCCTCGGTGCGCTCTGCATTTCGCTTTCCACCTCGTGGGCGGTGGGCGAGGTGTTCGGCTGGGCGCACTCGCTCAACAAGAGCGTCAAGGACGCCCCCTGGTTTTATGTGGTTTACCTCGTCATGTTGCTGGCCGCCGGGTCGGTGGTGCTGATCCCGAACGCGCCGCTCATCATGATCACGATGTTCGTTCAGGTGGTGGCGGTGACACTGCTGCCGGCAGCCCTCCTGTTTCTGGTTCTTTTGCTCAACGACAAGGAGCTCATGGGAGAACACGTCAACTCGCTGTGGCAGAATATCGCCAACATCGGGATCATCATTTTTGTCATTCTCGCCTCGTCACTCTACGGAATTTCGATTCTTTTCCCGGAGATATTCGCAGCCGCCAAATAACAGGAGGAAACATGACAAACCCGAGCGCACAAAAATTGCCGCAGTTCACCGACGATTTTCGATTCCTGTATTTCTCGCATCTTTTGGGGCGGAAGATCTGCGTGGGAGCGATCTCGCATTCGATCGGCAAGGTGGCCGACTTCGTTTTTCAACTGGCCGATCCGTATCCCGAAGCGATCGGGATTTACATCGATCACGGATTTGGAAAACCCTCCGAGTTCATCCCGCGGGAGAACGTCCAGAAGATCGATGACGACGCGATTTTCGTCGAATCCGCTCCGGGCGGCGGACTGTATCCGCCCTTTGTTGATCAGCCGGGCCTGCTGCTGGTGAACGAACACCTGATGGGCAAGACCATCCTGGACATGGACGGACGGCGGATCGAAGTGGTCAACGATGTCCACATGCTGGAATCCAAGGGCCGGATTCTGCTGATTCACGTGGATGTCTCCATCAACGGCTTCCTGCGCAGCTGGGGGCTGCAGTGGGTCAAGCTCGCGAAGGACAATTTCATTTCCTGGAAATACGTCCAGCCGCTTTGTCTCGAAGACGCGGTCAAGACAGATTCCGTTTACCTGTCCATCGCCCGGAAGCAGATTGCCGATCTGCCCGCGGAGGACCTGGCCGACGCGCTGGAGGAACTCTCCGGCCACGAGCAGCAGGCCGTTTTCTCGGCGCTCGATACCGAGAAAGCCGCCGAGACGCTGGCCGAAGCGGAACCGCGCGCCCAGCGCCAGCTCATCGCCGACCTGCGCCACGAACGGGCCAGGACGATCCTGGCTGAAATGACCGTGCCCCAGGTGGCCGATCTCTTCTCGGTGCTTCCGCACGACGAAGTGCACAAATTGAAGGGGATGCTGCCCCCTGACCGCGCGGAGCGGATCGACGCCATCCTCTCCGAGTGGGGTGCCACGGCCAGCGCGTTGATGACGGATAAATTCGTTGCCGTGCGGGCGGAAACAACCGTGGGCGAGCTTTTGAAGAGGGTTCGTGAATCGGATCTCAGCCCCGAGATCGTCTCGTATGTTTACATCACCAACCCGGAGGCAATGCTCCTGGGTGTGGTGGACCTGAGGGAACTCGTGCTCGCCAAGGACGACGCGGTGATCGGCCAGCTCATGGTTGCGCCGGTGGTCACCGCCGATGAAAACGACACGCGGGAAGACATTTCCGAGATCTTCGCCAAATATCACTTCCGGCTGTTGCCGGTCACGGATGAACAGGACCGGCTTCTTGGCGTCCTGCGGTATGACGACATCATGAGCGGCCTCGTCACCCGCGCGAAAATATAACTCCCCGATTTTTCATCCCATGGCACGCGTAAAAATGACACGTTTGGTGAGGATTTCCCTCTGGTTTTTGCGGATTTACCTCCTCTTTCTGCTGAGCCTGATTCTGTTCAAGTTCCTCAAGATGCTCGCGGGGTGATTTTATCCCTCCTCATTTCTCCGTGTCCTCCTGTCTTCCGCCGTGAATGATCGCGAGATGAGTTTTTTCCTGACAGCAAGCCTCGACGGCGCCCGTGCCGGCATTCTCCAAACCCGGCGCGGAGAAATCGAGACGCCGGTTTTCATGCCGGTGGGAACGCAGGCGACGGTCAAAGCGATGTCTCCCGACGAGCTCAAATCCGTGGGGGCGCAGGTCATCCTCGGCAACACCTACCACCTGCATGTGCGGCCGGGCGAGAAGCGCATCGCGCGGCTGGGCGGACTCCACCGGTTCATGAGCTGGGACCGTCCGATCCTCACCGACAGCGGCGGGTTCCAGGTGTTCTCCCTGGCGCGCCTGCGGAAGATCACCGAGGAGGGGGTGCATTTTCAGAACCACCTCGACGGCACGCCGACATTCATCGGGCCCGAGACCT
>JBAXTX010000026.1:0-24714 GCA_037129975.1 Verrucomicrobiia bacterium | reverse complement strand
TCCGGCATCAGCGAAGCGCTTGCGGAACGCCGGGAGGATCTTCTTTACCGGATCGGGGTGGCTGGAAAACCGCCATGTCATCAATCTGGAAAGTTTCAAATTCGCCCTGCTGGACATGTCAGTTCAAAAACGCTCTCGGCGTGCGCGTGACGCGGAGCACAAAACAGCGCGAGGGGAAGGAGGCGCGGAACGGTTCGGACGGCGCTGGTGGTCGCCATGCACGACGGGCTTGTTGAGAACTACGACAGCACAGATCGGGGCCGCAGACTGTTCTGCTGCCAGTCAATTCGGGATGATCGAGCAGGGTGACAAGGAGAACGTAGAGGGAGGAATCAAGCCTTTCGTGGTTTTTAATACAGCGCAAATTTAACGTCGATAAAAAGTCCTCGTCGGGTATTCTGAAATTGTGGATGCCTTGGAGAGGGAATCAATAGAACCGGCCGGGACGCCTCGCCGCAGGCGTCCGTCGATCAGACCTGTTCCCATGTCGAACTCGTATAAAATGCGCGCTGTCCGGATTCTCGCGTTTTCAGCGGCCCTTCTCCTCGCTCCCTGTGTTGCCGTGGCAGCGGATGCGTCTCCGCACGAACAGGGGTGGCCGTTGCCCCCGGTGGAGTATTTCATCGAGCACCTTCCTGCTCCTCCGAGGAACGGAGCCTACAGGGACCGCTTGGATCTGAGTGATGCGGTCGCCCGCCAGGCCAGCATGACCCCCGCCCAGACGGCCCAAGCCCAACGCTCGTATGCCTTCCATGTCTTCTATTTTTCGGAAATCCTGGGGCCGAAATTCACACGCGAAAACTACCCGAAAACCGCGGCATTTTTTCAAAAGCTGACCGCCACGGTGAACATCGTCATCACGGGTTTGAAGAATCATTATCAACGTCTGCGCCCGTTCGCCGCGCACCCCGACCAGATCAAGCTGCTGGTGAAAAACGAACCGGGCTATTCCTATCCCAGCGGCCACACGACAAGGGGACGGCTCTTCGCGCTCGTCCTCGGCGAGCTTTGCCCGGCCAGGCAGCAGGCCCTCGAGACCTCCGGGGAACAGGTGGGAGTGGACCGGATTCTTGCCGGCGAGCATTACCGCACCGATCTCGAAGCGGGGCACCGCCTGGCCAAGATGATCTTCCTCCAACTCCAGAAGGATCCGGATTTCCTCGCCGCATTGAACGAGCTCCGCCAGGCCGAGTGGACGCCTCCGTAGCAAAGGCGGCCCGCTTGCCAATGGTCGGGCTCTTTGAACCGGGTGAAAGCCGGCTGCGACCGAACCCCGGAAGAAGGGATTCCCATTTTCGTGAGTTCCTGCCAATCTCCCGCCTCACCTGCTTTTTTCCATGAACCACAAAAAGCCCGCAAAAAAATCCGGCCCCACGATTCCTGCCCACACCGACTGGCGGACGACCGATGCCGATGAACTCGCCAAGCGGAGGCTTCGCGCCCGCGAGGAACGCCACCGGATCACGAACCTCGACACCGCCCACCCGGTCTTCTCGAATTTTGAAATCAAGTCCCCAAGCGGCATGACCTACCGCGCCGAAATCCGCGACATCGCATCACGGCAGTTTTCCTGCACCTGCACGGATTTTCGCATCAACGGTCTCGGGACCTGCAAGCACATCGAGGCGATCCTGCTCCAGCTCGCCCGCCGCCACAGGGCCGAATTCCAAGCCGCCGGGCGTGTCGCCTCACCGCGCGCGGACATCGTTCCAGATATCACAGCCGGATGTCTGCGCGTCGAACGCAACGTCGCGAAACTGCCGCCCAGGCTCCGCGCCCGCTTTGATAGCGACGGCCTTCAGGGGGAAGCCTTGGATCCCGCCGAATTGATCGGGGAGATCCGCGCCGCTCGCAGCCGGGCGCTGCGGATTTCGCAGGATGTCCAGCCCTGGCTCGATGCCCGCGTCCGCGAGCGCGACCGGATTCTCAGCCGACGTGAATACGAAGTCGGCGTCGCCAATGGCACCCACCCGGAGCACGTCACGCACAGCCCGCTTTTCCCCTACCAGCGCGAAGGCATGCTCCACCTCGCCTTCAACGAGCGGGCACTTCTCGCCGACGAGATGGGCCTTGGAAAAACCATCCAGGCGATTGCGGCGTGCGCGCTGCTGCACCACCTCGGCAAGGCCCGGCGCGTGCTCATCGTCACCCCCGCCTCGCTGAAAGCCGAGTGGGAGGAGCAGATCAAAAAATTCACCGGCCTGCCACTGCGGCTTGTCTTCGGCGGGCGCGCGCTCCGATCGCAGATTTACAACGATCCGGACGCCCCGTTTTTTACGATTGCGAACTACGAGCAGATCGTCGCCGACAGCCTGGACATCAACGCCCGGCTGCGACCGGACATCGTGATTCTCGACGAGGCCCAGCGGATCAAAAACTGGTCCACAAAAACCGCCCAGGCGGTCAAGCGCCTTGAGAGCCGATATGCGTTCGTGCTCACCGGCACGCCGATCGAGAACCGCATTGATGAGCTCCGTTCCATCGTGGATTTTCTGGACCCCTCGATCCTCGGCCCGCTCTTCCGCTTCAACCGCGAATACTACCAGCTCGACGACCGGGGCCGTCCGGCAGGCTACAAGAATCTCGACAAGCTGCGCGAGCGCGTGCGTCCGATCCTCATCCGCCGCCGCAAGGCAGATGTCGAGACCGAGCTTCCCGACCGCACGGACCGCAACCACTTCGTCGCCCTCACCCCGGCGATGCGCGACGAATACGCGGCGATTCAAAAGCAGGTGGCCGAGCTCATAGCCATCTCGATGCGCCGCCCGCTCACTCCCAAGCAGCAGGATCTCCTCATGATCCTCCTGAACATGATGCGCATGATCTGCGACTCGCCGGGCATCATGAAAGGGAATCCCTCGCGCGACTGCCCGAAGCTCGACGAGATCGCCCGCGTGCTGGACGAATGCCTCGCGGATCCCGATGTCAAAGTCATCATCTTTTCGGAATGGATCGGTATGCTGGAACGCGTCCGCGAGTGGGCGGATAAAAACCGCACCGGGTTCGCATGGCACACCGGCACCGTCCCGCAAAAGCAGCGCCGCGCCGAGATCCTCGCCTTCCGCCAGGATCCGGACTGCCGGCTATTCCTGAGCACCGACTCCGGCGGCGTCGGGCTGAATTTGCAAAATGCCAGTGTCGTCATCAATTGCGACCTCCCGTGGAATCCCGCAAAACTCGAGCAGCGGATCGCCCGCGCCTGGCGGAAAAACCAGCTCCGCCCGGTCACGGTCGTCAACCTCATCGCCGAGGGCACGATCGAGCACGGGATGCTTGCCTCGCTGTCCCAGAAAATGGAACTCGCCCAAGGCGTGCTTGATGGCACCGGCGACCTCACCAAGATCAAACTCAAGAGCGGCGGCCAGGCATTCCTCAAACGCCTCGAACAGGTCATGGCCGCTGTCCCGGTGGAAGGCGCCACCGCAAAGCCCCCGCCTTCCGATCCCGCCGCGCACTTTGCCTCGCGCGCCAAAGCGGCCCTCGGCAACCGCCTCGCACACTGCGAAGAGACATGGGTTCCCGGTTCGCCGACTCCTGTCCTGATGACCGTTTTGCAGGACAGCGCGGCTGCCGACCGTCCGCGCATTGATGAACTTTTTTGCGAGACCGAATGGCGGGGCGACAAGCCAACCCTCCAGGTGCTCGACGCCGCAACTTGGCAGTCCCTCCAAAATCTTGCCGCCGCCGGCATGATAACCATCCACACCCGCGCCACCCGCCCGTTGCTTCCCGCGGACGGACAACACCTCCCGCCACCGCTCACCCCGGAACAGCTCGCCCGCATCGAAGCCCTCCGTACACTCGCCGCAAAAAAACGCCGCGCCGCCAAGGCCCTCCTCGCCGAAGAACTCCCCGAGGAAGCCGCTGCCCTCGAAAAATCCGCCGACCTCGCGGATGCGGAAGCCAACGAAATCCTGACAGGAAAAAAATCCTGACATCCGGAAATCGCGGTCCATATTCCGGCCATGCTCCATGTCGTCCTCATCGAGCCGGAGATCCCGCCGAATACGGGCAACATCGCCCGCCTCTGCCTCGCGGCCGGCGCGCGCCTCCATCTCGTCGGCCCGCTGGGATTTTCCCTCGATGAAAAATCCCTCCGGCGTGCCGGCATGGACTATTGGGACCGCTGCGACGTGAAACGCTGGACATCGTTTGCGGAACTCCGCGCCGCGGACCCGCGGGCGCGATATTTTTTCTTCACCACCAAAGCCCGCGAGGCCTACTGGGATGAGTCCTTCACCGACGGCGACCACCTCGTCTTCGGACGCGAAACCCGCGGTTTGCCGGAATCCCTCCTCGCGGAAAATGCGGCGCGGTGCCGGACCATTCCGATGGCCCCCGATGCCCGCAGCCTGAACCTGGCCACCGCCGCGGGCATCGTCCTCTACGAGGCTCTCCGCCAGATCCGGTCGCGTCGGATCTGAAACCCGCGGCTTGGGGAAACCCTTCTTTTCCCAAGGCTCTCCGGTCCGGATTGATCGGTTGGGATTGCTTTTGAAGAGGCACGCGTCCCGATATCCGTTGGCGTTCTAGACTCGGGCGTATTGAACCGGAAGCCGGCTGGAAAAGGGGGCGCCGAGGAGCTCGTGGGCGGCGCGGGCCGGCCAGTGGGGGTCGCGCAGAAATTCCCTCGCGAGCAGAACGATGTCGGCGCGGCCGTTTGCGATGATTTCATCGGCCTGTCGCGGGCTGGTGATTCCGCCCACAGCCATGGTTGCGATGTCGGCTTCCCGGCGGATCCGCTCGGAAAATGGAACTTGAAATCCGGGAGCGAAGGGGATTTGCGCGTCTGGAACCACTGCTCCGGAACTGCAATCAATGAGGTCCGCGCCCTCATTTTTCAGGCGGCGGGCCAGCTCGACGGACTCATCCATTGTCCAACCGCCCCCGACCCAATCCGTGCAGGAAACACGCACGGACATGGGCAGGTCCTCGGGCCAGACCGCCCGCATGGCACGGAATGTTTCGATGGGAAAGCGGATGCGGTTCTCGAAACTCCCGCCGTAGGCGTCGGTGGGCTTGTTGGAGAGCGGCGAGAGGAAGCTGTGGGCGAGGTAACCGTGGGCCGCGTGGAGCTCGACAAACTCGTAGCCGGCATCGCATGCGCGCCGGGTGGCGTCTTCGAAAAGCCGTGTGACGGCGTGGATTTCCGGCACGGACATTTCATGGGGGGCGCGGGGGAGATTGCCGCCGAAAGCGATCGGGCTCGGCCCCCACGGCTCCCATCCGCCTTCCTGCTCGCCGAGCAGACGGTCTCCTTCCCATGGTCGCGAGGCGCTGGCTTTCCGGCCCGCATGGGCAAGTTGAATGCCCGCAACGGCACCGTGATCCTTGATGAATGCCGTGATTTTTCTCAGGAGCCCGATGTGTTCGTCTTTCCAAAGACCGGCGCATCCAGGCGAGATGCGGCCCCGGGGCTCGACGGCCGTGGCTTCGGCGATGACCAGCCCCGCTCCTCCCGCCGCGCGCGCTCCCATGTGGACAAGGTGCCAGTCGTTCGCAAATCCATCCCGCGAACTGTATTGGCACATCGGGGAGACCCCGATGCGGTTGCGCAGGGTGATGCCGCGGATGGAGAAGGGATCGAAGAGTGTGGACATGGTGTTTGTTATTCTTGGAGGCGGCTTCCCGCACAACGGCCGAAAACTTCCGCCGGGCCGTCTTGATGGTATCGGACATCAATTAACAAGTCTGCCTTTTATCAGAAAAAAGGAAGGCCTTTTTGCTGGATTTCGGGTTGTGGGGAATGGGGGCAGGAACTCAGGCCAGCCAGTTTCCCAGTTTGAGATCCGGCACGCGGGAAAATTCCCTTCTGTTGCCGGTGATGAGTTCCGCATCAAGGGCGCGGGCATGTCCGGCAATGAGGGTGTCGTAGGGACCAATCCCATGACTTTTGCGCTCAAGGTGGGAACGGATTTTGGCCGACTGGACCGAAGCCGGATCATCGAAGGGCAGGACTGTAAATGGTGCCAGCGTGTCCTCAAGAAACCGTTCGTTCTTCCCCGGGTTACGGCTTTTTTCCACACCAACACGGAGCTCGTAAACTGTGATCATGGAAACCCCGATGGATTTTGTCGGACACGCCCGAACCCGCTCCATGACCCGTTGATTGCCACGCAGCAGAGCGATAAAAGTATCCGTATCCAGCAGGGTGCGGATCATGGAAAAATATCTCCGCGTTGATCCGGAGCTTCCGGTTGCCCGCGTTCAAACCCATCCCACAATCCAGCCAAACCCGCAACGCCCCGTTCAAAGCGCGCCCAAACATCCTCCTCCGGCGTGATGACCAAACGGTTCCCTTTGCGCTCAATGCGCGCCGTTTGACCCGGAAGACGGAATTTTTTCGGCAGGCGGATCGCCTGGCTGTTCCCGCTGGTGAAAATCCTCACCGTATCCGCGTTCCTGGTTGCCAGTTTCATATATACGGAAGGATATACGAAAAGAAGACGACGTCAACCGGATCTCTGCAAATATATCTGCTCCAGTCTGCGGATAAAATGGGAAATTATTTCCCTCGGGAGATTTTCCAACTGCCCCGCCCGCGTTGCCGCAACAATCCGCCGCCCGAAAAGGCGTCAATACGCGGGACTGACCCCGGCCCTGACCCCGGCCAAAATTGCAAAACGGTGTGAAATCCCGCTGAGCCGGAGGGGGAATTTGGCTGCGAACAGGGCTTGACGACTGATGCGTGATGCGTGATGTTTTCGTTCATGAGAACGACATTGAACCTCGATGACGACGTGATCGAGACGGCGAGGGCACTGGCGTCCCAGAAGGGGAAGTCGCTGGGCGAGGTGGTTTCTGAACTGATCCGGCGGGCGGTGCAGTCGGCGGCGAAGGCACCGGCGAAGCGGAATGGGATTCCTTTGTTTCCGGTGGCGCGGGGAGCACGGCGGGTCACCCCCGGGATCGTGGCGGAATTGCTCGATGAAACCCCATGAACCGGTTTCTCCTCGATGTGAATGCCCTGCTGGCTCTGCTTGATCCGATGCATGTGCATCATGAAGCGGCGCACGATTGGTATGGGCAGCGGTCCCAGAGGTGGCTGCTGACATGTTCCCATGTCGAGAACGGAGTGATCCGGGTGGCCAGTCAGCCGAAATATCCGAATTGTCTCGGAACCAGTGGCCGCGTGCGCGAAGCGGTGCAAAAATTCATCCGCCAAGTGAGTGCCGAGCGGTGCGCCCGGGAGATCACCCTCGTCGATGACAAAGTCCTATTGCGTCCGGAGCTTTTGACTCCGTCCCGGGTCTCGGATTTGTATTTGCTCGCATTGTCTGCCGCCAACGAAGCCCGGCTGGCCACGTTCGACCGGCGCATTCCTGCTGCGGCCGTGGCCGGTGGCTCCAAGGCGCTGGAACTCATCCCGATTTGAGCCGGAACCGGGGAACCAACCGATGAAGACCTGTAAGCAGGTTCCATTTGCCGCTGGAGGGATGCTCCGATAGGGTGTTTTCTTATCACATGTCTGGAATCACACTGGAAATCCTTTTCATTTTCGCCCTTTTGCTTGCGAACGGAGTGTTTGCGATGGCGGAGATTGCGCTTGTCACCGCACGAAAAGCGAAGCTGAAGACCTTGGCCGACGACGGCCATAACGGGGCCAAACTCGCCCACGAACTCGCCTCCTCGCCCGGGCGCTTCCTTTCGACCATCCAGGTCGGGATCACGCTTGTGGGCACCCTTGCCGGAGCGTTCGGCGGCGCCCGCCTCGCCGAGCCCCTCTCGGTCTGGGTCGCAAAAATCCCCGGCCTCCAGGAGACGACCGCCCACTACATCGCGCTCTTCATCGTGGTCGTCCTGATCACGTATGTGTCCGTGATTATCGGGGAGCTTGTGCCGAAGCGCCTCGCTCTCAGCAACCCCGAGCGGATCGCCTCGGCCCTGGCGCGCCCGATGAACGCCCTCGCGAAAATTTTCTCCCCGGTGGTCAATCTCCTCAACCGCTCGAGCGACTTTCTCATGGCGCTTCTCGGGGTTCGGAAGACGAGAGACTCCGCTGTCTCCGAGGAGGAAGTGCGCGTGCTCATTGACGAGGGCCTCAGCGCCGGGGTCTTCAAGAAGGCTGAAAAAGACATGGTCGAGGGGGTGTTCGATCTCGACGAGCAGACGGCGGGCGACCTCATGACCCCCCGCGCCCGGATGATCTGGCTCTCGCTCGACGACTCGGACGACGAGAACTGGCGGAAGATCGCGGGCAGCGGGCACTCGCATTTCCCGGTCTATCAGGAGACGCGCGACAATGTCATCGGGATGATCTCGGTCAAATCTCTCTGGGCGAACCTCTCGCTTGCCGGCCGCGTCGAACTCCGCGCGCTTGTCACCCCGCCGCTCTACGTTCCCACCGCCATGCCGGCGGGCAAGCTCATCGAGGCGTTCAAAAAATCCGGGAAGCACATCGCTCTTGTCGTGGACGAGTTCGGCGGGCTCCAGGGCCTCGTCACACTGAACGACGTCATGATGGCGATCGTCGGCAACCTTCCCGAGCGCGAGCAGCGCGACGATCCGAAGGCGATGCTCCGGCAGGACGGGACCTGGCTCATTGACGCGATGCTCGACATTGACGAGACCAAATCCAGCCTCGGCATCGAAGACGACCTGCCGGGCGAGGACGAAAACCGGTTTTCCACCCTCGGCGGCTTCATCCTTCACCGGCTCGGCCACATTCCCCGTGAAGGCGAAAAATTCCGATGGGACGGGTTCGAGTTTGAAATTATCGACATGGACCGCCAGCGGATCGACAAGGTGCTCGTCACCCCGCGCGCGCCAAAACCGCCCGCCCCCGAGCCCTCCGACCCCGCCGCGGAAATCTGACAAATCGTCCGGGCCTTCCGGCGCCTGATTCCCCTCATTCTTCCGGGCGGAACCCGCCGGTTCCGTGATTTCTGAAAGACATCCGGAAACACCAATCTTGCAAGATGCGCGGAGAGCGCTATCCTTCGAATTTGCTATGCACCTGAAGACGAGAAATT
Source organism: Verrucomicrobiia bacterium (assembly GCA_037129975.1). Classification (GTDB taxonomy): domain Bacteria; phylum Verrucomicrobiota; class Verrucomicrobiia; order Chthoniobacterales; family Terrimicrobiaceae; genus QYQL01. The sequence continues at coordinate 15,742 of JBAXTX010000026.1, read as the reverse complement.
CCTTGCGCCCTGTTCGGCGCGGGCTGTCGGCTTTTGCGGCGACTCCATTGTGTCTTCTGGCAATGCCCCTTGCGGGATTCGCGCAGGAGGTGATCGGAGTGCCTCCCAAGACAAGCCTGTGGCAGATTGCCGTATCGGGAGGGGTGGTGATGATCCCGATCGCGGCGTTGTCCGTGCTCGCCGTGATGTTGATCCTGGTTTATCTGGTCACTCTGCGCCGGGGAGCGGTGGCGACCGCGCGCTTTATGCAGACGGCCGACGCGCTGCTCAGAAAAAAAGACTACCTCGGACTGCTTGCGGTTTCCAACCGCCATAACGAAGCCGTGGCCAGGGTTGTGCAGCGCACGCTGGAGTTTCTCACGAAGAACCCGCGGGCGACACTCGCCGATGTCCGCGAGATCGCCCAGACGGAGGGAGCCCGCCTTGCCGGGGCGCTCAACCAGCAGATCACCTACCTTGCGGACATCGGGACGGTCGCCCCCATGCTCGGTCTCTTCGGCACGGTGCTCGGGATGATCAAATCCTTCACGGTCGTGGCCAGCGACATCGCGGCATCACGTCCGATGCTCCTGGCCCAGGGAATCTCGGAAGCCCTCGTTGCCACGGCAGCAGGCCTGTTGGTCGGGATTCCGGCCATGATGGCCTATTCGTTTTTCCGGGGTCGCGTCCAGGCACGGATCTCCGATCTTGAGGCCGCGTCCACCCAGTTGATCGCGTTGCTGGGCACGGGGATCTCCGGACGCCCGGAATGACAACCCGTGCCATTGCGGGTTGTCTGTTCGCCGCGGGCGCGGCGGCTCTTGGCCAGCCTTTTTCCGTCGAGCCGGAAGTCCGGCGCGCCCTCCCCGTCAATGCTCCAAGCCAGCTCCGGATGAACCGCGTGGAACCGGCGATCCCCGTTTCTGCTGCATCGCCCGGTCCCGCAGTCACGCCTGCCCCTTCTCCGGCATCCACGCCGGGTGAGCCGTTCCGTCCTCCGCAGCGGCGTGCGGAGAACGGCCCCGCTTCCCCAACCGATGAGGAGGGAAGCATCCGGATCGCGCCTGCGGGGGCGCCGTCGAACCGCAACGAGGCGCTCGAACTCGCGAACAGCCTCTATGCGCGCAAGATGTATGACCTCGCGGTTCCCGAATACGAGCGGTTCCTGATCTCTTCGAGCGGAAGCGAGGGACGCGACACCGCCCTGTTCCGCTTGGCCGAGTGCCACCGGATGGTCGGAAATCCCACCGCCGCACGGGCGGGATACGAGAAGCTCGTCATGGAATTTCAGAAAGGGGAATTCGCGGGAGCGGGGGCCTACCGGCTCGGCGAGTTCCTTTTCGGGGATAAACTCTACGATGCCGCCTACGCGCAGTTCCAAACCGCCGCGCAGGAATCCCAGGACAGCGAAGTTCGCCTCACCGCGCTGTATTTCTCCGCACGCAGTCTCGATTACCTCAAAAATGAGGCCGGGGCGCGGGCGGGCTACGAAGCGGTGCTGGCCGTGAAGGGAAAGAACCCGTACCGCGACCACGCACGAATGGCGTCCGCCGACATAGATGTTCGCAACGGCAAAAAGGAACAGGCGCTCGCCGCCTACGAAGAGATTGCCGGACAGCCGGGGAATGCCCCCATGGCGGTCGAGGCCGCGGTGAAAGCCGCATTGGTTGCCAGCGAGCTTGGAAAAAATGAGAGGGCACTGGAACTCTTCAACAAAGTTCTTTCCAGCGCCGGGGCCGGGGACTGGAAATCGGTGGCGGTGATCGGTGCCATGCGGCTGCGCTACAAGGCTTCGGACTACCGCGGGGTGGTCGGGATGGCGGGAGCCGCCGAGGGGCTGCCCGCCGCGGCGCGCCAGGAGGCCCTCCAACTCCTCGCCGCATCACACCGCCAGACCGGCAACAATCTCGATGCCCGCAAAACCTACGACCTCCTGCTCAAGGAATTTCCCGACGCACAGGGGGATTCCCGGTTTCAGCGCCTGGTGAGCCTTTATGCGCTCAAGGACAAAAACCTCGTCGCGGAAATTGACGCGTTTCTCGAAAAGACGACGAATCCCAAAGAGCGCATTCAGGCGCTCCTTCTCAAGGCGGAGACCCTTTTCAAGCAGGGCGACTACGCGGGAGCCGGGAGAGTTTACGAGGGGCTGGGCGCGTCCGATCTCTCCGGCGAGGTGCGCGCGGATGCGCTCTATAAGATGGCCTGGTGTCTCGCGGCGACCGGAAAGCACCCGGAGGCGGCCGCGGCGTATTCGGATTTCCTCTCGAAATTTCCCGACCACAAGCTTGCCCCTACCGCGCTGGCCCAGCGCGCGCTTTCCCAAGAAGCAAACAAAGCATTCGAATCCGCGATGAAGGACTTCGACGCCATCGCGGCGAAGTATCCCGGAACCAAAGAGCAGGAACTCGCGCTCCAGCACAAAGCCCTGATCTTCGGACAGCAGAAGAAATACCCGGAGATGGCGCGGACGTTCGACAGGCTCCTCGCCGAATTTCCCAAGACCGCCGCGGCCGGACAGGCGAACTTCTGGCTCGGCTGGGCGGCGTTCGAGCAGAAAGATTACCAAGGGGCGCTCGCAAAGCTCGAGTCCGCCCGCTCGCTCGACGTCGCGCAATACGGCGACCGGGCGACCCTGCGGATCATTCTGGCCCATTACTACCTCGAGGACCGGGACGCCGTCGCCCGCGAGGCCCAAGGCTACAAGGGCGGCAACATTCCTTCCGAGATCTCCCTCTGGCTGGCCTCGAAATATGTGGATGAGGGCGGTTACGCGAAGGCCGAGGCTCTCCTGCTCCCGCTCACCGCCAACCCCGCCGCCCTCCCGCCCGATGCCTGGATCCAGCTCGCCGAATGCCAGATCCGGCTTGGAAAATTCCGCGAGGCGCTCGGGCCGGCGGAGAAATTCCTCGCTTCCGCGCGCGATCCGGCAACCCGTGCGCGGGCGCTTCTGGCGTCCGCCCGGATCCGCCTCGGGCTCAAACAATTTCCCGCGGCGGCGGCGGCGGCCGACGAGGCGCTCCTTCTCCAGCCGGAGGGACGGTTGAACGCCGAGGGACGGCTGCTTCTGGGCGACATTCTCTTCGCGCAATCCGACCACGAGGGTGCCGCCCGCGCCTATATGACGGTCGCCGTGCTGCTCGAGGATCCCTCCATCACGCCGCGCGCCCTGCAAAAAGCGGCCGAGGCCTACCAGCGTGCCAACAACCGCTTCGAATCCGAAAAAGCCCTTGCCGAACTGCATCAAAAATATCCAGATTTTTCCAAGTCCGCCCAACCCTCAAAAACCAAACCATGAGAACCGCCCTGTTGTTTCTTATCTCCGCCGCAACCCTGCTCGCCGCCGAGATCGCCCCGCGCGACCTCCCGCTCCCCGACGTCAAAGCCACGATCCAGATCCCGGAGGGCTGGACAGTGGCCACCGAAAGCGAGGACGGGGTTTTTGTTTATCACTTCGGAAAGGCCGGGAAGCCGGGGAAGCCGGAGGCCGCGTCCATCACGTTGAGCGTCACCACCAAAGTCCCCGAGCGCGCCGAACAATCGCCCGCCGCCTACGCCGCCGCGCTGGTGGATATGTCGCAGGACGACGGAAAGGCGGTTCCCGTGCAAAAAGGGGAGATCGGCGGCCTGCCTTCCCTGAGGTCGGAATACCATTTCGAGGGCGATGCCGGAAAAATGCGCGCGGTCAACACCGCCATCCCGAACGACAAGACCGGCACCCTCTACTTTTTCTCCTGGCAAGCCCCGGTGGAGGAGGCTCTTGAGCGCGAGGCGGTCCGGGAAAAAATCCTCGCGTCCGTGAAATTCGACCCCGCGTTCTAAACAAGGATGCCAACCCCCAGCAGTATTTTTGCCGCGATCTTTTTTGGAGCCGTCGGGATGGGCGCGTTCGTCCATGGAAAAAGATCGGGGCTTGCGAAGCCCATGATCATCGGCGTCGCGCTCATGGGGTATCCTTACTTCGTTTCCGAGACATGGCTCGTTTTCTCCATCGGCGCGCTCCTGTGCTTCTTGCTCTACCTGTTCCGGGAGTAGTGCCCCTCCCTTTCCCTGCATGGGAAGGGGTTCCTCGTGTTAATGCAGTCGGCAACAAGACGCGGCGATCAAACGGTGCTGACAGCGGTCCTGCCACCCCTGTTGAAGCTGTTCGAGAGCGCGGGCGCGGTGGCTGAGTGTGTTTTTGATTTTCTGGCCGAGCTGGGCGAACGTTTTGCTGTAGCCGTCGGGCACGAAGAGCGGATCGTAGCCGAACCCGCCCGCCCCCTTCGGAGCATCAAGGATCGCGCCCCCGACCACCCCGGAGAACGCCGCGAGTTTTTCTCCGCGTTTTGCCAGCACGATCACACACCGGAATCGGGCCGAGCGGGCTTTCCCGGAGACGCCGGCGAGTTTTTTCAAAAGCAGCTCGTTGTTGGCATGATCGTCGGCTTGTTTGCCGGCATAACGTGCCGAGAGGACACCCGGCGCGCCGTCGAGCGCATCCACCTCAAGCCCGGAGTCGTCGGCAATCACCCATCCCCCGAACCTCTTCGACGCCGCGACGGCCTTGAGTGTGGCATTTTCCTCGAACGTGCCGCCGGTCTCCTCGACATCCGGCATGTCCGGCACGGCCGCGAGGTCGCAAATGGCGAACCTCGCTCCGAGGATCGTGCGGATCTCGGCGGTTTTGTGGGCGTTGCGCGTGGAGACGAGCAATGGGATTGCAGGAGCTGCGGGGTCTGGCATAGTGACCGGTTCCTACAATGTCCACGCAGCGCAAGCAATTTCCGTTCTCAGAATTCGAATCCCGATGGCAGCGGCATTGGATCGAATCAAACGCCTTTCATGCTCCGAACCCCGGCGATCCGGGGTTCGATCCCGCCCGCCCGAAATACTACATCCTCGACATGTTCCCGTATCCGAGCGGCGACGGACTGCACGTCGGCCATGTCGAGGGCTACACGGCGACAGACATCCTGGCGCGCTTCCACCGGATGCACGGGTTCAACGTCCTGCACCCGATGGGCTGGGATGCCTTCGGGCTCCCCGCCGAGCAGTTTGCCATCAAGACCGGCCAGCACCCGCGGGTGACCACCGCCCGCAATGTCGGGAAGTTCCGCGAGCAGCTCCAGGCGATCGGGTTCAGCTACGACTGGCCGCGGGAATTCGGCACCACCGACCCGGACTACTTCCGCTGGACGCAATGGATTTTCCTCCAGCTCTACGGCGCGTGGTTCAATCCCCAGACAAAAAAGGCCGAGCCGGTCGCTACCTACACCGGCGGCGACCCGGACAGCGTGCGGCTCGCCTACGTGGCCGAGATGCCGGTGAACTGGTGCCCGGAGCTCGGCACCGTCCTCGCCAACGAGGAAGTGGTGGACGGGAAAAGCGAGGTCGGCGGCTTCCCGGTCGAGCGCCGCCCGCTGCGCCAGTGGATGCTTCGGATCACCGCGTTCGCCGAACGCCTCCTTGACGGGCTCGAGGGACTCGACTGGCCGGACTCGATCAAGCTCCTCCAAAAAAACTGGATCGGACGCAGCGAGGGAGCGGAAGCAAAATTCAAAATTCAAAATTCAAAATTCAAAATTTCCGTATTCACGACCCGCCCGGACACGCTTTTTGGCGCGACCTACATGGTCCTCTCTCCCGAGCATCCGCTTGTGCCGCAGATCACGACGGCGGAGCAGCGCGCGAAGGTGGAGGAATACCAAAAAAAGGTCGCCTCGAAATCCGACATGGATCGCACGGATCTTGCCAAAGAAAAAACCGGAGTCTTCACCGGCGCGTTCGCCGTCAACCCGGTCAACAGCGAGCCCGTCCCGGTCTGGATCGCGGACTACGTGCTCATGGGTTACGGCACCGGCGCGATCATGGCCGTGCCCGCCCACGACGAACGGGATTTTGAATTCGCGAAGCAGTTCGGGCTGCCGGTCCGCGAGGTCGTGCGGGAGGCCGCAAGTAGCATGGGCTTCCAGCCCATGCCATCTGAGGATGCCCATGCTACGATCACTACGACCATGTGTTTCTCCGGCGAGGGGGTTGCGGTGAACTCCGGGTTTCTTGACGGGATGCCGACGGCCGCGGCGCGGCGCGCCATGGCGGACTGGCTGGAGGAACGCGGGTTCGGGCGCGCGACGGTGAACTACAAGCTCCGCGACTGGCTGTTTTCACGCCAGCGTTACTGGGGCGAGCCGTTCCCGATCGTCTGGGAAGGCGGCCGCCACCGCGCCATTTCGGAGGAGGAACTCCCGGTCGTGCAGCCGGAGATGGAAGATTTCCAACCGACCGGCACCCCCCGGCCCCCGCTCAGCAAGGCGCGCGAGTGGGTCGCCTACTCGGAGACGGCCGAGCGCGAGACCAACACGATGCCGCAGTGGGCGGGCTCGTGCTGGTATTACCTGCGTTTCTGCGATCCGAAAAACTCTGCGCGCTTCATCGGGAAGGACGCCGAGAAATACTGGATGGCCGGCACGCCCGGCGGGGTGGACCTCTATGTCGGGGGCACCGAACACGCCGTCCTTCACCTCCTCTACGCGCGGTTCTGGCACAAGGCGCTCTTCGACCTCGGCCACCTGACCACGCCCGAGCCGTTCCAGCGGCTCGTCAACCAGGGGATGATCCTTGGTCCGGACGGACAGAAAATGTCGAAGAGCCGCGGGAATGTCGTCTCGCCGGACAGCGTCATCGAGGAATACGGCGCGGATTCCCTGCGCCTCTACGAGATGTTCATGGGACCGCTCGAGCAGATGAAGCCCTGGAGCATCAAGGGCGTCGAGGGAGTCCACCGGTTCCTCGCCCGCGTGTGGCGGCTCGGCATGGAAGAGAACCAGGAGGGCGAATGGATCGTCTCCGGCGATCTCGTGGACATCCCGCTCACGCCCGCCCAAGCCCGCATCGCACATGCCACGATCAAAAAGGTCACCGCCGACATCCGGTCGCTCGCCTTCAACACCGCGATCTCGCAGATGATGGTTTTCACCAACGAGTTCGTGAACGCGAAGCCGCGTCCGAAGGAGGCCCTGCGGATCCTGCTCCCGCTCCTGAGCCCTCTCGCGCCGCACCTCGCCGAAGAGCTCTGGTCGCGGCTCGGCTTCGAGGGCGCCGCCTCGGCCCAACCCTGGCCGCTCCACGACGAATCGCTCCTCGTGGAAAATGAAATCGAAATCCCCGTCCAGGTGAACGGCAAACTCCGCGACCGCCTCCGCGTCCCGGTTCAGGCCACGAAGGAGGACATCGAGGCCGCCGCGCGCGCCAGCGCAAAAATCGTCGAGGCGACCGCCGGACACACGATCGTCAAAGTGATCGTCGTACCCGGCAAGCTCGTGAACATCGTCGCCAAATAAAAAAACACCCCGCACGGGCGGGGTGCTTTTTAAAACCTTCGCGGCGGGACGGATTACTTCGCGGCTTTCTCCTCGATGTATTTGATGACATCGCCGACGCTCTGGAGCTTTTCGGCGTCCTCATCGGGGACTTCCACGCTGAATTCCTCTTCGAATGCCATCACCAGCTCGACGGTGTCGAGGGAGTCGGCTCCGAGGTCTTCGATGAACGAGGCGTTCGGGGTGACCTGTTCCGGGTTGACGCCGAGTTGCTCGACGATGATGTCTTTGACTTTTTCTTCAATGGATTTTTCGGACATGGTGGTGATGTGTTGTTCAGTGATGCGTTATTGAGAGCCGCGCGCTTTGGCAACAAATAATTTTGGAATATTCGTCGCGTGCGGGGTGCGAAAATTGCCTATCGGCGGAAGAGGTCAAGCGTAAACTTTTGGCGGCCCCGCCGATTTCCCCAAAATCTCACTCCGGGGAAACGGATTTTGCGCTCGGAAATTTCTCCCGGCTGGTCGTGGCGGCCTCGATTTTGTAGCTCTCCCCGGCCTTCATTTCCCGCGTCGCGATCTTTTCCTGATATTCGATCCGTTCTTTCGGGTTGATGACGACGATCCCGTCTTCCGGAAGGAACGCCCGGTCGTCGGACCAGCGGTCCACGACGTTCCCCTTCGAGTCGGTCGTGAGGATGTCCATGCGCTGACTCGTCGGGTATTCGAGGCGTGTCATGTTCTTCGTGTTGTTATGGATCGTGTAGGTGACGTTGATCTCCCGGCGATCCTTCAGCAAGAATTTCTCCGGCTCGATCACCAGATTCTCGGTCATCGGAGGCGGGCGAAGCGGTCCGAAATTCACCGAAGAAAACATCCCCGCGAAAAAGTTTTTGATCCGGCCGGCCGCGGTATCCTCGGAGTTCCGGCTTTTGGGATATTCGGCGATGGAGTCGTCCAGGTCCCTGCCCGCGTAATCGACGCCGCGCGTCCGGCCCGCGGCCTGGGGGTCGAGAAAAAACGGACTGTTCTCGTCGGGGGGCGCGATGGCGAATGCGGTTGCGGCATCCCTCGCGACCGGACGGTGTTGTTCCTGGGCGGCCAGCGGAGAAAGCCCGCAGGCCAGCAAAATGATCGCGGCACGTTTCATGTCCGGTATTCTTTATCCCACCGCGTGCGCGGTTGCAAATCCAATTGCTTCGCCTATGATCGTACGGATGCGCTCCCTGCTCCGGATTTTACCCGTTCTCCTCGCCGTTTGCCCGCTCGCCGTCCATGCGGGACAAAAAAAACCCGCGCCGGTCAGCGTCCGCCTGCTCGCGGAGGGGAACGAAAAAGAAGGCGAGTCGTTCGTCACCCCGGTCGAGCTCGCCAATCCGAAAAAAAAGATTTTTGTCCGGAAAGTTCCGATTCTCAGCGAGCGCGACATCAGGGCGTTTTATCCGTTCCCCGGGCGCGACGGGTTGGCGGGCGCGTATTTCCGGCTTGACCCGCACGGGGCCGACAAGCTCGAGCAATTCACCACCGAGGACCGCGGGAAGCTTGCGGTCGTCTTTGTCAACGGCCGGGTGGCTGCGGTGCTTCGGGTGGATGCCCGCGTCACGGACGGCATTCTCTACGTTCCCGGGGGCATCACGCCGGACGAGATCGCCACCCTGCAGGCGAAGTATCCGGTCATCGGGCGGGAATCGGAGTTCGGGAAAAAGCCGCCCAAGGCGCAGAAGCCCTGATCGGGCGCCCGCCGGTGCTTGAAACTACACCGGCAGCGTGGTCACCAGGATCTCGGCCGTGCCGGAGGCCGGCGCAACCTCAAGCCGGGTTTCACCCGCCGGGACGATGAAAAATCCGCCGCGCTCAAAAACTTTTCCGCGGCAAACGGCCTGGCCGGCGGTGACGGTCAGCAAGGCGAAACGTCCCGGCGGGCGGACATCCCGCGGTGCTTTCAGGCGCATTTTTTCGACATGGAAGAACGGGCAGTCCGCGATGTTTTTTTCCTTTGTGCGGCAGACAGCCGGCTCGAAATCCGCAAAATCGATCGAGGCAAGCGACTCCTCGATGTGCAGGGCGCGCGGGTTTCCATCGAGCCCCATGCGGTTCCAGTCGAAAACCCGGTAGGTGGTGTCGCTGTTTTGCTGGACCTCGACGATGAGGTTGCCTTCGCCGATCGCGTGGAGGCGGCCGCTGGGAATAAAAATACTCTCGCCGGTTGTGACCTGGATCTCATGGAGCGTGCGCTCGACTTTTCCCGTCCGGAGGGCGGATTCAAAAGCGCCGCGCGAAACCCCCTTCTTCAATCCCGCATAAATCCTGGCCCCGGGGAGCGCGTCCAAAAAATACCAAACCTCGGTTTTCGGCTCGCCGCCCAGCGACTCCGCCAAAAACAGCGGCGGGTGAACCTGCACGGACAGGCGCTCGCGGGCGTCGAGAAGTTTTACGAGCAACGGAAAACGAGGTGAGGACTCCGCCAGATAATCGGCCCCGAAGATCTCCGCGCGCTTGTCCGCCCAGAGTTCGTGGAGCGACATCCCGCGCAGCGCGCCGGCATGCACAATGCTCTGCGCGTCCTCCCGGTCCACGATTTCCCACATTTCCCCGACCGGCGTTCCGGTGGGGATCGCCTTCCCCAAAACCGACTCGAAACGGCGCCCGCCCCAAACCCGCTCCATCGGGATCGGCTCAAAAACAATCGGCTCAGTCATGTGACGCAGCATTTTCCGTTCCCGCCCCGACCGCAATTCCAAAATGCGCCTCGCAGGCCCGAATGGCACTTAAGAGCGGTTGGGGATGTAGAAGCGGCATCTTGCCGCTTGGATCTCTCTGGGGAATATCTGTCTGGACGAGGAGTGAATCACCCGCCCGCGTCGGAAATCGAGGGAGCCGGGGCGCAAAAAAAGCCCGGCCTCCGTGCGGAGGACCGGGCTTTTCTTTTGCGGGAGGGAAATCAGACCTGCTTGGCGGCTTCGTCGCGGTCTTTCATGGCGGCCCTGCGGCTCAGTTTGACGCGGCCCTTGTCGTCCACGCCGATGCACTTCACCCAGACGGAATCGCCGTTTTTCACGACGTCCTCGACCCTGTTCACGCGGAAGTCGGCAAGCTCGGAGATGTGGACGAGCCCGTCTTTCCCGGGGAGGACTTCGACGAACGCGCCGAATTCTTTGATCGAGACGACCGTGCCCTGATAGATTTCGCCGACGCCGATTTCCTTGGTCATGCCGAGGATGATTTCCTTGGCGCGTTTGAGGCTGTCGCCGTTGCTCGAGTAGATGTGGACCGACCCGTCGTCCTCGATGTTGATCTCCGCGCCGGTCTCGGCGACGATGCCCTTGATCGTCTTGCCGCCGGGTCCGATGATGAGGCCGATTTTCTCGGGGTTGATGCGGATGGTCTCGATGCGCGGGGCATACTGGCTCATCTCGCTGCGCGGACCGGCAAGGATTCCGTGCATGACGCCGAGGATCTTTGCGCGGGCCTCGGTCGCTTCGGCCACCGCTTCCCTCATGATTTCATGCGAGACGCCGGCCAGCTTGAGGTCGAGCTGGAAGCCGGTGACTCCGACCTCGGTTCCGCAAAGCTTGAAGTCCATGTCGCCGAAGTGGTCTTCGCTGCCGATGATGTCGGTCAGCGTGTGGTAGCGCTTGAGGTTCTCCCCGTCGTATTCTGTGACGAGGCCGACGGAAATGCCCGCGACCGGCCGCTTGAGCGGGACGCCCGCGTCCATGAGCGAGAGCACTCCGGCGCAGACCGTGGCCATCGAGGTCGAGCCATTCGACTCCATGACCTCGCTCGAAACACGGATCGCATACGGGAAGTCCTTGCCATCCGGGATCACCGGGGCGATCGAACGTTCCGCAAGTGCGCCGTGGCCGATCTCGCGGCGGTTCTGGCCGCCGAATCGCCCGGTCTCGCCCACGCTGAACGGCGGGAAATTGTAGTGCAGAATGAACGCCTTCGAGTCCACCCCGCCGCCGTAAGCGTCAATGTTTTGCGCCTCGTCGGCCGGGGCCAGCGTGGTGATGCCGAGCGCCTGGGTCTCGCCGCGGGCGAAGAGAGCCGAGCCGTGGCTGCGCGGGAGCAGGCCGACTTCTCCGGAAAGCGCACGGATGTCATGCAGACCGCGTCCGTCGCAGCGCTTCTGCTTGTCGAGGATGCTGATCCGGAACGCCTTCTTCTGCAGGTAGTCGAACGCCTGAGAAATATCGAACTTCGAGGCAGCGGGAAATTTTTCGATGACAGCCGCCTCGACTTCCTTGCGGAGCGCGTCCACCGCCTTCGAACGGGCGACCTTGCCCGGGGTGTAAATGGCGGATTCGATCCGGTCGCCGGCGACCTGGTAGGCGATCTCGAGGATCGAGTCGTCCACTTGGAAGAGCGGGACGATGCGCTTCACTTTGCCGACCTTCGCGGCGAGCTCGCGCTGCGCGGCGACGAGGACACGAACGTTTTCGCGGGCGAAGTCGAGGGCGGCGAGGAACTGCTCCTCGGGGAGCTCCGTGGCCGCGCCTTCGATCATGATGACCTTCTCGCCGTCGCCGACATAAATCAGGTCGAGGTCGCTGTGGGCGCGCTCGTCGTGGGTCGGGTTCGCAACGAACGCCCCGTTGACACGGCCCACCCGGACGGCGCCAACCGGACCCGCGAACGGAATATCCGAAACGCAGAGCGCGGCGGATGCCCCGTTGATCGAGAGGATGTCCGGATCATTCTGCCCGTCCGCGCTGAGCAGAAGCGTGATGATCTGGGTGTCGTAGAGATAGCCCTTCGGAAAGAGCGGACGGAGCGGACGATCGGTCATCCGGCACACGAGAACCTCTTTTTCGGAGGGGCGGCCCTCGCGCTTGAAATATCCGCCGGGGAATTTCCCGACAGCGGCGGCCTTCTCTTTGTATTCGACGGTGAGCGGAAACCAGTCCTGCCCCTCTTTGATGCTGGTGGCCGAGACGGCTGTGACGATGACAATCGTGTCGCCGCAACGGACGGTGACGGCACCGTCGGCAAGTTTGGCGAGTTTGCCGGATTCGATGGTGATATTGGTGTGCCCGATCTGGGCATTAACGGAATGTGACATGATAATAATAAGTTGCGCCGCCGGATCCCGGAGGCAGGTAGAAAAAAGCCCCGAAGCTTGAGCCGAGGCCTTTCTTGATTCGATTTTACGCTATTTGCGCAGTTGGAGTTTCTCGATGACCGCCTGATAGCGGTCGGCCGCCGTCCGCTTGAGGTAATCGAGGAGCCGCCGCCGTGTGGCGACGAGTTTGAGCAGTCCGCGACGGGACGAATGGTCCTTCGCGTTGACTTTGAGATGCCCGGTGAGTTCGCTGATGCGTTTGGTCAGAAGCGCGACCTGAACGTCCGCGCTGCCTGTGTCTTTTTCGTGGAGTCGAAGGGTGTCGACTTCTGCTGTTGCTGCCTTTGCCATGTGTTTTCTTGTTTTTGTGTAAGGGGGGAGAAAGTCCCATGATGGCCGCCGGTTGACAAGCCCAAAGTCGGAAATTTCATCGAGCCAGCCGGGAAGGCCCTTCCGACAGGGGCGATGTCACGCCACCGGCCCCGCCCAGACGCCCGCCGGGTGGGCGCCGTCCCGGCAGTCCGGTCCGGGAGGCGCGATTTCGACGCGGGTGCCTGCGGGAAAGAGTTTCAGCGTCCATGCCCGGAGGCTCTGAGAGCTCCATTCCTGGAAATTCGTGGAGAGGAGAATGTGTGCGCCGGGAGCGGTCACGGCGAGGGCCGCCCGCACGAGGCCGGGGAAATCGCGTTCGATTCGGAATGTCCGTTTCCCACGGCCGCGCCCGAAGGTCGGCGGGTCGAGGATGATTGCGTCGAACCGCTCGCCGCGCCGGTCAAGGCGGGCGAGATAGGCCGGCGCATCTTCCGGCACGAACCGGTGGCCGGCGGTCTCCAGTCCGTTCAGTTCGAAATTCCGCCGTCCGCGGAGCAGCGAAGATTTCGACAGGTCCACGCTCACGGTCTGTGCGCCGGCGGATGCGGCGGCCACCGAGAAGGCGCAGGTGTGGGCGAACGTGTTGAGCAGCCGGGACGGCCGGAGGCTCCTGAGAAAATCCCGGTTCGCCCGCTGGTCGCAAAAGAGCCCGGGCGAGTAGCCCGTGGAAAAATCCACTTCGAAGGCCAGCCCGGATTCTTGGACGACCTCGCGCGGATCCGACCCCGCGTCCCCGCCGAGCAATGACGGCGTGTCATTTCCTCCCGGCCCCCGGACGAGAAGCCTCTGGAATGTGCGCGCGGGCAGCCAGCCGGCCGCGGCGCACCAGGTCTCGAGCTCACGGGAAAGCCCGCCGATGACATGCTCCGAACGGACCGAGATCAAAGCGGATGTTCCGAATCGCTCGACCTGACAGCCGGGCCCCGATGCCAGCCGAAACGCTGTCGTCCCCGCGGCCACCAGCTTGCCTGCGACGACGGGATCAAGCCACCGCGCGCTCACGAGATTTTCACGAAGGGCGGCACCGGGCAGTCGAGGGTGTCCGAGATGGCGCGGAGGAATTCGACCTGCCCGTCGTTGACTTCGCCGTCGTGCATCACGACCGCCCCGCAGGCGGTGAGCACCGTGCGCTTGACGTCGGGTGCCGCCAGCGCGATTTTGTCGAGCGCCCCGTCGAATGCCTGGAGATCAATCGCGTCGGTGCGCGCCAGCGGAAACGCCGCAGGTTTGACGAGCAGTTCGGACACGCCCGAGCGGAACGCCGCGTCCCGTTGCGACGCGCTTCCGGGATCCATCGTGGCCAGCGCCGAAAGCAGCACGCCGGTCTCCGGCAGCAGAGGAATCAGGCTCTTGTACCGCACTGTCGCGCCCGTCGCATTCGTGAAATACAGGTCGAGGTGGCGGACGAGAATTTTTTGCAGCGTGTATTCGAAGAGCTGGATCTCGCCGTCCGCTTCGACCAGCTTTTTGACGTTTTCCCGGAAGACCGCATACTGCTCCCCGGAGAGGTGGCGGAGCGTGGGAATCGCGATATCCACCAGGCCGATGCGCTGGGCGGAGTTGAGTTCCGCGCGCCGCGCGAAATGGAGAAGGATTTCGCCGCGCATCGCATCGTCCGCCCGCACCAGCGCCAACTGGTGTTCCTGCATCACGGGATCATCGGAAAGCAGCAGCGAATACACCAGCGCGCAGGCGCCGTGCAGTTCGCGACATGCCGATTTGGAAAAATCGGGGAGCCCCGCAAGCAGCGCCACCGCCTCGGCCACACGGGGCTGTCCGGGCAGCAGAGACTCCGCAAGCCGGCCTCCCACTCGCGTTCCCGACGGCTGTTTGCGCGGCACCACAGGAGCCCTGGCCTTCGCGGCCGCGATATCGAAGCCCGGCGAGATCTGCCCGATCCGTTCCTCGATCGAAGGGTGGGTTGCCAGGAGCGCCATCCATGAATCTCCGATCCCGTTGCCGAAAAACATGTGGCTCGCCTCTTCCGCGCGCGGGCTTTCCAGCCGCGAGGAAAACTTCGAGATCTTCGCGAGCGCCCCGGCGAGTCCCTCGGGATTCCGGGTGTATTGCACCGACGACGCATCGGCCAGGAACTCCCTCTGCCGGCTCACCGCCGCCTTGATCAGCTTGCCGAAAAAGACCCCGATCCAGCCGACCAGGTAGAGCGCCACGCCGGTGGCGATGAACGCGATCCCGCCCACAATCTTGCTCCGTCCGTCGGAAGATTCCGACCTCGGCGCATAGACTCCCATGCGGAGCAGAAATCCGCCGATCAGCGCGAGCAGAAGGATCCCGTTCAGCACTCCGATCAGCCGGATGTTCAGCTTCATGTCTCCGTGCAGGATGTGGCTGAATTCATGCGCGATCACCCCCTGCAACTCATCCCGGTCCAGCCGCTCGATGCACCCCCGCGTGACCCCGATCGCCGTGTCGCCCGGACCGTGACCCGCCGCAAACGCGTTGATCGTCGCATCCTCCAGCACGTAAATCTCCGGGACCGGAACCCCCGAGGCGATCGCCATCTCCTCGACCACGTTGACCAGCCGTTGCTCCGCCGGATCCGTGCTGTTCATATCCACCGGCGCTCCGCCCAGCATCGCCGCCACGGCCCGTCCGCCCTTCGACAGCTCGACCATCTTTGCCACGCTGCCGACCGCCACCAACCCCACGACTCCCGCGGACACGATCAAAAACAAATCCGGATCTGTCAGCGAAAGATCAAAGACGAGAGCCAGGACGACCTGCAGCGTCAGGATGATTCCCGCCACGGCCAAAAGAAAATACGCGATCAGCCACTTCGTCCGCGCCTGCGCCCGCTCCTGCTTGTCGAAGAAATCCATTTGCCATCACCTTCTCCAACCCGCCCGCCGGAGTCAAAATCCAAAAACTTCCGATTCCCAGGAAACCACGCGGCCTCCTGCCCCCTGCGGGCAAAGGGATTTTTCAAAGTGATGTGACCTTGCGGGCTGGCACCTTGAGCTTCTGGCCGACTTGAAGCCCCCTGGCATCCTTGATTCCATTGGCCTCCG
>JBAXTX010000025.1:0-25258 GCA_037129975.1 Verrucomicrobiia bacterium | reverse complement strand
GCGCGCCGGAAACCATCCAGAGCGGCATCAGCACGACATTCATGATCGCATGGAATCCCTGCGTCGAATCCATCGGCCAGGCGACGAGAAACCCCAGCCCTGTCATGCTGAACCCGACCAGCACAAACGCCGCGATGAGCCCGGGAAGCAGGTGCGGAGGGAAGGAGACGCCGGCGAACGGTGCCAGCACGCAGAAAAGCGCGGCCTGCCCGACGGCGAGCGTCGTCCCGCCCAGGAATTTTCCGAGGACGATCGCCGCGGGCGCGACCGGTGCCACGAGCACGCCTTGCAGGAATCCCTCCTGCCGGTCCTCGATGACCGAGATCGTTGAGAAAATCGCGGTGAAGAGCATGATCAGCACGAGCGTGCCGGGGAAAAAATACGTCAGGTAGGAAACCGCCTCGCCGCTCCCGGGCCGGAACGACGGGCTGAACCCGGCGCCCAGCAGCACCCAGAAGACGAGCGGGGTGACGAGCGCGCTGATGATGCGGTTCCGCTGGCGCAGGAAGCGCACGACATCGCGGTGCCAGAGCGCGGCCGCAGGCCGCCAAAGATGGGTGTTATTCATTGAGGCGCTTTCCGGTTTTGAAGAGGAAGACATCTTCGAGGGAGGGCTTGGAAATCGTGGTGGATTCGACGGCTTCGGGTTTCGCGGCGGTGAGCCGGGCGGCGACCGCATGCGCGCCGGTCGCGGACGCGCGCACCTCGCCTTCGAGCGCATGGGGCGAAAGCCCGCATTCCTTTTTCAGAAACTCCGAGACGCCGTCCGGGTCGTTCGTGGCGACGCGGAGGATCTCCGGGCCGGCTTCGGCGAGAAGGGCGGCCGGCCGGTTCACGCAGACGAGGCGGCCGCCGCTCATGATGCCGACGCGGTCCGCGCGGGCCGACTCGTCCATCAGGTGGCTCGTGAAGACAACCGTCATGCCGTGCGCGGCGCGAAGGTTTCCGAGGAGGGCCCAGAGGTCCATGCGGGCGGTGGGATCAAGCCCGGTCGAGGGCTCGTCCAGGAGAAGAATCTCCGGGCGCGTGAGAAGGCATTTCGCGATTTCCACGCGCCGCTGCTGTCCGCCGGAAAGCGTCTCCACAAGGCTGTCGGCCTTGTCTTCAAGCCGGAGGGCGCCGACAAGCTCCGCGATCCGGGCTTTGAGCGGCGCGCCGTGCATCCCGTAAAGCGCGCCCCCATAGACGAGGTTCTCGCGTGCGGTCAGTTTTTTGTCGAGGCTCGGCGACTGGAAGACCACGCCGATCTTCGCGCGCACCGAGTCCGGCGCGCCGACGGCATCGCAGCCGCCGACCATCGCGGACCCGCCGTCCGGGGAAATCAACGTCGTCAGGATCCGGAAAAACGTCGTCTTCCCGCTGCCGTTTGGCCCGAGCAACGCAAAAAGCTCGCCGGACGGGATTTCAAGATCCAGCCCGTGCAGGACGGTCAGCGTCCCGAACTTTTTAACGATCCCTTTGGCGGCAACGGCGTTCATTCTTATCGCGGCGGAAGCCTCGCAAATCACGCGGGCGGACGCGAATGAAAAATTGTCTGACCTTGACCGCGGGGCGAGGGCGAAGGAAAACAGAAGGCGCGATGATTTCCCTCACCATTCCCGTCTATAACGAGCAGGACGCGCTTCGGCCGCTCTTTGAGAAAGTTCGCGTCGTCATGGAACGCCGGGGCGGGCCGTGGGAAATCATATTCATCAACGACGGAAGCAGCGACGGGAGCGCGGAAATCCTCGACCAACTTGCGGCGGATCATCCCGAGGCCAAGGTCGTGCACTTCCGCAGGAATTTCGGGCAGACCGCCGCGATGATGGCCGGTTTTGACTACGCGAGCGGGCACACGATCATTCCGATGGACGGCGACGGGCAGAACGATCCGGAGGACATCCCGCGGATGCTGGCGAAGCTCGACGAGGGGTTCGAGGTGTGTTCCGGGTGGCGGAAGGACCGGCAGGACAACGCGCTGCAGCGCAACCTGCCGAGCATCATGGCCAACAAATTGATCTCGGCCGTTTCGGGCGTGGACCTGCACGATTTCGGCTGTTCGCTGAAAGCCTACCGCGCGGAGGTCATCAAGGGAGTGCGTCTTTACGGCGAGATGCACCGCTTCCTGCCGATCTACGCGAAGTGGCACGGCGCGCGGATCACCGAGATCGCGGTCAGCCACCACGCGCGGGTTTCCGGGAAATCCAAATACGGCCTTGAGCGGGTGATGAAGGTTCTCATGGATCTGATGACGGTGAAGTTCCTCGACAAATACATGATGAAGCCGATGTATCTTTTCGGCTTCTGGGGCCTGGTCTTTTTCGCGGCGTCCGTGGTTTTCGCGGGCTGGACGTTCTACATGCGGACGCTGGGGTATTATTTCACGGCGACCCCGCTTCCGATGATGACCGTTTTTTCCTTCATGACCGGGATGATCTGCGTGCTCATGGGGCTGCTGGCGGAGATGATCACGCGGACATTCCACGAGTCGCAGGGGAAATCCATCTACATGGTCAGCAGCACAAGGAACCTGGACAGGCCGTCGGGGGACCGCTGATGTGCGGGATCGCCGGATTCCTTGGCTCCGGAGACCGCGGCGATCTCGAGGCGATGACCGCGCGGCTCGCCCACCGCGGGCCGGACGCCGACGGATTTTTTGTTGAGGAGGGAGTGTATCTCGGCCACCGGCGGCTCTCGATTGTGGATCTTGGCGGGGGCGCGCAGCCGATGTCCTCGGCCGACGGGCGCCTGGTTGTTGTCTTCAACGGGGAAATCTACAACCACCGGGAGATCCGCGCGGAGCTGACCGCAAAAGGGCATCTGTTCCTGACCGACCACTCGGACACCGAGGTGCTGCTCCACGGCTGGCGCGAATGGGGGGAGGGGCTTGTCGGGCGGCTCAACGGCATGTGGGCGTTCGCGATCTGGGACCGCGATCAGCGACGGCTTTTCCTGAGCCGGGACCGCTTCGGCAAAAAGCCGCTCTATTATTTTCAGAAAAACGGGACGTTCGCGTTCGCGTCGGAGCTGACCGCCCTCCTCCGGCATCCTTTCGCCCCGCGCGGCGAATCCGAAATCGCCCGCGTGAAATTTCTCGCGCTCGGCATGATCCCGGCCCCGCATTCGGCGATCGAAGGGATCTGGAAACTTCCGGCCGCGCACAACCTCGATGTCCGGACGGACGGCCTCCGGGTTTCCCGCTACTGGCGGTATGTCCTCGAGCCGGAGGAGACCTCAGCCACAGGGGATGACCGCGCGGAGGAATTGCGCGAGATCGTCGGGCGCGCGACCAAGCGGCGGCTGATGGCCGACGTCCCGCTCGGGATTTTTTTGAGCGGGGGCATCGACTCGTCGCTGATCGCCGCCCTGGCCGCGCGCGAGCTCGGCGGCCCGTCGCTGCGGACGTTCACGATCGGTTTTTCCGAACCCTCCTTCGACGAGTCGGCCCCGGCGCGGCGCATGGCGGAATTCCTCGGGACCAACCACCGCCAGGAGACGCTGAGCCTCGATGCCGCGGTGGATGTTCTCCCGCGGATCTTCGATCTTCTCGACGAGCCCCAGGGCGACAGCTCGCTCCTGCCCACCTGGCTGCTCTGCCGGTTCGCGCGCCTCGAGGTCACCGTCGCGCTCGGCGGCGACGGCGGCGACGAGCTCTTCGCGGGATACGATCCGTTCCGCGCTTTGAGGCTCGCGGGAATTTACTCGCGGGTCGTCCCGCGCCCGATCCACAAAGCCATCCGCCTTCTGGCCGCCCGCCTGCCGGTTTCGCACGCGAACATCAGCATGGATTTCAAAATCAAGCGGACCTTGCGCGGGCTGAGCCATCCGCCGCAGTTGTGGAATCCGGTGTGGATGGGTGCGCTCGAGCCGGACGAACTCGTCCGAGTCACCGGGTCGCGCATCCCCGTCGAGGAGATCTACAGCGAGGCGATCCGCGCGTGGGACGAGTGCGCCAGCGCCAGCCTTCTGGACCGCTCGCTTCAATTTTTCACGGAGATCTATTTGCAGGACGGGATCCTGGCGAAAGCCGACCGGGCGAGCATGATGAATTCCCTCGAGGTGCGGAGCCCGTTCCTCGATATCGAGGTTGCTGATTTTGCGAGAAAGCTGCCCGGGCGGTTCAAGCTCCGCGGCGGAATCACGAAGTATCTGCTCAAACGCTCCGCCGCTCCGCTTCTGCCTCCCGACATCATCGAAAGAAAGAAAAAAGGCTTTGGCTCGCCGATCGGCCCGTGGCTGCGTTCCGGGCGGATCGCGCCCGATCCCTCCGGCGGCTTCCTCCGCGGCAAGCTCGCCGCCCATGTGCGCGGACTCTCGGACGAGCGGCTCTACCTCTGGTGCGAATACGTCTGGCAGCAGTGGCAGGCGCGGAGAAAATGACTACTACCCCGCTCGCCTGTTCTCTCCGCTACTCCTTCCACTTCCGCTTTTGAGTGACGGATGCGGGGTTCACATACTCGCCGATCTGTTTGCCCTCCGCGTCGAACGCCTTGAACCAGAGCCCGACGACTTTGTCTTTGGAAACCGACTTCCCGCCGCCCTTGAAATACCAGCCCGGATCGAGCTTGCCAGCGGAGAGTTGGATGGTCGTTGTGTCGAACTCGACCGGCTTGTTCGTGAGGAGGCTGGGGAATTTCTGGATGCCCGTTGCGGTTTTCACCTCGGGAGCGGCGGTGCTGCCGAGCTGGGCGGCTTCGTAGAAAATATTGTATTTGATCGTGACGTTCTGGAGCTCCTTGAACGCCCCGCTTGTGACCTTGACCGAATAGACGATCTCCTTGGTTTGCACCGAGGTATTGCTGCTCGTCCGGGCTTTCTCCTCATCAAGCCTCTTGCGGGTCGGAAGGATTTGGATGTCGTCGAGGGCAAGGGAAACCGTCAGGGAGGACATGAGCGCGACGACTGTAACCAGAAGGATCTTTTTCATCGCATCCGTATAGCCGCGCCGGTCTGGCCGTGTCAATCGCGCCGGATTGTGTTTGAACCTTCCGCCGCGCCGGTCTTAAATTTCCTCCTTATGATCATTGTTCTCCGCCCGCACACCCCGAAGGCCGCCATTGATGAAGTGATTGCCGAGGTCTCGAAGCTCGGTTACGAACCGGCTCCGATTTTCGGGGCGACGCAGACGGTCATCGCGGCGATCGGCGACGAGCGGACTCACCAGAGCCTCGAGTCCCTCACCGCTTTCCCGCAGGTGGAGAGCGTCCTGCGCGTCCAGAAACGCTACAAACTCGCCAGCCGGGAGTCGCACCCGGAGGACACGGTCGTGGATGTGGACGGCATCAAAATCGGGGGCGGTCATTTCGCGCTGATGGCCGGGCCGTGCTCGGTGGAAAGCGAGGAGCAGCTTCTCTCCACCGCCCGCGCGGTCAAAGCCGCCGGGGCGACGATCCTTCGCGGGGGGGCCTACAAACCCCGCACGTCGCCGTATGAATTCCAGGGCCTCGGAAAAGAAGGGCTCCGCCTCCTCGATCTCGCCCGCAGGGAAACCGGCCTCAAGATCATCACCGAGGTCCTGAGCGAACGGGATGTCGAGCATGTCGCGGCCACGGCGGACATCCTGCAGATCGGCGCGCGCAACGCCCAGAATTTCCAGCTTCTCATCGAGTGCGCGAACTCCGGGAAACCCGTCCTGCTCAAGCGCGGGATGAGCGAACGGATCGAGGAATGGCTGCTCGCGGCCGAATACATCCTGGCCCACGGGAACCCGAATGTCCTCCTTTGCGAGCGGGGCATCCGAACGTTCGAGACCTACACCCGGAACACGCTCGATCTCTCGGCGGTCGCCGTCGCGAAAAAGGAATCCCACCTCCCGGTCATCGTGGACCCGAGCCAGGGATGCGGTCGCTCGGATCTCGTCCTCGCGCTCTGCTGCGGCGCCGTTGCCCTCAAGGCCGACGGCCTGCTCGTCGAGGTCCACCCGAACCCCGCCGAGGCGATGAGCGACGGACAGCAGCAAGTGGACTTTTCCGCCTTCCAGGAGCTCTCGAAAATGATCCGGCCGTTCCTCGCCGCAACCGGCCGTTAACCCGTCTTTCTCAACCGGGGGATCAGCGCCCCTCGACGATCATGAGGCTGGGGATAAACTGCTGGACCCCGTTGGTCTCGGTGATGTCCACGACGGTATTGAGGGGGTCGTTGGAGTTGAACGAGACGAACCAGAGGCGGGTGGACCTCCCGTTTTGGTTGGTGGACGCGATGCTGGTGGAGACGACGTATTCGCCGGGCTCGGGAACCGGAAATTCGTAGCGTCCGCTCGCGTCGGTCGTGGTGCTCGCGAGCGCCTTCGGGAAGTTGGCGACGAAAAACTCCGCGGCGTCCACGGTCGTGCCGGCGGGCAGGAGCGAGGCTTCGCGCCCCTTCGCCTCCAGGTGTGCCTCAACCGCTTTTCTGGGAAAAAGGAAAATTTGAACACCCGGCATGGCGACGCGTTTTCCGGCATCGTTGCGGAGGAGGACGCTTCCTCGCACGATCCCCGGCTCGGCGATCTCGCGGGAGACGAAGAGCATCCGCTGGTAATTCTTTTCCTTGTCGGCAAGTTGTTTTTCCATCTGCTGGAGGCGCAGGTTCTGCTGATCCAGCTCCCCGTAGAGTTCCGCGATCCAGAACCCGGCTCCCCCCACGACCGACAGCGCGAGAAGGAACGCAACCCACCCGGCCAGCACGGGCGTGGCCCGGCGGTGGGCGGCGCGGTCGTGCCATGAGGACCGGCCGCAGGTCGGTGCGCCTTCGCGTTCCTTGATGCGGGAAAACTTCGGAGCCCCGCTCTTTTTCAAGAATTCGGACAGCGGGATCCACTCGGGCGACACCTCGCTGTAGCAGAAGTCGTCCTGGAAAATTTGCCCGGAATCCAACAGGGAAGCCAATTGCCCGGACGGATATTGGCCGATGATTTTTCCGTCGCGGGCGATATGGACGATGCGGGTGGTCATTCCGGATTTTCTCCCTCCAGCATTTCCCTGTTCGCCGCCACCCAGTCAAGCGCATCCTCCCGCGATGTGAGCGCGCCTTCGAGCTGGAGAACCTGCGCCGCATCCAGGATTTTTTTAAAATGCGGGCCGGGCAGCCAGCCGTGGGCGATCAGGTCGTTTCCGGTGACGAGCGGGGGCGGGATCAGCGGCTCGCGGGAGAACTCGTCGCGTTTGGCGAGCAGGAACTCGTAATTGTCGAGCATCCCATGCGATCCGAGGCAGTCCACCCGGTGGAGAGCAATCTCGTCGTCGATCGTCGGGCGCGCGAGGAACCGCTTCAGCGTGGCCACGCGCATGTTCCGCACGTCTTTGAATGCCATGTGGTTTCTCACCCCGGCCACGGTCGCCTCGGACGCCGCGTTGGAAAACCGGAGACGCGCCAGGATCCTCTCCGCCATCACCGCGCTGACCGACTCGTGCCCGTTGAACCGGAGCCTTCCGGTCTCGTCGCGGAACAACGTCGCCGGCTTTCCGATGTCGTGGAAAAGCACCGAGAAAACGAGCGGGATGGAAACCGATTCCGGAAGCAGGGAGAGCATGAGCCGGGTGTGGACGAAGACGTCGCCCTCGGGATGAAAATCCGGCGGCTGCTCGCAGCCTTTCATGGCCGCCACCTCGGGCAGCAGGATTTTCAGAAGCCCCGACTCGTCGAGCAGATCGAATCCCTTCACCCGCGACGGATGCAGGAAGATTTTCACCAGTTCGTCGCGGATCCGTTCCGCGCTGACCGCGACGATGTCATTCGCCCGGGCGCGGATCGCATCCCACGTGGCCGGGTCGATCCGGAATCCGAGCGTCTCCGCGAACCGGACGCCGCGCAGCAGTCGGAGCTTGTCCTCGCGAAACCGCTCTCCGGGCTCGCCGATGCAGCGAACGATCCCCGCCTTCAAGTCGGCCTCCCCGCCCACGAAGTCGAGGATCCGGTTTTCCAGCGGATCGAAAAAAAGCCCGTTGACGGTGAAATCGCGGCGCCTGGCATCCCCCTCGGCCGTCGTGTAGGTGACGGATTCCGGCCGTCGTCCGTCGCTGTAGGCCCCATCGGCACGGAATGTCGCCACCTGAAATTCCGCGCCATTTTCAAGAACCACGATCACGCCGAATTGCGCTCCGACCGCGACGGTCCTCGGAAAGAGGCTTTGGACCTCCTCCGGACGCGCGCCGGTCGCGATGTCGATGTCGTGCGCCTCCCGCCCGAGGATCCGGTCCCTCACGCATCCGCCCGCGAAGAGCGCTTCGTGGCCGGCCTCGCGCAGGCGGCGGACGATCCGCGTGGCGGTGGATTCCATTTATTTGATCGCCGCCCAGACCCGGTGGACGTCGTCGTGGTCCTCGAGCGCCTGGAGGAATTCCCCGGCCTCCGCGCGCTGCGCGTCGTCGAGGGAAGGGATCTGCTTCGCGACATGGCCGAGCTCGCTGGTCACGACAGTCCAGCCGTTGTTCGCGAGCCACTTCGAGGCCGAGGCCGTGGCCGCCCGTTCGGTCAGGAACCGCGCGCCCGTCACGCCGGACGGAATGTCGTCGTTCTCCTCGTGGGTCAGCGCCACAAAATCATTCGCGCCCGCCTCGATCGCCGCGGCTTCGACATCCACCGCCGGATCCGGATGGTGGGCTTCGACGATCCCGACGTGGTCGAAGAGAAATTTGTTGCTGCCGGCGATCCCGAGCTGGCCTTTTTTGAAGAGGACGCGGATTTCCGGCGCGGTCCGGTTGTTGTTGTCGGTGAGCACCTCGACGATGACGGGGACTTTGTGCGGGGCGTATCCCTCGAAAACCAGATGTTCGAGAACGAGCTTTTCGTCTCCAATCCCGGCCCCCTTCTTGATCGCCTTTTCGATCGCGTCGCGCGTGACCGACGCCCTGCGCGCCTTTTCCACGATGGCAAACAGCCGGGCGTTCCCCTCGATGTCCGGCCCGCCCAGCTTGGCGGCGACCATGATTTCCTTCACCAGCTTGCCGACAACCTGGCCTTTTTTGAGGTTCGCGACCTCGCGCTTCGCATGCAACCACTGTCTTCCCATAGGTGGTTCAGCCGGAGCGGCGGCGTTTGACGCGGATCTGGGCGAGGGATTTCTGGAGGGAGGCCTTGACGGTGGCGTGTTCCTCGTCGCTCATCTTGTCCGAGCGCATCTCGCCTTCGGCACGACGGACGGCCTCCTCGGCAGCGGACTCGTCAATGTCGCTTTCCCTGATCGCCATGTCGGTGAGGACAGCGACTTTGTCGGAGCTGATTTCCACAAACCCCTCCCCGACGGCAAGCCGGATTTCCTCGCCGCCCTTCACGACCCGGAGCTCGCCCGGGGCAAGCTGGGTCATCAAAGGAACGTGCAGCGGAAGCACGCCAAGCTCGCCCTCGATGCCGGGAATCACCACGGAATCCACGTCGTCGGAGTAGGTCTTCTGGTCGGGCGTTACAATTTCGAGGCGGAGCATGAGAGAAAGGTTTAAGGGTTAAGAATTAAGATTTAAGGGGGATAGGAAGAAGCTTAACACTTAAACCTTAATACTTTAAACTTCTTTGATCATATCAATGCCGCCCTTCATGTAGAAATTTCCCTCGGGCACGTCGTCGTGTTTGCCTTCGAGGATTTCCTTGAAGCCGCGGATGGTTTCGCTGACCGGGACATACTCGCCCTTGGTTCCTGTGAAAACTTCCGCCACATGGAACGGCTGCGAGAGGAAGCGCTGGATTTTTCGGGCGCGATAAACCGTGAGCTTGTCCTCCGGAGAAAGCTCGTCCATGCCAAGAATGGCAATGATATCCTGCAGGTCTTTGTAGCGCTGGAGGACGGTTTGGACACCGCGCGCGACCGCGTAGTGATCCTCGCCGATGATGTCCGGCGCGAGGGCCTTGGATGTCGAGGAGAGGGGATCCACGGCAGGGTAGATGCCGAGTTCGGCGATCGAGCGTTCCAGCACGATCGTCGAGTCGAGGTGGGCGAACGTATTCGCGGGGGCCGGGTCGGTGAGGTCGTCGGCCGGAACATAGACCGCCTGGAACGAGGTGATGGATCCTTTGGTCGTGGAGGTGATCCGTTCCTGTAGGTCGCCCATTTCCGCGGCAAGCGTCGGCTGGTAGCCGACCGCGCTCGGCGTGCGTCCGAGCAGGGCCGAAACCTCCGAGCCCGCCTGCGAGAAGCGGAAGATGTTGTCGATGAAGAGGAGGACGTCCTGGTTTTTTTCGTCGCGGAAATACTCGGCCATCGAGAGGGCGGTGAGGGCGACGCGCAGACGGGCGCCCGGAGGCTCGTTCATCTGCCCGTAAACCAGCGCGACCTTGGATTTTTCGAGATCGTCCTGGTTGATGACTCCGGATTCGCTCATCTCCGCGTAGAGGTCGTTGCCCTCGCGCGTGCGTTCGCCGACGCCCGCGAAGACGGAATACCCGCCGTGGCCTTTGGCGATGTTATTGATGAGCTCCATGATGACGACCGTCTTGCCGACCCCGGCACCGCCGAAGGCGCCGACCTTGCCGCCTTTGGTGAAGGGGCAGATCAGGTCAATGACTTTGATCCCGGTCTCGAGGATCTCGGCTTTCGTATTCTGTTCGGTCAGCGGGGGAGCCTTGCGGTGGATCGGGTATTTTTTCTCGAACTTCACCGGACCGCGTTCGTCGGTCGGTTCGCCGATGACATTGAAAATTCGTCCGAGGACGCCTTCGCCAACCGGCACGGAGATCGGGGCGCCGGTGTTCGTGACATCCATGCCGCGTGCCAGGCCCTCGGTCGAGCTCATGGCGATCGCGCGAACCCAGTTTTCCCCGAGGTGCTGCTGGACCTCCAGCGTCAGACGGTTTGTCTGGCCCGCGGCTTCGAACGTGATTTCCAGCGCGTCGTAAATTTTCGGCAGCGCGCCGGACGCGGGGCTGAATTCGATGTCCACGACGGCACCGATGACTTGAACGATTTTTCCTTTGTTTTTCATGCGAATGGGGTGGTCCGGGACAGGCGAACAAAAACCCATAACCGCGAGCCCCATGTCAGACAACAGGATTTTTCCAAAAACAAAAGAGAGGGGAGGGAAAAGCCAGCGGTGCGGGCCGGAATATTTCCTCGGGCTAGCCGCGTTTTTTGCGCGAGGGTTTCGGATAGGCGGAGCGCCTGCGGGGCTCGTTCCCGCCGGATTCGGAGCCGGATTTCAGCTCCATGATCTGGTCGCGGAGGAGCGCGGCGCGCTCGTATTCGAGGTTCGCCGCAGCGCCCGCCATGTCGCGTTCGAGTTCGCGGATGAGTTCGTGGAGGTCGAACTCCGCCGCGTCCTCTTTGAGGATCCCCTGCTCGATCTCGCGGGCTTTGAGAATCGTGTGGAGGCTCTCCTGCACCGCGCGTTTGACGCTGGTGGGAGTGATCCCGTGCTCCCGGTTGTACTCCTCCTGCCGCTTGCGGCGGCGGTCACAGACATCCAGAAGCGCCCGCATGCTTTTGGTGACGGTGTCGGCAAAGAGGACGACCTCGCCGTTGATATGGCGCGCCGCGCGGCCGGCCGTCTGGATCAGGCTTGTCTGGCTGCGGAGGTAGCCCTCCTTGTCCGCGTCGAGAATGCAGACCAGAGAAACCTCGGGGAGATCCAGGCCCTCGCGAAGGAGGTTGATGCCAACCAGGATGTCGCAATCCCCGGCGCGGAGCCCGCGGAGGATTTCGACGCGCTCGATCGTATCAATGTCGCTGTGCAGGTAGCGCACCTTGAGGCCGGTTTCCCGGAGGTAATCCGCGAGATCCTCGGCCGTCCGCTTGGTCAATGTCGTCACGAGCACGCGCTCCCCCTGCTCGATCCGCGCCCGGCAAAGTTCGATCGTGGCGTCAATCTGCCCTTTCAGCGGCCGGATGCTGATCTTCGGGTCGAGGAGTCCCGTCGGCCGGATGATCTGCTCGATGACAAGCGGCGCCCCCGGGGTGAGGACATCGAGAGGAGCGCCGGAGACCGATGGGACGGGCGCATCGCGATGGGCGGCCTCCCCGAGCTTGTTCTCCGGGTTGGCGATCCATTCGGTGTTTCCCGCCACGCTGTTGCGCATTTCAAACTGTCCGGGCGTGGCGCTGACATAGACGATCTGGCCGGTGATTTCCATGAACTCGCGGAAATTGAGCGGGCGGTTGTCGAGGGCGCTCGGGAGACGGAACCCGTAGTTGACGAGGACGGATTTCCGCGAGCGGTCGCCGGCGAACATCCCGCCGATCTGCGGCACGGTCGCGTGCGACTCGTCGATCACAACGAGAGTATCCTTCGGCAGGAAGTCCATGAGCGTGTAGGGGCGCGAGCCCGGCGGACGCCCGCTCAGGTGGCGGGAGTAGTTCTCGATCCCGCTGCAAAATCCCATTTCCTGCATCATCTCGAGGTCGAACTCGGTGCGCATCTTGATCCGCTGGGCCTCGATAAATTTGCTGTCCCGCTCGAACTCGACGACCCGCGCCTCCATTTCTCCGCGGATGTCGCCCATCGCGCGGTTGAGCTTGTCGTAGGGTGTCACGAACTGCTTGGCGGGAAAAAGAGTGAACGTTGTCAGCGTCGAGGAGACATGGCCGGTCAGCGGGTCGAACCGGCTGATCCGCTCGATCTCGTCGCCGAAGAATTCGACGCGCACCGCCTCGTCCTCGCTCTGCGCGGGGTGGACCTCGACGACGTCGCCGCGCACCCGGAACTTCCCGCGGGCGAAGGCGATGTCGTTCCGCTCGTAGAGCATGTCCACGAGCTTCGTCAAAAGGGCTTCCCGGGTCATCTGCTGGCCGGGCCGGATCGTCACGAGCATCCGCAGGAAATCCTCCGGCGAGGCGAGGCCGTAGATGCACGAGACGCTCGCGACGACGATCGTGTCCCGGCGGCTGAGCAGCGAGCTCACCGCCGAGAGCCGGAGCCGCTCGATGTCCTCATTGATCGAGGAATCCTTCTCGATGAAAGTGTCCGAGCGGGGGAGATACGCCTCCGGCTGGTAGTAGTCGAAATAGCTCACGAAATACTCGACCGCATTCCGGGGAAAGAACTGCTTGAACTCGCTGTAGAGCTGGGCGGCGAGCGTCTTGTTGTGCGACATGATGAGGGTCGGACGCCCGAGCTCCCGGATGACATTCGCCATGGTGAATGTCTTTCCCGAGCCGGTGACCCCGAGCAGCGTCTGGTGGCGGTTGCCGGCGAGAAGCGAGCGGCTGAGCGCCTCGATCGCGTGCGCTTGGTCGCCCTGCGGGCCATAGCTGGAAACGAGATCGAATCCCACTTAAGCGACCCGGTGGCGGATCTGCGCCCGGAGGATGAGGTAAAGGAAGAAGAACAGCGCGAGCGTGGAAACGACGAGCACCAGGGAATTAAACCATAAAATCCCGGTGCGCAGCCCCCAGTATTCTTTCACCGGACCGAAGAAAACGTTGAGGTGGCGGTTCTCCCGGTAGTCGCTCTGTTCCATCTCCGCCTTCGAGATCAGGTCGGTGACTTTCTGGTTCACGTAGAGCTGCTCGGCCGTCGTCCCGCTTCCCGTGCCTTTGAAAACCGAACGATCAAACGGACCACCCGCGATGATGGCATCAATTTTTTTGAACTGGGCATCGAGGGTCTTGGGATCCGAGGCCTCGAGCCCGGAGAGCACGGCAAGGGTGTCCTTCAGGTCCTCGAGGCGGTTTTCCTGCGCGGGGGAAAGGTCCTTTTTTGCGACGATCCGGTTGATCTGGCTCTGGATGGTTTCCTGCCGGCTGGTGAGCGGGTTCAGCTTCGCCTGGGCGAAGACCAGCGCCTCGTAGGACCAGCGCGTGGGCATGAACTCGCAGATCAGCGGAACCTCCAGATCGCTGCGCGCGGGCGTCGCGCTGCCGGGGTGGCTGTTCACCCACTGGTGGATCGAATACATGAAATCGAGGTTGCGGTTCATTTCCTCGTATTTGATGAGCGCGCCGCTCAGGATGATCTGCGGGATGAGGACCGCCGGGATGATCAGGATGGCGGTCTTGCTTTCGGCCACGAGCGAGGAAATGACAAGGCCGAGCGCCGCTCCGCTGCCCGCCGTGAGAAACATCGCCCAGAAGACGATTCCGAACCCGCCGCGGACGGCCAGCAGCCCGTTTCCAATGAGCGTGAAAAGCGCGCACTGGATGAGCGCGAAAGCCGCCAGGGTCAGCGCCTTGGCCATGACATAATATGGCAGGCGCACGTCGAGGTTCCGCTCCCGCATGAGGACCGGCCGGTCGCGGATGATGTCGTCCACACTGTTCGTCAGGCCGAGAAACATCGCCACCACGAGCGAAAGGAACAGATACGTTGGAATGTGGAATGCCGAGGCGAAATCGTAAACATCGCCGACCGAATACCGGAGGACCATCCCGGTGAGCAGCGCCAGCAACGGAGCCTCAAGGATGGTCGTGAGGAGGTTCGCCGGATTCCTCAGTTTGCTGATGAACGCGCGCTTGAGAAGCACCATGAACTGGTGCCATTCCTCGCGCCACCGGATCGATGAGCGGCGGCGGGTCGGAGCCGGCGGAGGCGGGGCGGCCTCGCGCGGCGCGGACGGCTGCTGGACATCCTTCATCAGCAGGTAGGCCTCGTATTTGTCGCGCCAGTAATCGGGCGAGAACCTGCGGGCCGGCACAAGCTGCCCCCGGTTGTTTTCCTCAAAAATAATGTCCCCGCCGAGATCGCGCAGCGGGGTCTCCAGCACATCGAAAATGAACTCCGGACGGGTCGTGCCGCAGGCCTCGCAGCCGCCGAGCGCCGTCCCGAAATGCTGCTGGTGCTCGGCCTCCGCGAAATACTTCAGCATCTCCTGCGGCGTCCCGAAAAAAACGAGCTTCCCGCCGCGGTCGAGCAGGGCCGCCTTCTGGAACATCTGGAAAATTTTCGAGGTCGGCTGGTGGATTGTGACGAGCACGATCTTGTTGTGCGACATCCCCCGGATGATCTCGATCACATGCTCGGAATCCTTCGAGGAGAGCCCGCTCGTCGGCTCGTCGAAGAGGAAGACGTCGGCCGAGCTGACCATGTCGAGGCCGATGTTCAGGCGCTTGCGTTCGCCGCCGCTCAGCGTCTTCTTGTGCGCGCTGCCCACGACAAAATTCCTGCGTTCGTTCAGCCCGAGCTCCGCGAGCTTGCCGTCCACCCGCCGGAGCCGTTCGCGCCGCGAGAGGTGGGGGGCGCGGATCGCGGCCGCGAAATTCAGGTTTTCCTCGATCGTGAGGTGTTCGTCGAACGCATCGTATTGCGGGACATAGGTGACGTATTTCCGGAGGGCGTCGTAGTTCCCGTAGAGCGACCGGTTGTTGAAAAAGACGTCGCCCTGGTGCGGCGGGAACTGCCCGGAGAGCGCGCGCAGGAGCGTGCTTTTCCCGCACCCGCTGGCCCCCATCACGCAGACGATCTCGCCGCGCTGCACGGAAAAGGAAATGCCGTCGATCGCCACGGTCCCGTTCCCAAACCGGCAGACCAGGTCGCGCGCCTCGAGCGAGCGGATGACATTCCGCTCCTCTTCGATCAGGCGCTCGGTGAAGTTGCAGCGGAGGATCTGGCCGACGTCCACACGGATCGTGTCGCCGTCCGCCAGCGGGGCCGTGTTTCGAACCGGCACTCCCCGCACCAGGATCGGACGGTCGGATTGGAGGACTTCGAGACGGCCCTCCCGGCTGTCGTAGTCGCAGGAGATCTTCAGGAGCACATCCCCGCCGGCACCGGGGGAGAGGAGGATGTCGTCCTCCTGCAGGAGGCCGGGATTGTTCGACACCAGATATTCGTTCTTCGAGGTCTTGAGCTGGAAGCGCCCGCCGTAGGATCGCGCACGGCGGCGCAGGTCGCCGAGGTCCAGCTCGCTGTCGTTGTGAAAAACAATTTTGTCCTCGAGCGTGGCGTCCACGACCGTGCCCTGGTTCAGGCGGACGCCTTTGAGGACGGCGTCCACATTGCGAAGGGAGCGGACTTTGACCCGGAGTCCGAATGTTACCTGCAGGCAGGAGTCCCGCGAGCGGCCCTTCTCGAGACGCACTTCGTCGGACCCGCTCACCGCGATGAAAATCTCGGGGAGCGTGACATTTTTCTTGGCGTTGAAATAAAAGACGAGGTCGGAATACGCGAGGACCTGGTCGTCAATGAGCACCCGCTGTCCGGTGTAGAGCCGGGCGAAGTCTCCCGGTTTGAGCGCGCGGCCCTGCACGACGAGGTTCCTTCCGCTCAGGTTTTTCAGGATCACCAGATCGCCATACCGGTAGGCGTTGAGCCGCTCGTCCTCCGCGAAATCCGCGAGCGCGACATCCGAGTTGTCGGGATTCCCGAAGCTGACCATCTCGAGGGGCGAGGCTCCGGCCCGGTAAACCGTCGGGTCGGATTGGTTGTCCGAGTTGAGCTGATAGACGATGTCAATCGCCTGCTCGGCCATGCCGAGGCGGGACATGAACGAATAATATGCGATGACCTGGTCCTGCCGGAGGCCGGCCTTGGCGATGAGGTCGTAGAGCTGGACGCCGAGGAGGATCTTGCGCTCGTCGCTGAGCTGCCCGGCCAGCTTCTGGGCCATTTCGTTCAGATCCTGCTTCTCGTGCAGCGCTTCGCCGAACAGCTTCCGCAGCTCGGAATAAACGGCATCCGGGTAGTCGTAGCGGAGGAATCCCAGCCCGGAGTCAATTTCCTCCTCCAGCAGTTCGCCGTCGGTCCGCGCGAACGCGGCAAGCACCTTGATCAGCGTCGGCAGAAGATTCGGACCCTCGGTCACCGTGCGGGGCTTCCGCAGCAGCCTCCGGAAAAAATGCCGTCCCCGCGACCGCACGAAAGAAAACCCGCGCAGGGCACTTTCAATACGGCGCTGCACTCTCCCCGGACCAGGCTGTGAATTTACGGTTTCCACCAAACCTTCATCTTATCCCCCGTCCCCGCCCATTGCAATCCGCGTGTGGACGTTCATCCCTCTTTACGAAGTGCCCGCGTGCTGGTTTTC
Organism: Verrucomicrobiia bacterium; assembly: GCA_037129975.1. GTDB lineage: Bacteria > Verrucomicrobiota > Verrucomicrobiia > Chthoniobacterales > Terrimicrobiaceae > QYQL01. The sequence goes on along the minus strand of JBAXTX010000025.1, from coordinate 8,416 downwards.
TGATCCGGTCTTTTTTTCACCACATGATCACCGTCGTCATCGGACACAAGAACCCCGACATGGATGCCATCTGTTCGGCGATCGGGTATGCGGAGCTCAAGACCGCCACCGGATCCTCCCAGGTGCTGGCGGCACGCTGCGGGAACACGAACGAGCGGATTGATTTCGGGCTCGGGAAATTCGGCTTCGAAGCGCCGGTTTTCCTGAGCGACGTTCATCCGCGCGTGGAGGATGTGATGGAGCGCGATGTGGAGGGGGCGCATTTCGCCAGCCCGGTTTACGAGGCGATGACACGGATCAACGAGGCGAGGTTCCGCGGGCTACCCGTGGTGGACGACGACGGGCGTTGCCTCGGCCTGATCTCCGGGTTCAAGCTCAGCCAGTATCTCTTTCCGCCGCTTGACCGGATCGCCTCGGCGCGGGTTGTGGACGCCTCGCTGGCCGACATCCGGGCCTCGGTCCACGGGAAGCTGCTCGCGGGGACGGATGACACGGAGGTTCACCCCTACCACCTCGTGGTGGCCGCGATGCACACCACGACGTTCACAAAACGCCTGGACGAGCTCGACCGGAAATCCACCGTCCTCATCGTGGGCGACCGCTGGGATGTCCAGAAACTCTCGATCGAAGCCGGCGTCCGCGCCCTCGTCATCACCAATAATTTTTCTGCGAAAAAGGCCGTGCTGGCGGCCGCCAAAGCCCACGGCGTCACGCTGTTCTCCTCGCCCTACGACACGGCGACGACCGTCCTGCTGGCGCGTGCGGCCGTCACGTCGGGAAAGATGGTTCAAGCGGAATTCACGAGCCTTCCGGCGGACATGCCGCTGCGCGAAGCGAAAGCCGACGTCGCGATGTCCTCGCAATTCGTCTTTCCGGTCCTCGGGCCGGACGGGCGGCTGGAGGGCATCCTTTCCAAAAGCGATTTTCTGAAACCGATGCCGCGGCAGTTGATCCTTGTGGACCACAACGAGCTGAGCCAGGCGGTGAGCGGGGCGGACGAGATTCCGATCATCGAGATCCTTGACCACCACCGGATCGGCGTGGCGCCGACCCACCAGCCGATTCTTTTCCTGAACCGCCCGGTGGGCTCGACCTGCACGATCATCGCCACCTGCTACCAGCAGGCGGGCGTCCCGATTCCCAAAAACGTGGCGGGCCTTCTCATGTGCGGGGTGATTTCCGACACGCTCAACCTCACGTCTCCGACCACGACCGGCGTGGACCGCGCGATCATGCGCGACCTTGCCGGAATCAGCGGCGTCAAGCCGTCGGATCTCGCCTCGGAGATCTTCTCGGTCGGATCCCCGTTGCTCACCATGACCTCGAAGCAGGCGATCACCGCCGACTGCAAGGAATACATCGAACGCGGGTTCCGGTTCAGCGTCTCGCAGATCGAGGAGCTCAGCTTCTCGCACCTGCCGGAGAAGCGCGAAGACCTTGTCTCTGCGCTCGAAGCCTACCGCGCGGCAAACAATTACTTTTTCTCCGCGCTGCTCATCACCGACGTCAACACCCAGAACTCGGTGCTCCTGCTCTGCGGGCCCGACCAGTTCACCCGCCTGATCGATTTTCCCGACGACGGCCCCCGCCTGTGGTCGCTCGACGGCGTGGTCTCGCGCAAAAAGCAGCTCCTCCCGTATCTCGCGGGCCTCGTCGCACGGATGCTCTGAGCATCGAACGCCCGCCCCGTGTCCGTCATGATTTCATGACTGTGTTCCTTGCTTTTATCGAATGGCACTCAATAAGGAGCGATGCTTCTTACGCCTTGGAGAATCCCAATGACCCCTCCGGCGTTCCTGAAAAACTGATCTTTTTTCATCTGTTCGAGTTGCATTTCCTCCCCGACCTGCCTCCGCTGGCGGGAGTACTGTTCCGCTTGAACGCTGCTGAGTTGCGCGTCAGAACGTCCTCTTGTCGCATTCAATGCTGCCGCATCCGAACCGGGGCCGAGCTTTGAAACCGTCGGCGAGGTCGTGCAACCGCTTATGACCAGTGAAAAAAATAAAGTGATGGCAAACATTCTCATTTGTCGTGGAATCAGGGTTTGTTGTTTCAGTGATCGACAACCACTTGGGTTTGTTGGGTGGTCGAAGAATTGTTGATGACTCGCGGATTGTGCCTCGTGGCCAACTCGATGGCCTGTGCGCGGCGCATTCTTTCGATGTTGTCCATGTCCCTTCCCTCCTGTTCGACGCGGTGCGTGTTTTTCCGGTTTGCTTCCGCCTGCTGGGGGTCCATCGCAAAATACTCGCTGTTCGAACCCGGAATCATGCAACCTTGGAGCAAAAGAACCGACAATGCGACGAATCCCAGTTTTGGCCAGGCGCACATGCGCGGAACGGTTCCCGCCCGGCACATCTTTTTATAAAGCGACCAGGCCTCCGGTGTCTCTTGCATGGTTCGGACAAATTCCAGGGCTCCGCGGAAATGGGCGCTGTCAAGAGCGGCTTCCAAGTCTTTAGGGAGTTCTGGCTGGTCAAATTCCGGACTCTTTGGATTGTGCATTGTTTTTTGCTGTTGGGATTGATGCCTCGGACAAAGGAATCAAAAACTGCAAACAACTGTCAACAAAACAATCCAACAAAAACAAACTATCGTGTGTTTTCCAGAAAATCAGTTTGGGTAATGTCATGAAGTGCCCGGTTTCCATGCAAAGTTCTCGGATCGTTTACGGACCATGCGCACAGCGGCGGGCCACACGCAGGAACGCCTGGCCGAGCTTGCGGATTTGTCCAGAAATTACATAGGGCTGCTCGAAACAGACCGTCGCGAGCCGTCTCTCTCGACCCTGCTCGCCTTGGGACGGGCGCTCAATGTCCGGCTCGATGATCTGGCCGGATCTCCACAACGCCGGGACGAAGGACTACATGGGCCGCATGGCAAGCCAACAGCCGCCTACAGAAAATTGGAAAGTATCGTTCAAACATCAACCGAAAAGGAGGTCGTCGCGTTCGTCGAAATCCTTGAGGTGTGCCTGAAGTTGTTTCGATCCCGTCCTTCCGTTCCAGGTGAAGCGAAATCCACGAAACCGAAAGCCGGATTCGGGTGAGTCAAGGATGCGTGTCAGGCACAAGACGACTCTTGCCAAGTTTAGCCGGGGGCTATACGTTGGCCTCATGACCACCACACTCCAAGCATGGGGAAACAGCCAGGGGGTGCGCCTGCCCAAGGTGCTCCTTGCCGCTTTGCGGCTCGAGGCCGGTGCCAGCCTCGAAGTGGGGCTGTCCCCGAAAAAAGACGCGATCATCGTGAAACCCGCGAAGCCGACATCGCGCGTTCGCGGACGGCATCGCATCGAAGATTTGGTCGCCGCCATGCCGAAGGGTTACAAGACGGCCGAGTTTGACTGGGGAGCAAGCGGGCGCGAGGTCTGGTGATGGCAGCCCCCAAGCCGGGCGATCTGGTGGCGCTGAATTTCGATCCCCAGGCCGGACACGAACAGAAAGGACGCCGTCCGGCGCTGGTCGTAAGCAAGGAAGCATTCAACAAGGCCACAGGCATGGCGATCTGTTGTCCGATCACAAACACGAACCGTGGCGTGCCTTTCCATGTGCCCATCGCCGGACGCACCTCATTGACGGGTTTCGTGATGTGCGAGCAGGTGAAGTCGCTCGATTTCCGCTCGCGTGGCATGAAACTTATCGAACGCGCGCCGCAGGATGTACTGGACGATGTGCTCGCCATCATGGATGCCTCGGTGTTCTGAATCACCGCTGCTTGACCGCCCTGCACATTCCGCTACCATCGCTCAACAGAAACGCTGCTTGAGGATGAAATTGTCGGGCAAACGTCCGCGACATCCGCAAAACGATTTCCCTTCAAAAATACTGACCATGGCAAAATCCGACGACATCACCGGCAAGGCCGCCACCGCACGATCAAAGAACCTCGAACTCGCTCTCCAGCAGATCGAAAAAGACTATGGCAGCGAGGCGATCCGCCGCCTCGGCGACGCGTCGGTCTCCCCGGTCGAGGTGATCCCGACGGGAAATATCATGATCGACCGCGCGCTCGGGGTCGGCGGGTTTCCGCGCGGGCGGATCGTGGAAATCTTCGGGCCGGAGTCATCCGGCAAGACCACGCTCACGCTCACGGCGGTCGCGCAGGCGCAGAAGCGCGGAGGGCTCGCCGGGTTCATTGACGTCGAGCACGCGCTGGATCCCCAATATTGCCCAGAAGCTGGGCGTGAACCTCGACGAGCTCCTTGTCTCCCAGCCGAGTTCGGGCGAGGAGGCGCTCCGGATCTGCGAGACGCTCGTCCGCTCGAACGCGCTCGACATCATCGTTCTCGATTCCGTGGCCGCCCTCGTGACAAAATCCGAGCTCGAAGGCGAGATCGGCGACGCGGTCGTCGGCGCCCAGGCGCGGCTGATGAGCAACGCGCTTCGCAAGCTCACCGCCTTCATTTCCAAATCGGGCACGGTCTGCATCTTCACCAACCAGATCCGCGAGAAAATCGGCGTCATGTTCGGCAACCCGGAAACCACGCCGGGCGGAAAGGCGCTGAAATTCTATTCGAGCGTGCGGATTGACATCCGCCGGATCGGCGCGATCAAGAACAGTGACGGCGTGGTGACCGGGAACCGCACGAAGGTCAAGATGGTGAAGAACAAGGTGGCGCCGCCGTTCACGGAGGCGGAGTTCGACATCATGTATAACGAGGGGATCTCGCACACCGGCTCCCTCCTCGACGTCGCCATCGAAAAAGGGATTCTCGAAAAGCGCGGCTCCTGGCTCAGCTACAAGGGCAACCAGCTCGCGCAGGGCCGCGACGCCGCGAAGGAAGCCCTCAAGGCGGACGCAGCGCTCTATGCCGAGATCGAAGCCGAGGTCCGCGCGGCTCTCGACGCGGCCAAAAAATAGCCGCCCTCATGGAAGAGGATCTCGATCCGGCGTCCCTGACGATCCGCTCGCTCGGCGAACGCGTGATCGCCTCGCCCCTCGAAAAGCTGATGGCCGAAGGCGCGCCCGGCCATGAGTTTTACAGCGACGACCACCGGATCCTCGTCAATCATGAGCTCCCGGATATTTCGCGCATGATCGCAAACGGGGAGGAATTCCCGTGCTTCGAGGTCGCCGGTCCGCGAAAAAAAATCTTCTTCGATCCCGCGCACACGAATTGCGCGATCGTGACATGCGGCGGGCTCTGTCCGGGCTTCAACGACGTGATCCGGGCGATCGTCATGCAGGCCTACTACCGGTATGGCGTGCGGCGGATCTATGGCGTCCCGTATGGATTCGAGGGGCTCATCCCGGAATACGGGCATGCGATCATCAACCTCACCCCGGAGGCCGTCGCCAACATCCATGAATTCGGCGGCACCTGGCTCGGCACCTCGCGCGGCCCGCAGGACATCCTCCGCATGGTGGACCGGCTCCAGGAGCTCGATGTCAACATCCTCTTCGTCATCGGTGGCGACGGAAGCCAGCGCGGTGCCCGCGAGATCGAGCAGGAAGCCCGCCGGAGAGGAGCGAAGCTCGCCGTGGTCGGCGTCCCCAAAACGATAGACAACGACATGGTCTACATGGACAAGAGCTTCGGCTACGAGACCGCCGCCGCCGCCGCCGTCGCCGCCGTCCATGCCGCGCACACCGAGGCCCGAAGCGCACGCGGGGGAATCGGCCTCGTCAAATTGATGGGCCGCCACTCGGGATTCATCGCCTGCGCGGCGACCCTTGCCAGCGGCGAGGTCAATGCCGTCCTGATCCCGGAAGTTCCTTTCGCCCTCGACGGCGAGCACGGGTTTCTGGAGGAGATCCGCCAGCGCGTCGTCTCGCGCGGACACGCGGTCGTGATCGTCGCGGAGGGAGCCGGCCAGGAATATATGGGCACGAGCGGCGAAACCGATGCCTCGGGGAATCTCCGCCTCGGCGACATCGGCCAATTCCTCAAAACCCGGCTCACCGAGCATTTCCAAAAGAACCAGACCCCGCTCACGCTCAAATACATTGACCCGAGCTACATGATCCGCAGCGTTCCGGCCTCTCCGCAGGATCGGATCTACTGCATGCGTCTCGGCCAGGCCGCCGTCCATGCCGGCATGGCGGGCAAAACCGGCCTCGTCGTCGCCCGCTGGCACATGGTCTATGTCCATGTCCCGATCGCTGTCGTCACCTCCGCGCGCCGCACCGTGGACCCCGGCAAGGACATCTGGCTCTCGGTCCTCGAATCCACCGGCCAGCCCGCCCGGTATTGCTGATTCAGAAAAAAGGAAGGAAAATCTCACCGTTAAAAGATTATTCAGCTTGCTGAGCCTGTTGGTGTTTGGTGGTTGCCTGGAAGTTTTTGCCGGACCACCGTTTGTAACGGATGATCCAGAGACGGTTGCATACCAACATGGGGAGGTTTACCTCGCATCCCAACACATTGAGACCGCTGACGGATGGGCTGGAACCGCTCCGCACGTCGAAGTGAATTACGGTGTCGTTCCCAATGTTCAACTTCATCTCATTGCTCCACTCGTTTACAATGCGCCAACCGCTGGCAGCGCGCACTATGGTTACGGGGATACCGAGCTCGGTGTGAAATTCCGTTTTGTTCAGGAGAGCGAATATCTGCCTCAGGTTGGAGTTTTTCCATTATTGGAAGTTCCCACCGGCAACGAAGGGGTTGGACTTGGCGCCGGTCATGTCCTGGCATTTTTTCCGCTGTGGATCCAGAAGAGTTGGGGAAAAGAAGACAGCAAGTGGACCATGTATGGCGGGGGTGGTTACGGCATCAATTCCGGTGTTGGCAATGAAAACTGGGGGTTTCTCGGCATGGTTGTACAACGACAAATCAGGAAAAATGTTTTGCTCGGAGCGGAAATCTATCATCGCACCACAATGGTAACGGGCGGGCGTGGAGACACCGCTTTCAATATCGGAACGGTTATTGATTTAAGCGATCACCACCACCTGCTATTTTCTGCCGGACGCTCAATAGATGGGCCGACAGATTTTCAGGTTTATATTGCATGCCAATTGACATTCGGGCCGGAATCCATTCATTCACTTGAAGCCCGGCCTCGAGGGAAATAAAAGAACAACGAAATTATGATTGAAATTGTCCTGATGGCGCATGTTTTTTTCGGAGTGGCTTGTCCGTTCGCGGCCCTTTGGGTTTGTGTGGACACGCTGAATTTTTCCGAAGCCAATCAAAGACGGATTCAAAAAATGAGTTATGCTGCGGCGGTTTTTATGTGGCTTTCCTTTTTGTTGGCCGGGTATTGGTATGTTTTCTATTACAAGGCTGACAAGGCCATTATTTTGAATGGTCCATTCCCCTTGGCCCACAATTTTTTCATGGAGGCCAAGGAACATCTGGCTATCATACTGCTGATGCTTGCTTCTTATCTGCCTATTGCCGCGGCTGATAACCTGCTGGCACACACGGGCGCGCGGCGGGTGCTCATCTGGGTGGCCGGAATGACGGTAGTGCTGGCATTAATGATGGAGAGCGGCGGCGGGGTCATCGCGATGGGAGTCAAGGCGGGGTTGCTTTCCAGGTGAATCAAATGAAATCAAACATGCAGAATTCCGGCATTTCAAAATATACCATTTCATTCGGGCTTTCTTTAGCTATCGCCAGTGTTGCAGATGGCCTGCTTGTGATTGCCAAGGAAACAAATCCCGACCTTTTGGCAGCGATGAAGAAACTCACCGGGCATCACTGGGTAACCCATAGTATTATCATTCTCGGGATTTTTTTTCTGTTCGGGTGGCTGTTTGCACAGAGCCGCGGAGGGATCGGGATCAAAATGAGTGCCAACCGCTTGATTGGCACACTCGTGGCCGGGGTTGCAGCGGGCAGTCTTATTCTTTTAGGGCTATTTACGTGCCTCCGGTAATCCCACATTTTGTGGTTTGACGATGCCGGAAAAACAGGGCGGTCCGATTTGTGCTGCCTGCCGGGCGAGCCGATAAAAGAGGTTGCCTCGGGAAGCAGACTCCCTGTGGATTCTGGGTCAGGGGTCCCGGAAATTCCCCTTCGGATACGTGCGCAGGTAATCCCGGACTTCGTCGGCGAACGCCGCTCCGAATTCCTGGAGTTTCTTTTCCCCGATGCCGCTGATCGCGCGGAGGGCATCGGGGGACTCGGGATATTCGCGGGCCATCTGGCGGAGCGTGGTATCGCCGAAGATGACGTAGGCGGGGACGCCGCGTTCGTCGGCGAGGCGTTTGCGGAGTTTGCGCAGGCGGTCGAAGAGGGTTTCGTCGCAGGCGATTTCTCCCGCGCGGGCCTTGGGTGCCCGCCTGGTTTCCATCGGCTTGGTGAGCATGACCACGCGCCGCGAGCGCAGGGTTTCGAGCCCGGCCTCTGTCAATGCGATCGTCGGGAACCCGCCTTTTTCCTGTTCGAGGAGGCCCATGCGGAGGAGTTCGCGCCCGATGGAAGACCATTCCGGGCGGCTCAGTTCGCGGCCGACCCCGTAGG
>JBAXTX010000242.1:0-1545 GCA_037129975.1 Verrucomicrobiia bacterium | reverse complement strand
CACAAGAAACACCTGACCCAGCTCGAGCGCGAAGCCGCCAAGCGGGGATTCAAGCGGCGCTGAAGCCCGGTGGAAGACTACAAGGTCAAACTCGACGTCTTCGAGGGGCCGCTCGATCTGCTGCTCTATCTCATCAAGCGCGATGAGGTGGACATCTACGACATTTCGATCGAGCGCATCACGAAGCAATACCTCAGCTACATGGAGGCGTTCCATGTGCTCAACATCGAGCTCGCGGGGGAGTTCATCGTCATGGCCGCCAACCTGCTCTACATCAAGAGCCGGACGCTTCTGCCTGTCGACCAGCAGATGGCCGAGGAGGACGCCACGGAGGACGACCCACGCTGGGAACTGATCCGCCAGCTCATCGAATACAAAAAATTCAAGGAGGCGGCCGCCCGGCTCCGCGACAAAGAGGCCCTCATGGAAAACCTCTTTCCGCGCATCCCTGTCGTGCCGGATCTCGCTCCCGCCGAAAACCTGCTCGTCGAGGAGGTCGGGATCTTCGACCTCATCCACGCATTCCAGAAAATCCTCAAGCGCCTCGAAAAGGAGCCGGAAAACCTGCGCGAGATCTTCGAGGAAAATTTCACGGTCTCCGAAAAGATCGACTACCTTCTGAAGGTCATGTCGGGCGGAGTCGCGATGCGGTTCGAGGAGCTCTTCGCCGATGTGGCCAGCCGGGCCGAGATCGTCGTCACGTTCCTCGCCATGCTCGAGCTCATCCGGATGAAGCAGCTCTGCGTCCGGCAGGATTCCCATTTTGGCGAGATCTGGATCGATCGTGCCGAGAATTCCACCCCGCTGTTTTCAAGAGCATGAGCGAAGAGTCCCCCTTCCCACTTCACCGGATTGTCGAAGCCGTTCTCTTCGCCTCGCAAAAACCCGTTTCTTTCAAAGAGCTGGCCGCGATTTTCAAAGGAGCTGCCGACAGCGCCAAAGAAAACCCGCTGGTTGCCTGCTACGGCAAAGTGAAGCGGGAGGATATCGACGAGGCGGTCCGCCAGCTCGAAGCCGAATACCTGGAGACGGGGAGGGCGTTCGAGGTCCGCGAGAGCGCGGCAGGATGGCAGCTCGTGACGCGCGCGGATTTCGCACCATGGCTCCGGCAGCTTTTCCCGGAGAACCGCTCCGCGCGCCTCAGCGCCCCGGCCTTGGAGACGCTCGCTATCGTGGCCTACCGACAGCCGATCACCCGCGCCGATTTGGAGGCGGTCCGGGGAGTTGCGGTGGACGGCGTGATGCAGACGCTGCTTGACCGCGGCCTGGTGCGGATTGCCGGACGTGCCGAGGTTCCAGGACGCCCGCTGCTTTACGAGACGACCCAGTTTTTCATGGAGCACTTCGGCCTCAAGGATCTGGATGAATTGCCGAATGCTGGCGAACTCCGCCGGATCCCCCTTCCGACCGCCACCCCGCTCCCCGAGGAGAAACCGCCTGAACTCCCTCTGGGCGACGAGCCCGCTGCCGCGACACCGGAGCCCGATGCTCCCGATGCTCCCGATGCTCCCGATGCTCCCGATGCTCCCGATGCTCCCGATGCTC
>JBAXTX010000241.1:0-1546 GCA_037129975.1 Verrucomicrobiia bacterium | reverse complement strand
ACCAGCGCCAGCACGGAGCGCGGCTCCAGCGTCAGCGCCGCCAGCCGTTGGTTGGCGTAGAGAATCCTGCCCTCGCGCGACAATGTCAGGGCCCCGTCGCTCATCTGTTCGATCAGCAGCCGGTAGGGCGGCGGCAATTTTTTGATCAGCGTGGGAGCGGCAAAGATCTGGTCATCTTTCGCCTTCCGCGGCTGCTGGTAGAGGTCCACCACTTCCAAATCGTATCGTCCCCGAAGGTGTTGCTCGCAGAGGGATTTGATGGCGTCAATGGACTGGATGGAGCGCTGGCTGGTTCCTGTCACATACAGTGTCAGGACATAACGGCCGGCACCGGTCTGCGCCAGCGCTTTCTCAAAGGCCGCCGTGTCGTCCTTGCCGCCGGGTTTTATTTTCATAGCGGCTTCCTTTCTATTGCGGCCGCAGGTCGAGGCCGACCAACACGCGTTCGGTGTTCGAGAGATCGCCGATGATCTTGCGGATCGGCGTCGGGAGTTTGCGCACCAGCGTGGGGAGGGCCAGAATCTGGTCGTCCTTGGCCAGTTGCGGCCTCTGCAGCAGGTCGATCACCTCGATGTCGTAGCACCCTTTCAGGCGTTCCTCGCAAAGGCGCTTGAGGTTGGCAAACGCCGCCAGCGACTTGGGCGTCTGTCCCGCCACGTAGAGCCGGAGCTTCCACTGTTCGTCGCTTTTCAATAATTCGGTCTTGGTTTTCATGGGAATCTCCCTCAGTTGCGTTTCTTTGTTTTCCTTGTGGCTGGCGCATCGGCCTGCCGCTGCCGGGCCATCTCGGCACGCTCGGCCGTGATCCCGCTCGCATACGACTTGTCCTGCGCAATCAGCTGCTCGAGTTCCGCCCGATCGGTTTCATAGCCCGACCGGAGCGCCGCGATTTGTGCCTCCACGCCCTGCCGCTTTCGCTCCAAGTCCCGCTTCCGTCCCGCCGTCTTCTGCTCGCGCGCGACGGCCTCGGCTTTCTCCTGCGCTTCCAGCGCCAGCCGCGCACTGCCGGTGAGCAAGGTGCCCGACGGTCCGACATACACGTCCCGCAATTCCACGCCATGTCCGGTGAGCACAAATTCGCGCACCTGGTTCGAGTGGGCCATGCCGCGCGACTTGAGCAGGTGCAGCACGCGGTTGCGCTCCGCGCCGCTCTCGATGTCCCGCAGCAGCAGCCAGGAGTCCATCAGCGAGGACACGCCGACTTCGGTGGCCTCCATGAAGCTGCCGCCAGAAGTCAGGCTCGTGAACAGCGCGGTGATCTGCTGCAATTTAAAGAAGTCAATCACCCGCGTTACCATGGCCTTGACCTCCGCCGCGGTGCCGAGCTCCGAGAAGTTGGTGACCGGATCAATCACCACGACCCTGGGCCGGAATTCCCGGACCAGCTTGTGGATGGTCACCAGGTGCAACTCCAAGCCGGACGTCGAAGGCCGTTCCGCATGAATGCGCAGCCGCCCTTGCTTGACCGCCGGCTCCAAGTCGATCCCGATGGAGCGCATATTGCGGACGATCTGGCTGGACGATTCCTCGAAGGCGAACCAGAGGC
>JBAXTX010000240.1:0-1561 GCA_037129975.1 Verrucomicrobiia bacterium | reverse complement strand
GGGCGAGGAAATGGACGCGGCCTACATGGACCGCCTCGCCACGCTGCCTTTGGACCCGGATCTCATCCGCCGGGAAAATTCACTGAAGATCGTCTATACCCCGCTGCACGGGGTCGGCGGAGCCATCATCAAACCGATGCTCAGGCGTCTCGGCTTCCAATGCGAGGGAGTCGCCGAACAGGAGATCCCCGACGGCAGGTTCCCGACCGTCAAATCTCCCAACCCGGAAAATGCCGAGGCGCTCAGCATGGCGATCGCACAGGCGGACGAGACCGGCGCGGACCTGGTCATTGCAACCGACCCCGATGACGACCGGATGGGGATCGCGGCCCGCGATGCGTCGGGCACGATGCGCCTCCTCACCGGCAACCAGATCGGCTCGATCCTCGCCTGGTATCGCATCAGCCGCCATTTCGAGTTCGGCATCCTCAACGACTCGAATAAAAAAAACGCCGCGATCATCAAGACGTTCGTCACAACCGACCTCCAAAAAGCGATCGCCGACAAGTTCGGCATCCGCTGCGTCGAGACCCTCACCGGGTTCAAGTACATCGGCGAAAAACTTGGGAAATACGAGGCGGCGATCCCCGCGGGCCTGCGGACAAATTACTCCGAACTTCCCGAGGGGAAGACCCGCGCGCTCCGGCTCGAGTTTTCCACCCTCTACGTTTTCGGCGGTGAGGAAAGCTACGGATACAGCGCCTCGGATTTCGTCCGCGACAAGGACGGCAACAGCGCCGCCGTGCTCATCGCGGAAGCCGCCGCATACGCGAAATTCCAGGGGCTCACCCTGCCCGGGCTCCTCGACAGGATCTTTTCCGAATACGGAGTCCATCTCGAACGCGGCGAGTCGCTCACGATGGACGGCGCCACCGGCGCCGCGCAGATCGGGAAACTCGTCGAATCCTACGCCACAAACCCTCCCTCCGAAGTGGACGGCTCGAAGGTCGTCTCGATCCTGAACTTCGCGAAGGATGTCATTCACGACGTCGAAGGCGACCGGATCCCCTCCGAAGCGATGCTCATGATCACCCTCGCGGACGAACGCCGGATCGCCGTCCGCCCGTCGGGCACCGAGCCGAAGATCAAATACTACATGTTCGTCGCGAAGAAGCCGGCCACCGGGAAGCCCTTCTCGCCCGCGGAGCTCGCCGACGCGAAATCCCACGCCGCATCAAGCATCGCCAGCCTTTGGAAATGGCTGGAGGCCGACGCGAAATCCCGCCTCGACGCGGCATGAACGTCTTCCACGTTGAACAGGCGTTGATTTCCCGTCCCCTCGGCGGCATTGCAAACGAGGTGCGCCGCGAGCTCGACGGTCTCGGGATCAAACCGCCCCGGGGGCGTGTGGCGATCACGGCCGGAAGCCGCGGGATCGCGAACATCGTCGCGATCACGAAGGCGGCCGGCGACTGGCTCCGCGAGAAGGGGGCCGAACCGTTCCTCGTTCCCTGCATGGGCTCGCACAACGGCGGGACAGCGGAGGGGCAGCGCGAGATGATCGAATCGCTCGGCCTCACCGAGACCGCCACCGGCATGGAGATCCGCGCAAGCATGGACG
>JBAXTX010000024.1:0-25372 GCA_037129975.1 Verrucomicrobiia bacterium | reverse complement strand
CAGCCCAACAACTACACGCCGATCCCCGGCGTGGTCAACAAGTCGGGCGACTGGGCAACGGTGGATCTGGCCTGGATCGTGAACAAGCACCTCACGATTGCCGGCGGATACGGATACTTCGGCAACGTCGGCGACAAGATCGCCAACGGCGTCTGGGGGTTCACCGCAAAATACGAATTCTAGCAGGAGGGAGAGCAGCGCCTCCGGGGCCTGTGTCCCGGAGGCGTCTCCACCCGCAAACCATCAAACCTCAAATAAAAAAACCATGTCCAAACAAAACATTGAAACGCTTGCGCTGCATGCCGGGCAGGTGGCGGATCCGACAAACGGCTCGCGTGCGGTGCCGATTTACCAGACGACCTCGTATGTTTTCAAGAGCACCGAGCACGCCGCAAACCTTTTTGCGCTGAAGGAATTCGGGAACATCTACACGCGGCTGATGAATCCGACGACGGATGTCTTCGAGAAGCGGATTGCCGCGCTCGAAGGCGGCACCGGGGCGCTCGCGGTGGCCTCCGGGCAGGCGGCGACGACGTTCGCGCTTCTGGCCATCACGCAGGTGGGCGATGAGATCGTCGCGGCGAACAACCTCTACGGCGGCAGCTACCAGCTCCTTCATTACACGTTTCCGAAGTTGGGAAGGACGGTGAAGTTTGTGGACTCGAAAGATCCCGGGGCTTTCCGCAAGGCGATCACCCCGAAGACCCGTGCGATCTACGCCGAGACGGTTGGCAATCCGAAGCTGGATGTGCCGGACTTCAAAAAGATCTCGGCGATCGCGCACGAGGCCGGGATTCCTCTCGTGGTGGACAACACGGTCGGGGTCGGGCTGGTGCGGCCGATCGACCACGGCGCGGATATCGTCGTGCTTTCGGCCACAAAATACATCGGCGGCCACGGAACATCGATCGGCGGGGTGATTGTGGACTCTGGAAAATTCAAATGGAACAACGGGAAATTTCCGGAGTTCACCGAACCGGATCCGAGCTACCACGGGCTCGTCTATTGGGACGCGCTCGGGGATTTTCCCGGACTGGGAAATGTCGCGTTCATCATCAAGGTGCGCGTCCAGCTCCTGCGCGACATCGGCGCGGCGCTCAGCCCGTTCAACTCGTTCCAGTTCCTGCAGGGCCTCGAGACCCTGCCGCTGCGAATTGCGAGGCATTCGGAAAATGCCCTGGCCGTCGCGCGACACCTGAAGACCCATCCCACGGTCGCCTGGGTCACGTATCCGGGAATTGAAGATGATCCGAACCACGATGTGGCCGCAAAATACCTCAAGGGAGGATTTGGCGGGATCGTCGGATTTGGAATCAAGGGAGGGCTCGAAGCGGGGAAGAAGTTCATCAATTCCCTGAAGCTCTTCTCGCACGTCGCCAACATCGGCGACGCCAAGAGCCTGGTCATCCACCCCGCCTCCACAACCCACCAGCAGCTCACGGCCGAAGAGCAGGAAACCACCGGAGTCACGGCGGATTACGTCCGGCTCTCGGTCGGCCTCGAGAACATCGAGGACATTCTCGCAGATCTCGACCAGGCTCTGGCTACGGTTTGAGGTCCATCCATCCGAACATCACCAAAAAACCAAAACCATGCCAATCCATAGCAACATCATCGGGACAGTCGGCCGCACGCCGCTTGTTAAACTCAACCGCATCGCGGCCGGATCCCATGCGACGATCGCGCTCAAGGGGGAATTTGCAAACCCGCTGGGCAGCGTGAAAGACCGCATCGGGGTTGCGATGATTGAGGCCGCGGAGAGAGACGGACGGCTCACGCCATCGACCACGATCATTGAGCCCACTTCGGGCAACACGGGAATCGCGCTGGCGTTTGTCGCCGCCGCGAAAGGCTGCAAGCTGATCCTCACGATGCCGGAGAGCATGAGCATCGAGCGGCGGACGCTCCTCGCGCTTCTCGGCGCAAAGCTGGTCCTCACTCCGGCCGCAGAGGGAATGAAAGGGGCCATTGTCCGGGCGGAGCAACTCCATGCCGAGACTCCGGATTCCTGGATCCCGCAGCAGTTCAATAACCCGGCCAATCCCGAAATTCACCGGCTCACCACGGCCGAAGAAATCTGGGCCGACTCCGGCGGCGGCGTGGACATCCTCGTATCCGCCGTGGGAACCGGAGGCACGATCACCGGCGTGAGCGAGGTGATCAAATCCCGCAGGCCGGGCTTCCAGGCGATTGCGGTCGAGCCATCCGATTCCCCGGTGATCACGCAGACACGCGCCGGCGAGCCGCTCAAGCCCGGACCGCACAAGATCCAGGGAACCGGCGCCGGATTTGTTCCGAAGAACCTGAACCTCCAGATCCTGGACGACGTGGTGCAGGTCACCAACGAAGACGCGATCAACACCGCCCGCCGACTCGCTTGGGAGGAGGGCATCCTTGCCGGCATCTCGACCGGAGCTAATGTGTGGGCCGCTCTGCAGGTCGCGGCGCGTCCGGAGAACAAAGGCAAGCTCATCGTCACCATCGGATGCAGCACCGGCGAACGTTATCTCAGCACCGCACTTGCCGAGGAAGCTCGCAAAGCTGTGGCATAAATCCTGTCATGCCTCCCGTGAAACCATCTCCCGCACGGGCCAAGCCGTCCGGCCCCCCGACGGAACATCCAGGGTCTGCTGGCGCCCGGGGAAAAGCTCTCCGAGAAATCGGATTGCCTCTTCGCCGCCCATCTCGGTTACGAAAGCCGCGGAGAATCCGGAATGATTCCCCGGTATCTGTTTGCCGGGCCGGGTGACCGGAAGAGTTGCCCGGTCATCCTTGGGCTTTGGCGAGCGAAGGTTTGGAGCCCCGAGGCCGGGTTTCGTCTGCCCGGAAGAAGATGGGGCCGCCCGCTTCTGACTTTGCTCCGCACGAAACAGTCATCCCCTTTCCCTGAACCCGGAAGGCGCGCTCCCGCAAACCGGAAGAACCCGCCTCTTCGGCGGTGAGGAGCGTGGCGGATTTGATCAGGCGGCAAAATTCTTTCTTGCCCGCCTCGTGGTGGGTTCCGTCGCGTGTCGCCATATCTTTCAAAAATTTATAGGCGACAGACAGGCGCTTCAATCCCAGGATCCGCACGTATCCGGATTCCATCTTCCAGACCTGATCCTGTTGCAATTTCACCATGCGGCTACTTCGTGGCATTCAGCGCCTGGTCGAGATCCTCGAGGATGTCGGCGATATTTTCGATCCCGATCGAGAGGCGGATGAAATCCTGCGTGACGCCGGTCGTCTCCTGCTCCGCGGCCGTCAACTGCTGGTGGGTCGTCGAGGCGGGATGGATGACGAGGCTCTTCGCGTCGCCGATGTTTGCGACGTGTGAGAAGAGCTTCAGGGAATTGATGAATTTTTTTCCCGCTTCGAGTCCGCCTTTGATGCCGAAGCCGACGATGCCCCCGAACCCGCCTTTGAGATATTTCGCGGCGGTCTCGTGGTTGGACGAGTCTTCGAGTCCGGGATAGGTGACCCAGGCGACCGAAGGATGGCCCTTCAGGTGCTTCGCGACCGCGAGGGCATTTTCCGAGTGCCTCGTAATTCGCAGCGGCAGCGTCTCGAGCCCCTGCAGGAACTGGAAGGCATTGAACGGACTCATCGCCGCGCCGATGTCGCGCAGAAGCTGCACGCGGACTTTCAGGATGAACGCGACATTCCCCATGCCGGGCACGTTGCCGAGCGCGTCCCAGAAGACCAGCCCGTGGTAGCTCGGATCCGGCTCGGTGAACTCCGGGAAGAGCCCGTTGTTCCATGCGAATTTCCCCGAGTCCACGATCACCCCGCCGATCGATGTGCCGTGGCCGCCGATATATTTTGTGGCCGAGAGGACGACGATGTCCGCACCGTGGTCGATCGGCTTCACCAGGCCGACCCCGACCGTGTTGTCCACCACGAGCGGGATCCCCGCCGCGTGCGCGATTTTTGCGATCGCCTCGAAGTCGGGCACGTCGAGCTTCGGGTTGCCGATCGTCTCCGCGTAGATCGCCCGGGTCTTCGGAGTGATCGCCTTGCGGAACGCCTCGGGATCTTTCGAGTCCACGAAGATCACCTTCCGGCCAAGCTTCGGGAACGTGTAGTGGAAGAGCTGGTAACTCCCGCCGTAGAGGTTGTTCGCGGAGACGATCTCGTCGCCGACCCGCGTGATCGCGAGCAGCGCCAGCGTCGTTGCCGACTGCCCGGACGCGACCGCCAGCGCGCCCGTGCCGCCCTCGAGCGCAGCCATCCGCTTCTCGAAGACATCCGTCGTCGGATTCATGAGCCGCGTGTAGATGTTCCCGAATTCCTTCAGCGCAAAAAGATTCGCCGCGTGCTCGGTGCTTTTGAAAACGTAGGAGGTCGTCTGATAAATCGGAACGGCCCGCGATCCGGTCGTCGGATCAGGAACCTGCCCCGCATGGAGAGAGAGAGTTTCGAAGCGATGTGACATAATGGCGAGACTGTGGACGATTCGGGATCACTTTTCAAAGACGATTTCTCTGTCTTTGTTGCTCAGCCGCCGATCCCCACGGCGCGGAATTTGTCCTCGACGAAGCGGAAGTGCCGCTCGGGGGCGCAGGCGTGTTCGATGTCGGCGACGGTGAGGTGTTTCGAGATGGCGGGTTCGTCGGCAAGGTTGTTTGCGAATCCGCCGCCGTCCTTCCAGGTCTTCATGGCGGCGCGCTGGACCGCCTCGTAGGCGTCCTTCCGCTCCATGCCGCGTTCCGTGAGCATGAGCAGGGCGGCCTGGCTGGCGTAGAGGCCGCCCGTGATCTCCATGTTGCGCTTCATGTTTTCGGGATAGACGAGCAGGTTGGCGACGAGCTTGGTGAGGGTGACGAGCATGTAATCCACCAGCGTGCAACTGTCGGGGAGGATGATCCGCTCGGCCGAGCTGTGGCTGATGTCGCGTTCGTGCCAGAGGGCGACGTTCTCGAGCGCGGCCATCGCGTTCCCGCGGATCACGCGGGCGAGCCCGCTGAGGCGCTCGCCGGTGATCGGGTTCCGCTTGTGCGGCATCGCGGAGCTGCCCTTCTGCCCGGCGCTGAAATACTCCTCGACCTCGAGGACCTCTGTGCGCTGGAGATGGCGGAATTCCGTCGCCCAGCGGTCGATGCTCGACGCGATGAGCGCAAGCGTCGTCAGGAACTCGGCGTGGCGGTCGCGCTGGAGGATCTGCGTCGAAAGCGGTGCCGGCTGGAGGCCGAGGCTTTCGCAAACCGATTTTTCGACACGGGGGTCGAGGTGGGCGTGGGTGCCGACCGCCCCGCTGATCTTGCCCACGCGGATTCGTTCGCGCATCTGCCGCAACCGCTCGAGCGAGCGGGAAAACTCGTCGTACATCAGGGCGAGCTTGAGCCCGAACGTGATTGGTTCGGCATGGATCCCGTGGCTGCGTCCGATCATCGGCGTGAACTTGTGCTCGATCGCCCGCGCGGCCACGGCTTTGCGAAGCGCCAGGATGTCGTTGGCGAGAAGGTCGCAGGACTCCAGCATCTGGACCGCGAGAGTCGTATCCAGAAGGTCGGAGGAAGTGAGGCCCTGGTGGATCCAGCGGGCGGCGGGGCCGACCCGCGAGGCGACGTCCTCGAGGAAAGCGATCACGTCGTGGTTCGTCCGCTTTTCGATCTCTTTGACTTTTTCGATGTCGAAGGCTCCTTTCGCGCGGATCTCCGCGGCGTCCTCGCGCGGGATCGTGCCGAGCCCGGCCATCGCCTCGCAGGCGAGGGTTTCGATTTCGAGCCAGATTTCGAGTTTGCGTTGCTCGGTCCAAATGGACCGCATTTCGGGAAGACTGTAACGTTCGATCATAGGGTGAAAAGTATTTTTGGCACAGAGGACACAGAGAGCACAGAGGAAACGACGGGAATTTTATCGAAAAAAATCGGTGGGGATCGTGTGTTCCTTTTCGACGCGGTCTCCCGATGCGGTGCCCGGCATCCCAAGGTGCGGGGACGCCCGTTCCCTCTGCTTCGCCCGCTTTTCATCACCCCCGCCGGAGGTTGTTGTTGCCTGCCGGCGGAAAATCGCCAACATCACCACATGTCGAAATCCGTTCCGATGCGTCCCAGGCTCTCCCCGAAAGCGACGCTTTCGTTTGCGATTGTTGCGAGCCAGTATAACGCGTATTATACACAGGCGCTCGTGGACAATGCCTATCGCGAGCTGAACATCCTCGAGCCGGGAGCCACGGTCAATCTCGTCTCTTCCCCGGGATCATTTGAAATCCCCCTGATGGTTCAGACGCTCGCCGAGCAGGAGCGCTATCAGGCGATCATCGCACTGGGCATCCTCATTCAGGGCGAAACCGCGCATGCCGCGCTGGTGGCCCAGTGCGTCACCAACGCCCTCATGGACATCTCCCTCGCCAACCGGATCCCCGTGATTCACGGCGTTCTGCTCCTCGAGAACGAAGATCAGGCACGGGAGAGATGTGTCGAACAGGAATTCAACCGGGGAGTGGAAGCGGCCCGCGCGGCAGTGGCGGCGGCCCGCGTGCTCCACGACATCAAGTAATCACATGGGAGTTCGACGGGATGCCCGCGAGGCCGCGGTCCAATACCTTTACCAGCGCGAGCTGCAAGGAGACGAGAGCGATTCTCTCCTCGGCGAATTCTACCGCCTCCGCGGGCTCAGCCCGAGCGCGCGCAGGTTCTGCGAATCCCTCCTCAATGGCTGGATGTCCCACCGCGGGGAAATCGACGCCGCGATCCGCCTGCATGCGCGGAATTACGAGTTCTCCCGCATCGCGGCAGTGGACCGGAACATCCTGCGCATCGCCTGCCAGGAGGTTCTGTTCTGCGACGACATCCCCCCGGCCGTCGCGATCAACGAGGCGATTGAAATTGCCAAAAAATTCAGCACGGCCGAGTCGGGGAAATTTGTCAACGGAGTCCTCGACAACATCCGCCGTTCCGCCCGCAACCCCTGATCCGGCGACCCCAGCACATTCATGCCGCTCGGATTTCTCAAATCTTTTGTCACGAAGTTTGCTTCCCATCCGGTGGACTGGGACGAGCTCGAGGAGGCGCTGATCCGCGCGGACCTCGGGGTTCCGATGACCCTGAAAATTCTTGAATCCCTTCGTGCGAGGGGAAGTGCCGTGACGGGAGAAACCGCGGCCGAAGTGGCGCGCGAGGAGATTCTCAACGTCCTGCCCCGGGCGACCCCTCCGCTTCGCCCGCTTGCCACGAAGCCGAAGGCGATCCTCGTCGTGGGTGTCAACGGCACCGGCAAAACCACTTCCTCCGCCAAGCTCGCGCACTGGCTCAAGGCAAACGGCCATTCCTGCATCCTCGTGGCCGCGGATACTTTTCGCGCCGCCGCGATCGAGCAACTCGTCGTCTGGGGCGAACGCCTCGGTGTCGAGGTCGTCAAAAGCCAGTATCATGGGGATTCCTCGGCCCTCTGCTACGATGCCTGGACAAGCGCCAACAGGCGAAACATCGAGTTCCTCATCTGCGACACGGCCGGACGCCTCCACACAAAAAACAACCTCATGCAGGAGCTCGCGAAAGTCTCCCGCACGCTTGCCAAACACGACGGGGACGCCCCGCACGAAAAATGGCTCGTCGTGGATGCCACCACAGGATCGAACGCCGTCGTCCAGGCAAAAGAATTTCACAGGGCGATCGGCCTCACGGGAATCCTTCTCACCAAGCTGGACGGAAGCGGAAAAGGCGGCGTCGCGGTCGCCATCCAGCACGAGCTCGGCATCCCGCCCCGTTTCATCGGCACCGGAGAAAAGCCCGGCGACTTCTCCCCCTTCGACCGCGGCTCCTTCGTCGGCCGGATCCTCTGAAAGGACGGAAGGAATCGGCGATCAGTGCCGCTCGAAAAACGACCTCGCTTTTTCCGCGATGGGATTCCGCAAATCCACAAGCTCGGACTTCGGAGTTTTCAGGGCCAGCACGATATGTGTCAGCCACCAAGCCAGGCAGAGAGCCGCCGCCACCGGAACAAAACGGCCTGTCCGGCAAAGCAATCCCTCCCAGTCCCGGAGCGGCCTGCCGCGGACGGCCTCGATGACCAGAAACAAAACCGCAAGCAACACCGCCAAGAAAACGGGAAAGGCCAGCGGGTTCAGGTAAAGCGCCAACTCCCATTGTCCGTGCATGATCGCCCGCATCGCCCGGGTTCCGCCGCAGAAAAGGCACGGCAGACCGGTGAGAATATGGAAGACGCACGGCAGGGTGAAGTGAGGCGCGTTGGGAAATCGGACGGCCATCGCGACCAGGATGGCAACGAGCCCTGCGGCGAGCCCGGCGCGGATCCCCCTCGCCCGGCCTGGCAGCCTAGTCCTCATCGTCCGCGGAAGCCCGCTTGTCCATGGCGGCAACGAGAAGCGTGATCTCGCCTTTCGGCGGGTGGCTTTGAAAATGCGCCAGCACTTCGCCGGGGGTGCCGCGTTGGTATTCCTCGAACGTCTTCGTCAATTCTCTCGCAACACAAACGGGGCGCCGGGGGCAGCACGCGGCCAATGCCTCCAGCGTCCGGACGATCCGGTGGGGAGACTCGAAATAGATGCTCGTTTCCGGCCTCTCTGCCGCCCGCGCAATCTCGGCCTTGCGGCGTCCGCTCTTCACCGGAAGAAATCCGCCGAAGAAAAACCGGTCGGAAGGAAATCCGGAACCCACCAGGGCGGTCAGAACGGCCGAGGGCCCGGGCAGGACGGTGAGCGGAATCCCGTGCGCGATGCAGGCGCGGACCAGCCGGTGACCGGGGTCCGAAATGCCGGGCATTCCCGCGTCGGTGATCAAAGCCACATGCGTCCCACCGGCCATTTTCCCGACAAGTTCCCCGGCGCGGAAACCCTCGTTGTGCTCATGAAGGCTGACGAAGGGCTTTTTGATTCCCAGATGCTGGAGGAGCATCCCGCTGTGCCGGGTGTCTTCGGCCGCGATGAGATCGGCCGCACGCAAGACCTCCATTGCCCGAAGCGTGATGTCCTGCCGGTTGCCGATGGGTGTGGGAACAACGCTCAGCACGGGGAATCCTCCCGCAGGTCACCAGCCCTCGGTCACTTCGGCGGTAATGTTTTTTGCCAGATCGGCCGCGGCATCGGAGATCGCCTGCCGCTCGATCGTCTGCAGGTCGTTTCCGCTGAAGAACGTCGCGTTGCCCGGCGCGCGCCCCCTCATCAGAATCGCCCCTGTCACGCGGTCCTGAACCTCGTAATCCGCCGTCACCCTCATCCCAAACTCGCTTGTGGCCAGAACATTGTTCTGCACCGAACGCAACGATCTCTGTTCGATCGCCGAAACCGTGCAGTAAAGAATCGCATCCGCCTTGTCCGTGGAGACGATCTCATAAGTTCCATCCGACTGGAGGTGCTTGACCAGCGTGTCGGCAAACAGGCTCTCGATCCGGACCTTGTAAGTTTTGTTTTTAAATGTCGGAACGGCGAGCGTGCGGACCGAGCGCATCGGCGTCGGGCGGATCTCGCCGACATGGTATCCGCAGCCGGTGAGAAAAATCGAGAGGGCAAGGACGATGACAGCGGGGAATCTCATTGGGTGGGCAGGGCAGGTTCGACGGAGGGCAGGGACCTCACGTCGCGCACATTCGTGCGCAGCTTCGGTTTGCTGACAACAGGCAGCTCGTCCGGCGTGACCTCCCCGCGCGGAGGGCCGTTGAAATCGGCAAGAGCGGAGGTCTCGATTTGCGCCTGGAGCCGGCGGCGCAGAGCGACCTTTTCACCGGTTTCGGCGCGCTCGGGCCCGGTTCTCAATGCGTCGTCCCCGACATCGCTGCGCAGGGTTTGGACCCTCTCCCGAGCGTACTCCGCATTCTTCGTCCCCGGCTGACGGCGGATCACATCGTTGTAGTAAATCGCGGCCGCACGGTAGTTTTTGTAGCGGTCGTAGAATTTTGCGATGGTCAACAGATCGCCGGACTCCCGGCCACCGATGGTTTTCAGATTGTCGCGCGCCTGGGCCGCTTTCTCGCTGTTCGGGTATTGAAGGAGAAAATCCTCGAAGGTGTTCTTCGCCTGCACGAGCGCCGAGAGATCCTGCGAGTGCCCGGTGGCCCCGATCTGCATGTAGATATATCCCATCTGATAAACGGCATCGTCCGCGATCGAACTGCTCGGGTATTTGTCCAGCACCGTCTGGTAGGCGGCCGAGGCTTCCTTCACCTTGCCCTGCTTCTCGTAAGTCAGGCCAAGGTTGAATTGCGCGACCGGCGCGTTCTTGCTGAACGGCGCGTTTTTCAGAATGGAAGAAAACATCTGCTCGGCACGTTCGGTTGCCGGCACAATCGCCATGCCGAAAAATTGAAGCTTCCGGCCCGCAAGATATTCGTTGGCGATCAAAACCTGTTTCGTGACCGCCTTTTCAAATTCCGGTGTGTCGGGATAGCGCGTGACGAGAGCCTGGTAGGCGTCGAATGCCTTGCTCAGGTCACCGGTGGATTCCACAAGCTCGGCAATGCGGTATTGGGCGCGCGAGGCCAGCGGGGAAGCCGGGAAATCCTTGATGAATTGGCGGTAGGCGGCGATCGCCTGTTGGGTGGCACCGGATTCATCCTGGCTCTTGGCAAGGTCGAAATCCGCCTGTTCCTGGGGCGGGATCGCGCTCCCGGCGGCAGGCTTCCCCTGTGGGCTCGGGCTCTGGCCGGAGACCGGAACAAGAGCCGAAAAGCCAACGGCCGCGCAAAGCATGAAAACTCGGAATGACATCAGGAATGGAGATCTTTAAGGGAGTCCGCCGCCTGCGTCAAGCGCAGCCGAACGGTGGGGAGGAATACAAAATGGGAGTTTTTCCATTTTCTCTTTTTTATCTCCCATCATTTTTGATGCGCATGCCGGGGGAAATGGTTAGGGGATTGGCAT
Source organism: Verrucomicrobiia bacterium (assembly GCA_037129975.1). Classification (GTDB taxonomy): domain Bacteria; phylum Verrucomicrobiota; class Verrucomicrobiia; order Chthoniobacterales; family Terrimicrobiaceae; genus QYQL01. The sequence goes on along the minus strand of JBAXTX010000024.1, from coordinate 14,574 downwards.
GAGCCAATGTCGGTTGGGAATTTTCGGGGCCTCGGGTTTCGTGGGGGGCGTGTTGCGGGGGCTTGCGGCGGAACGCGGGATCGGGACGGTTTGCTTTTCGAGGCACGAGCGGCCGGGGTTCCGGGTGTTTTCCGGTCCGGGGGATTTGCGCGGCGTGGACGCGGTGGTGAATCTTGCGGGCGAGCCGATCCTCGGGCTTTGGACGGCGGAGCGGAAGCGGCGGATCGTGGAGAGCCGGGTCTGGGGAACGCGGCGGATTGTTGCGGCGATCCGGGAATCTTCGGTGCGGACGCTGGTGAATTCCTCCGCGATCGGGTATTATGGAGACACGGGCGAAAGGGAGGCCGACGAAAGCTCGCCTGGCGGCAGCGGGTTTCTGGCTGACACATGCGCGAGTTGGGAGGCGGCGGCTTCGGAGGCCGATGGGGCAAGGGTCGTCCTTTTGCGGATCGGTTTTGTCATTGGCGAAGGCGGGGCGATGCGATGGATGCGTCCGCTGTTTCGTGCGGGCCTCGGCGGGAACCTCGGGTCGGGCCGGCAATGGATGAGCTGCATCCATGCGGCCGACGTGGCGGGAATGATCCTGTGGTCGCTGGAAAATCCTGCGGTTTCCGGCCCGGTGAACGCGGTGATGCCGGAGCCGGTGAGAAACGCGGAGTTCACGAAGGCGCTTGCCGCGGCGGTGCGGCGTCCGGCGATCCTGCCGGTTCCTGCGTTCGCCTTGCGCCTCGCGCTCGGCTCCCTCTCGCAGGTCATGCTCGGCAGCACGCGGGTCCGGCCCGGCGTCGCGCTCCGGCTCGGATATCGCCACAAATTTCCGACGCCGGCCGCGGCCTTTCATCTCTGAGCCAGCGGTCTCGGGCGGGGGAATCATCCGGCTTCCCTTCCCGGACACTCTTTTTGTAGGATGCCCGCCATATGGACAAGACATCGAAAATTTTTGTGGCCGGGCACCGCGGGATGGTCGGGAGTGCGATTGTGCGGCGTTTGCAGGCCGGCGGGTATGAGAATCTTCTCGTCTGCCCGCGCTCCGGGCTGGATCTGCTGGAACGGTCGGCCGTGCGGGCCTTTTTCGACACCGCGCGGCCGGAGGTGGTGGTGGATGCCGCCGCGCGGGTCGGCGGGATCGCGGCGAATTTTGAGAAGCCGGTCGAGTTTCTGCTCGATAACATGACGATCCAGAACAACCTCATCAGTGCGGCCGCCGATTCCGGGGTTCGCAAGCTTCTGTTCCTGGGGAGCTCGTGCATCTATCCGAAGTTCGCTTCCCAGCCGATTACCGAAAGCTCGCTGCTCACCGGCGCGCTCGAACCGACGAACGACGCCTACGCGCTCGCCAAGATCACCGGCATCAAACTCTGCCAGGCGTATGCCCGCGAGTATGGAAAAAACTTCATCTCCGCGATGCCAACGAACCTCTACGGCCCGCACGACAACTTCGACCTTCACACGTCGCACGTCCTCCCCGCGCTCATCCGCAAAGTCCACGAGGCGAAGCTCGCCGCCGCGAAGGAAGTCCCGATCTGGGGGACCGGCAGCCCGCGCCGGGAATTCCTCCACGTGGACGATCTCGCCGCCGCGTGCGTTTTTCTCCTCGAGAACTACGATTCCCCGGAAATTATCAACATCGGCTGCGGGGAAGATGTCACGATCCGCGAGCTGGCTGAAACGGTTTGCGACGTCCTGGGTTTTCAGGGAAAGCTGGCATTCGACACGACAAAACCCGACGGCACTCCCCGCAAGCTCCTCGACATGACAAAGCTTTCCGCTCTTGGCTGGAGGCCGAAAATCCCGCTCGGCGACGGAATCCGTTCGGCCTACGAGTGGTTCCTCGGCACGCAGCCCCAAGAGAAATGATCCCTTCCTCCGACGCTCCTTGATGAATTCTAAGAACGGGCTGCGCCGCCGGCCAGGCGCCCGATGAAAAAGATCCTGCATGTCATTGACAGCCTGCACCTCGGGGGGGCGCAGGAGGTGGTGCTGAACCTCGCGACGTGCGGGGATAAAAATCATTTTCATCACGAGGTCGCCACGATGCACGGGCGCGGGGTCTATTGGGAGCGGATGTCCGCGCACGGAATCCCGCTTCACTCGCTGTCGCCGCACAAGCTGTTCCCTTGGTATGCCGCGAGCCTGCCAGCCCTGTTGCTGCGCGGGGGGTTCGACATCCTGCACTGCCACCTCGTCGCCTCGAACATCTTTGCAAAACCGGTCGGCGTGCTCTGCAATGTCCCTGTCATCCTCAACCACGACCACACAAACGACGCCCACCGCGCGAACAGCCGCGTCCGCCTCGCGCTCGACACACTCTCGAACCGCCTCGCCACCCACCTCATCGCGGTCTCTGGCTCCTGCCGACAATTTCTCATGGAGCGCGAGCGGGTGCCCGCGGAAAAAATCACGCTCGTCCAGAATGCGATCGACCCCGCACGGTATTCGAAATCGTGCGGCACGCGCGCGGAAGCCAGGAAAACACTGGGTCTGCCGCCGGACGTCCCGGTCGTCGCGGGAGTCGGACGGCTCAATCCGCAGAAGAATTTCTCGCTCTTCATTCAAATTGCGGCCGAGGTTTCCAAGCGCCACCCGGAGGCCGTATTCCTGCTCGCGGGCGAGGGTCCGGAGGAGGAGCTCCTGCGGCGGAGTGGACGCGAGGCCGGGCTCGGGGAGAGGCTGGTTTTTTCCGGCTGCGTGTCGGACACCCGTCCCGTCTATCTTGCCGCCGATGTCCTTCTGATGCCCTCGCTCTTTGAGGGACTGCCGATGACCCTGCTCGAGGCGATGGCAATGGAAGTGCCCGTCGTCGCCTCCTCGCTCGATGGCATCGCGGAGGTCGTCGAGGACGGGATGGATGGCTTCCTCGTGCCGTCCGGGACGCGCGACCTTTTCGCGGAGCGGGTCTGTCGGCTGCTCGATGACCCGGCGCTCGCCGCGCGGACCGGCCGGGCCGCCTCGGAAAAGATCGCTTCCCGGTTTTCCGCCGCCCGCATGTGCGCCGAGGTCGAGGCGATTTACCGGAGGTTTTCGGGATGAGAATCCTGACCCTCTGCTACGAATACCCGCCGGTCGGAGGCGGTGGCGGCCGCATGGCCCACAACGTCGCGGCCGCCCTCGTGCGGCGCGGACATCAGGTCCGGGTCCAGACGGCATGGATGAAGGGGCTGCCGAAAAAAGAAGTGCGCGACGGCGTGGAAATCTTCCGCACATTCGCCTTCCGCCGACGTGCCGATCTCTGCACGGTTCCCGAGATGGCGGGCTATCTGGCCACCTCGTTCCTTCCGTCCCTCCTCCACATCCGCAACTGGAAACCGGATATCGTCCACGCGCATTTCGCGGTGCCGACCGGGGCGCTCGCCCTCGCCTGCCGCGCGCTTACGGGCAAGCCCTACGTCCTCACCGCCCACCTCGGCGACCTGCCGGGCGGGAACCCGGAGCAGACCGACGCGCTGTTCCGCGCATGGAACCCGTTGATCCGTCCTGTCTGGGAAAATGCCTCCGGGATTTCCGCGAGCAGCAGCTTCGCCGCAGGACTCGCCCGCGCCGCCTATGGCGTCGCTCCGAGGATCATCCTGAATGGGATCCCGATGCGGGGCCGGGCCGAAATGACGCGCCCGCCATCCCTCCCGCTCGAACTCGCCGCCATCGGACGCTTCAACCCGCAGAAAAATTTTCCCTGGATGATCCGGGCGCTTGCCGGGTGCGGCTTTCCGTGGGCGCTCGCGCTGATCGGCGATGGCGCGCAGCGCGGAGAAATCGAGTCCGCCATCCGCGAGGAAGGGCTCGGCGGACGCGTCCGCCTGATGGGCTGGACTTCGGAGGACGTCATGCGCGACGTTCTCGCCCGCACGGACATCCTCCTCATGCCCTCGACCTCCGAGGGGAATCCTGTCGCCGCGATCGAGGCGCTCAAGCGGGGCGTCGCGATCATTGGCAGCGACATCGGCGGCCTCTCCGATCTCATCGAGGACGGACGGAATGGGTTTGCAGTTCCCATCGCGACGCCCGTGGCATTCCAGGAAAAGCTCTCCCTCCTTGCCTCGGACCCCGCCCTGCTCCACCGGATGAAATCCCGCAGCCTGGAACTCGCCGGGCGGTTCGACCTCGAATCCCTGGCGGAGGCGTTCGAGTCGCTCCTCAGGGATTCCTCCCCATGAATCAGGGGTTTTCCCGGACAAATTATTTCACTTCCGCGCATATCTATGCGAAGTTCCACCGCGGCTGATAGCGGCAATAGAAACAACATCAACAACTACGGATCAATCTGAAACCCCCCCGCGCCATTTATCATCTTGTTCTGTCGCTCGCGGTGGCGTCGGGGCTGTTCGTGCTGATGCTGGCCGGACTGCTGGGTTATAATGAGGTGCGCGGCAAGGTCTCGATGCTGGTCAACTCGAAGCAGGTTGTCCGCCTGCACGACGAACTGCGCGGCCGGCCGAAGGACGAGGCGTTGAAAGAACGGATCCGCCAACTCGATCTCGCCCTGCGCCAGGAAACGTTTTCCCGGTTGCAGCTCTCGCAGAATGCCGGCCGCGCGCTGCTGGCCGGGCTGGCGGTTTTTCTGGCAGGCGCCCATTTTGTGCGTGCGTCCCGGCGGCGGTTGCCGGATCCGCAGGCTTGGGGGGCGCGCCATGCCGGGGAGGAGAAACGCACGGCGGCACTCTCCCGATATGCCGTGGCCGGGATGTTCGCGGTTGTCGCGGCGGCCGCGGTCGCCGTCTCGACGCAGCCCGCCAGCCTGCCGGAACGCGCTTCGATTTCTCCAGCCGCTCCGTCCACGCCATCCGTTGCGGCTGTGCCGGATTTTCCGTCGGCCGACGAGATGCGGCAGCAGTGGCCGTCGTTCCGCGGCCCGAGCGGGCTGGGCGTCGCCCCGGATGCCGTCGTGCCGGTCACATGGAACGCGAAAACCGGCGCAAACATCCTCTGGAAAACCGAAGTGCCGCTGCACGGGTTGAGCTCGCCGGTGGTCTGGGGTAATGCCGTCTTCCTGACCGGAGCGGACAAAACGCAAAGCAGCGTGTTCCGATTCAACGCCGACACCGGCGCGCTCGAGTGGTCGGCCACGGCCAGGCTGCCCGGCGGCGTGCGCCCGCCGACGCCGGAGGTCAGCGAGGACACGAGCCTCGCCGCGCCGACGCCGGTCACCGACGGCCGCCGTGTCTATGCCCTTTTCCCGACCGGCGAGATCGCGGCGTTTGATTTTTCCGGCAAACAGGTCTGGGCGCGCAACATCGGTCCGCTGGAAAATACATACGGTTACGCCGCATCGCTGGCGATCCATCAGGACAGGCTGCTGATCCAGATCGACCGGGGTCAGCCCGAGGACGGCCAGTCGAAGATGCTCGCGCTCGACACGCGGACCGGCCGGCCGCTCTGGGAGGCCCAACGCGACGTCGCCGCCTCGTGGTCGTCGCCGGTGGTGTTCGACGTCGGCGGCCGGCCGCAGTTGCTCACATGCGCCAGCCCGTTTGTCATCGCCTACAACCCGGTTGACGGCCAGGAGCTCTGGCGGAACAAATGCCTCGAGAGCGACGTGGCTCCCTCGCCGGTCATCGCCGACAACATGATCGTCGCCGTCGCGCCGAACTCCGCGATCATCGGACTGCGCCCGGGCGCCGCGGACACCGCGTGGAAAGCCGAAGAAGGCGTGCCGGACGCAACCAGCCCGGTCAGCGACGGCCAGCGGGTGTATGTCATCGACAGCGGAGGCCTGCTGACCTGTTTCAACCTGCAGACCGGCGCGGTCGTCTGGACACACGAGCTCGATGACGAGTTCTACGCGTCGCCGACGATCGCCGGCAACGCGTTGATTCTCGTCAGCCGCAAAGGGGCCGCGTGGGTGCTTGAGACCGGGGACGTTTACAAGGAGCTCGGCCGCGGCGAGATTGGCGAGGCGTGCAATGCCAGCCCCGTGCCACTCGGTAAACGCCTGTTCCTGCGCGGAAAAAAAAACCTGTTCTGCATCGAAAACAAATGACGGACACGAATGCCTTTGTTGACCGATTGCTCGAGCGGACCGGCCACCGCCCGGAGGCGACTATTCCGATTTTGCAGGGCATCCAGCGCGAATACCGGCACCTGCCGGAACCGGCGCTGCGGCGCGTCAGCGAAATGACCGGCATCCGGCTCTCAGACTTGATCGGCGTCGCGACGTTCTACCACCAGTTCCGGCTGGGAGAAGTCGGCCGCCACACGATGTGGGTCTGCCACGGCACCGCCTGCCATGTCAAAGGCTCGGAAAACATCCACGAGCACATCCTCCGGCAACTTCAAATTCCCGCCGGCCGGGACACCTCCCCGGACAACGAGTTCACGGTCGAACGCGTCGCCTGCCTCGGCTGCTGCACGCTGGCACCGGTCGTCAAGGTGGACCACACGACATACGGACACCTGGCCGCCGATACCATCGGCGCAATGGTCGAGGATTTCCGCGCGACCCGGCACAAAGCGATCACCGACGTGGACACCATCGCGGGGCATCCCAACGGCGGGGGCGCCGAGATCCGCGTCGGCCTCGGCTCGTGCTGCATGGCGAAGGGCAGCGACGAGCTTTTCCACACGCTGCGCCAAACCGTGAAAAGTTTCGGCGTCTCCGTGTCGGTCAAACGTGTCGGCTGTGTCGGCATGTGCCACCAGACGCCGATCGTCGAGGTCCGGCTGCCGGGCGGACCCACCGCGTTCTACGCGAAAGTCGGCCCGAACGAAGCCGAGGGCATCGTGCGCCGGCATTTCCGGCCGGCGAGCCTGCGCCGGCGCGCCGTGCGGTGGATGGACCGGACGTTGGAACATTTCGTCACCGCCGATGGCGGCCTGGATAACCCCGGCGCTCACACGCTCGATGTCGCCGGGAATCCGGTCGCGGCTTTCAGGGACCGGCAGGTTCGCATCGCGACCGAGGGGCTGGGCGAGATGGATCCGCTCGACCTCGACGAATATCTCGCGATGCAGGGATTCGCCGCGCTCGGCCGGGTGCTCGGCCGCAGCCCGGAGGAGACCATTGCCACAATCACCCGGAGCGGACTCCGCGGCCGTGGCGGCGCGGGATTCCCGACCGGCGTCAAATGGTCGCGGGTGCGGGCCGCCCCGTCGCCGGACACCTTGAAATATGTGATCGTCAACGGCGACGAAGGCGATCCCGGCGCCTTCATGGACGGGATGGTGATGGAATCGTTCCCGTTCCGCGTGATCGAGGGGATGCTGATTGCCGCATACTGCGTCGGCGCGGCGGAGGGCTGCCTCTACGTCCGGGCCGAATACCCGCGCTCGGTCGCCCGGTTGCGCGCGGCGATCCGACAGATGGAAGAACGCGGGTTCCTCGGGACCGGCATCCTCGGCGGAAAAATTCCCTTCAAACTCCGGATCTTCGAGGGCGCTGGAGCCTTCGTGTGCGGCGAGGAAACCGCGTTGATCGAGTCCATCGAGGGCCGGCGCGGCATCCCGCGCATCAAGCCGCCGTATCCGGCGGACTGCGGACTGTGGCAGCGGCCGACATTGATCAACAACGTCGAGACGTTTGCGATGGTGCCGTGGATCGTCCGCCATGGCGCGGAGGAGTTCGCCGCGCTCGGCACGGAGAAGAGCAAGGGCACGAAAGTCTTTGCGCTGGCCGGCAAGATTGACCGGACCGGGCTCATCGAGGTGCCGATGGGGATCACGATCCGCGGGATTGTCGAAGACATCGGCGGGGGCGTGCCGGGCGGCAAAAAATTCAAGGCCGTGCAGATCGGCGGTCCGTCGGGCGGCTGCATCCCGGCGTCGCTCGCCCACACGACGGTTGATTACGAGGCGTTGGCGGCGGCGGGCGCGATCATGGGCTCGGGCGGGATGATCGTGCTCGACGAGGACGACTGCATGGTGGACGTGGCGCGGTATTTCATGTCGTTCCTGCGCGACGAGTCGTGCGGCCAGTGCACGTTCTGCCGGATCGGCACGACGCGGATGTATGAGATCCTCGACAAGCTTTGCGAGGGAAAAGGAAAGCCGGGGGATCTCGACGAGCTCCGCCGGTTGGCCGGCCTGACATCGCAGGGCAGCATCTGCGGCCTCGGAAGGACCGCGCCGAATCCCGTCCTCACCACCCTTCGCTACTTTCTCGACGAATACGAGGCGCACATCGCGGGCCGTTGTCCGGCGGGCAGGTGCAAGGCACTGATCCAATACGTCGTCCAGAACAACTGCACCGGCTGCACGATCTGCGCCCAGCATTGCCCGGCCAACGCCATCCCGTTGACGCCGTACAGCCGCCACCGGATCGACCCCGACATTTGCACCCGTTGCGACGTCTGCCGCATCGCCTGCCCCGTGAACGCCATCACGATCATGAGCGGCGGATCCAAGTGCCCCGGCCATTCGCACAAGGAACCGCTGCCCGAACACCTGACCAAACATGAGTAAGACCCTGACGATTGACGGACAGTCCGTCACCGTGCCGGACGGCAGCACGGTGCTCGACGCCGCACGCCAGCTCGGGCTGAATATCCCAACTCTCTGCCACCTCGCCGGCGTGAAGGAAAACCGGCCGTCGTGCATGGCGTGTGTCGTGCGCATCGGCAACGACCCGCGCCTGTCGCCCTCGTGCTCGACGAAAGCCGACGACGGCATGGTCGTCGCCAGCGAAACGCCCGAGGTCAGGGCGGCGCGCAAGGCGGCGATGGAGCTCCTGTTCAGCGACCACCTCGGCGACTGCGTTTCCGTCTGCCAGCGCGTCTGCCCCGCCCGGCTCCAGATTCCCGCCACGATCCGGCTCGTTGCCGCGGGCAAAATGCGCGAGGCCATCGCGCTGGTGAAAAAAAATGTCGTGTTTCCCGGAGTGATGGGCCGGATCTGCCGCGCGCCGTGCCAATCCGGCTGCCGCCGCGGCCAATACGACGGCCCCGTCGCGATCCAGTTGATCGAACGCGAGGTCGCCAACCAGGATTTGGCCGACCCGTTCGTGCCAGACTGCGCGCCGCCGACCGGCAAACGCGTCGCCATCGTCGGCGCGGGAGCGACCGGCTTGAGCGCGGCATTTTTCCTGATGCAGTCCGGCCACGACTGCACCGTTTTCGACGGCCACGCCGAGCCCGGCGGCCACATGCGTTACGGCGTGCCGGAATCCAAACTGCCGCGTGCCGTCCTCGACGGAGAAATCGAAGTCGTCAAACGGCTCGGCCTCGAACTGCGCCTGGACACGCAGCTCGGCCGCGATGTCAGCCTCGTGGAACTCCGGCAGCAATTCGACGCGGTGATCCTCGCTGTCGGCAACATGCAGAAAACCGACCCCGCCGGGCTCGGCGTCGAGGCCACGGCGCGCACGATCCGCATTGATGCCGCCACTTACCAGACCACCGTCCCCGGCGTGTTCGCGGCCGGCAGCGCGATCCGCACCGGCTACGATCCGGCGCGCTCGGTCGGCGACGGACGGATCCTGGCCGAATGCGTGGATGGTTTTCTGAATGGCAGGACCCACCGCGTCGGACGCAAGGACTTCACCTCGACAATTCCCAAGATGCAGGAGTACCAGGAACTGGCGAAGGGCTCGGTCGCGGCGCTGAGCGTGCGGGAGCTTGTCACAGAAGCCGAGGCCGCCGCGGGCCGCTGCTGCCACTGCGACTGCCGCGCGGCCAACAACTGCCGGCTCCGCATCTTCGCCGAAGAATACGAGGTGGACCCCCAAGCCTACACGGGGGAGCATCGCCGCAGGTTCGAGTTCATCCGCCAGCCGGCCGGCGTGATCTTCGAGCCGGGCAAGTGCATCTCATGCGGCATCTGCGTCGAGCTCGCCGCTGAGGCCCCGCTCGGACTCACGTTCATCGGCCGCGGGTTCGACCTGAAAATCGGCGTCCCGCTCAAGGGTCCGCTCGCCGACGGATTGCTGAAAGTCGCGGAGGATTGCGTCAAACACTGCCCGACCGGCGCGCTGATGTTCGAGGACGAATCGAAGAACGCCATCAAGAACGAACGGATTCCCTGAAACCGTGGGCCGGCGGCTTAAACCGTCTCTTGGAAATAACCGGACTTCTGAAACCGCATCCCCCGCAACTCTCCGCCCTGCATCCTCCTGCGCGAAACCCACCGCCTCGCCGGCAAGGTCAAGCACCGCACCATCGCCAATCTTTCCAAGTGGCCACCCGATGAGCAGCCAGTAGCAGGAAGTTCAGAATCGCCGTAAAATCCGGTGTTTATGCGGCTTCCAGCTTGTTTATCTCCCTTTCGAGGAAAAATTGTTGTCTGCTGGCACAAACCGCCTCACTCTGGAGCATACCAAGGCAGTTCCCTTTGCCGCCCCGGACAAAGCACGCACGGGCCGAATCGGAAGTGTGATGTATGACGCATTGCGCTTGGAAGTGGAGTGACCAGTTCAACCCGAACTTCGAAGCAAACTGAGGAAGCGACTTGCTCTGTGGAGCACCCCCGGCCCGTGCTCCCCGGATTTGACATCGCACACCGTCTTGAAAGGAAGCACGAACTTTGAAGATCGGGCTCAATCGCCTTGTGGCGCCTCCTCGAACCGGTGGCGGCGGCGAAAGCTTGCAGGAGGTTCTCCTGTTGAATGCAAAAAGACACGGCTAAAGTAGGCGCGGTTGGGGAATCCGGTTTTTTCGGCGATGGATTCAATCGCCTGTTCTGTTCGGAGAAGCAGGCGAGAGGCTTCACGCACGCGCAGTCCCGTGATGTATTGCGCAGGTGAAGCTCCGAACACTGTCCGAAACGTCCTGTTGAAGCTCGGGAGGCTCATCCCGGCCATTTTGGCAAGAGCCTCGCTGGAGAATTTTGTCTGCAGGTGGCGGTCGATGTACGAAATAACCTTGGAAAATCTTTCAGGTGCGGGAGGCTGCCAGCGCAGCTCCGTCCGCGAGAGGGCGACATGCACAAGCGCGAGGCTGTTCCTGTAAATGGCATCATTAGGTTTGCCGTCGGGATTCGAGGAGACGAGCCTGCTTAGATCGCGGATCAGACACATCTCGGTGTCCCTCGCCGTCAGGATCGCCGGGAGCACGGCTTCCGCGTGCATCCTGCGTGAGAAGCTGAATGCCATCCAGAACGTCGGCACCGGATTCCCGCCCAGGCAATGGAAAAGACAGTGAGGGGGGATCAGGATGACAACTCCAGGCACGAGCTCAACCATCCGATCCCCAAAAAGCATGCAGTGTCCGCGCGATCCGTTGTGGTGGAACCGCCAGAAGGGACTGAAGACGCCTGGAAAATTCCAACGGTCATTGCCCTCAATGAATCCTGTTTCATGGAGGGTCACGCCCTGGCGATCCGGATTGACCCCGAGGGGATCAAACTCGACTCCTACCCCCGAAAACGGCTGTTCGTAGGCGCCCCGATTTACGCGTTCAATGATCCAATCAGACACATATGAGATCATTATAGAGATAGCCGGAATGTCAATAATCGGGTAAGGAATCAAGCATGAGCATGTTCGACACGAAAGGAACCTCCACCTCATCAACCGCCCGCAAGCAGAATACCCTTCAGAAGCTTGATCGGATGAACAAGGCCCTTCGGCACGAGGAGCCGGATCGGGTGCCGATCAGCGATTTTTTCTGGGGCGGATTCACAAAGCGCTGGCGCGAGGAGCTCGGGCTTGCGCCGGACGCCAATCCCTACTGCCACTACGACCTCGACTACATTGTGACCGTGCCGAACATGGACCCGTGGATCCGCCCGTTTGAAACGCTCAGCGAAACTCCGGAGGAAATTACCGTAAAGACCGGGTTCGGCACGATTATGCACAAGCATTATTCGTTTCCGATGCCGGAGATGCGGGCGTGGGAAATCGACACGTTTGAAAAGCTGCAGACGGTCGAATTCGATGCGCCGGACGACTCCCGCAGGTTCCTGAGCGCAGGAGACAACCAGATCGCAGGCGTTGGAGACGGGTTCCAGAGAAATACCCCGGCGTGGCTCGGAACCGTCAAATCACTGCATCCCGACTTTCCGGTGTATGGGAGCGTTATGGAGGTCAGCGAATGTCTTACCAGGCTGGTCGGGCAGGAAAATGCCCTGATGTGGATGGGGGAATATCCGGAGGAAATGGGAGAAGCAATCAACCGGATTGGCTCATTCTACTTTGAAATGGCAAAAGCCGAGATCGTCGCCGGGGAAGGATATCTCGACGGCTTTTTGATATGGGGGGATGTCGCCTACAAAAACAGCATGTTATTCTCGCCGGTCTACTGGAGGGAATATTTCAAGCCTTGGGTTGCGAAGATTGCGGAGGCGGCGCATTCTGCCGGACTGCCAGTGATCTACCATGGCTGCGGAAATGTCCGCGCGATCTTCCAGGATTATATCGACATCGGCATCGACAGCTATAACCCGCTCGAAGTAAAGGCGGGCATGGACTGCGTCGATCTCCGCCGCCAATACGGCCATCGCATCGGATTTTGCGGCAACAGCGACATGCAGGTCTGGGAGACAGGTGACCATGACGCCATAAAGCGCGAAGTCCTGCGAAAGCTCAACGCAGCCAAAGGCGGCGGGCTCATCTTTCAGAGCGACCATTCTGTCAGCAGTTCTGTGTCTGGCAAAACCTACGACTACATAGTGAACCTGGTACGGGAATTTGGCCGCTACCCGCTGCATCTTGGCGAATTCGATGAGGCCATCGACTGAGCATTTCTCATGAATAATCCCAAACGCCACGGCTGGGTCATCGGCCTCCGACCGGAGAATATTGAAGAATACAAGCGCCTGCACGCGGCCGTCTGGCCGGGCGTTTTGGAGATGATCAAGGCTTGCCATATCTCGAACTATTCGATTTTCCTTCGTCGCCTCGATGACGGACAGCCGTACCTTTTCAGCTACCTGGAGTATTCCGGCGGGGATTTTGCCGCGGACATGGCGAAGATGGCGGCGGATCCGACGACCAAGCGTTGGTGGGAGGTTTGTACCCCCTGCCAAAAACCGCTGGACTCCCGGGACGCCGGCGAATGGTGGAGCACGATGGAAGAAGTGTTCCATCTGGACTAAACCAACTCACCGCAGATGAACGCCGCTTAGCTGCCGCCAGAATGTTTCTCATAACCCGATCGGCCGACCGCCGGTTTTTCTCAAATCCTACTATGGCCCCCAACCCCCTACTCGGCGCAGCCCTTCACTCCATCGGCGCTTGCAGCTCCGCAATTTGCTATACCCCGCAGAAGCGAACCCGGGGATGGTCATGGCAAACCTACTGGCTCGCGCAGGCGACAACCTGCTGGGTCATCCTGCCATGGGTGGGCGCGTGGCTTACCATCCCGCAGCTAATGTGCGTCCTTTCCGAAGCCCCAACCAGCGTGATGGTAAAAACCTTCCTTCTCGGAGCGCTTTACGGGGTGGGAGGAACGGCCTTCGGGATTGCTATTCGATTGATCGGGTTCTCTGTCACCTATGCGATCGCCATCGGGATCTCGTGCGTGCTGGGAACCATGCTGACGCCGCTTCTTTCCGGTGAGCTGGCGGGATTGTGCGGGAAAACTGGTGCCGCCTGGGTGCTCGCCGGTGTCGCCACGGCAACGATCGGCATATTGGTTTCTGGACTTGCTGGCTGGCTGAAAGATGCCGACCTCCGCAATTCCGACACGATGCCGGAAGGTTTTCAGCTTGGGAGAGGCCTGTTCTATTGCGTGCTTGCGGGGGTGCTTTCGGCGGTGTTCGGGCTTTCGCTCGATGCGGGAAAGCCGATTGCCGCCATCGCGTCAGCGCATGGGGCCGGGCAGTTTGAGGGGAATGTGGTTTACATCTTCTCGTGTGGCGGCGCGTTTTTCACGACGGCCGGCTACTGCCTGTTTCTGCATTTCCGGCACCGTACGCTTGGCGAATATTTTGAACTGCCTGCGGGCGAGGGAAATCCCTCCCTGCCCATAAATTTCTGGATGGCAGGACTGACCGGCGTCCTCTGGTATGGCCAGTTTTTTTTCTATGGTCTTGGCCATGTCCGAATGGGCGAATATCAGTTCACCAGCTGGGCGATCCACATGGCGATGCTCGTCTTTTTCAGCTCGCTGGCCGGGGTAGTTCTTAAAGAATGGAACGGCTGCCGCCCCCGCACATGGTCGGCACTTTTTGCGGCTATCGTTGTTCTGGTTCTCTCTGTCAGCCTGCTTACCTACGGCAATTACCTCGGGGCAGTCCCGGCCCGATAAAGACGGGAGCCCCCAATTCAATACAGAAATGAATAAGCTCCCCCTGTTCCGAATGGCGCCAGCTTGTCGGCGGCGGTGCGCTGGTGCGCATCGTTCCAGTGTCCATACACCTTCCCGACCAGAATCCCGCCGTCCTGATGTCCAAGCCATTTTGCAATGGTCATGTAATCGAGTCCGGCCATAACGCCTTGGCTCGCGAAGTAGTGCCGGAAATCGCGGAAGCCAATCCACGGCAGCTTTGCGGCTGTCCGCACCAGCCGCAGAGATTCCCTGAACGTCTTTGCGGGGATGTCCTTTTCTCCGCGTTGTGGTGACGGGGAAAGCCATTGCGTGTCGCCGGGGAGGGAATCCATCAGCTCTTGCAGCACGGCCCGCAGGGAGGTAGAATTTTCCGTTGCGTGTGACGAGTCCGCGAACTTTGCTCTTGCGGGAATTGAAAACAGGTAAGAAACTCGGCGCATGA